>CAZYRX010000021.1:0-28029 GCA_964649895.1 uncultured Halanaerobium sp.
CAGTAAATTGATAAGCTTATTAATTTCATGTTATAATTATCATAATATGTAAATGAATTTTTAATAACTCTAAACAAACTATTACATAAAGCAATTTAAGGAGCAAAAATGAAAATAAAATCAAAATATTTTGAAAAAATAATAATACTGATCATCATTATTTTGTTGGGATTAAATCTAGCCGGCTGCAGCAGTGGATCTGGTGGTGGTAGCAGTACTGAAGAGACAGTAATAACTTCAACAGCTTTTGACACTTCAATCCCTATCTATGCAGCTCTCGGAACATCTAGCCAGGAGATCATAGAAGATTATCTTCCGCAGACAACCGAGGTAGAACTCAGTGATGGAAGCACTCAAACTCTTGACCTTGCCTGGGAAGTCCCTGAGAATTATGATAGTCAGACTGCAGATTCATATTTTTTTAAAGGTTTCTATCATCTTGATGAACTCGGAACAGATGAGATTACTTTGGAAATAATATTAACAGATAAGGCAGTTTCTATTTCCGGAAATGTAATAACTGATTTTGCTTTTGCTTACAGTTCAGGCAGTAGTCTTTCTACTTCAGATGATTCCGTACAAATTAGTTCTGCTCCAATGAGTACTCAGAGTGTGGGGAATGAGATGATTATTGTATTTGAAAAGAATACAGCAAAAAAAGAACGGGAGAAGTTAATTAAAAATAATGGGGCCAGCTTTAAAAAACACTTAAGCTCTTTAAATGCTGTACTGGCAGAAGTTCCTTCAGATAACGCCAAGTTTAGAAGGGGTCTTGAGCGTTCGGGCAAGATTAGATATATGGAGCCAAATTATAAGCTATATGCTGCTGAAAGTATTGTTCCCAATGATAGATATTATGACAAGCAGTGGGGATTAGATATGATAGACCTAAACTATGGCTGGAATCAAGAAACAGGTGACAGAAGTATCCGTATAGCTGTGATTGATACAGGAGTTGATGCAGATCATCCTGATCTATCAGGAAGAATAGATATTGAGAATGCATATAATTTTACAATTGATGAAATGAAAGATAATTATGGACACGGGACCCATGTTGCAGGCATAATTGCTGCTTTAACTGATAATAATCAGGGAGTTGCTGGAGTTAGCTGGGCTGGAGAAATATTACCAGTAAAAGCTCTTGAAGATGATGGTGGAGGTTCTAATTTCTCTGTGGCAGATGCAATATTATATGCAGCTGGATTACATAAGGAAATAGATAATCCTGAGCCTGTTGATATTATCAATCTGTCTTTAGGTGGAGGGGGCTATTCTCAGCTGCTCGAAGATGCAGTTAATCAGGCAGCAGAAAAGGGGATTGTCCTTGTAGCAGCGGCTGGGAACAATAGTTATGGAATAAATTATCCTGCTGCTTATGAGAATGTAATTGCGGTTGGAGCTGTAAACAGCAGCGGCAGCAGGGCTTCATATTCAAATACCGGCAGCCAGCTCGATTTTATGGCACCAGGTGGAGACAGCAGCAATGGTATTTTAAGCACTTTTCCAGTTGATTTAGGAGATTTATATAAATATATGCAGGGTACTTCTATGGCAGCTCCACATGTAGCAGGTATGACTGCTCTGCTGCTATCTCTAGAACCTTCTTTTGATAAAAACAGCATCAGCACTACTGAGCTGGTAAGAGAAAGACTTCAGCAGACAGCAGTGCACCCGGGGATTTCTGAATTCAGCAGTGAATATGGCTATGGACTTGTAAATGCCAATTTTGCTTTAAGAAATGTAAATAAGATTCGGGTTATACTAGGCAGCCGTAGAGGTGATAGCTTTGATATAGAAAAAGAAACTACTCTATCTCTTAAGGGTGGCAGCTATATTTTTGGAGATATTCCACCTGAAAAATACTCGCTTTTTGCCTGGATCGACAGTAATCATGATGAGATAATCAATGATGGTGACTATATTCAGGAAAGTGAAAGCATAGATTTTGAGATCGGAGACATTATAGAAAAGGATTTAACTTTGTTGATTAATTAATTCCAAGAAAGTGGGGTTTTAATATAATGCTTAAAAAATTGCTCATCATCTTTTTCATATTAATATTTCTTAGTTGTCCAGTTTATGCGGCAGATACAGAAGCTGATAACTCAGAATTGAAGCTTGAAGTTGAATTAAGCGATCTGATAGTCAAATCTAATGAAGAACTAGGAGTTGATATAGAACTTATCAACAGGGGCGGGGATGATGTTGTCTTGAATTTCAGCTCAGGTCAGATCTACGAAATATATATTAAAAATTGGCAGAAAGAAGTTATTTATACCTGGTCAGAAGATAAAATGTTTACTCAGGCATTTAAAAAAATTACTATTGAAGCAGAGAAGATTAAAGGCTTTCAAGAGAAAATTGCTGCCCATCATTTTAGAGCTGGAGTATATTTTTTAGAAGTTGAAATTAAGGCTTTAGAAAAAGAAATACCAAGCAGAGAAAGGATATTTTTTGTAAGTCCTGCTCAGGAGATACGAAATCTTCTAAAGATTTTCGAATAATTTTGCTGCGTTTTTCTATCGACTATAATAATTTAGATTTAATTCAGACTCTGGTTTAGAGTGAGGTTAAATTAATGCTGATTAAATTAATAGATAAATATATTATTAAAGAAGTAGCTTACCCCTTTATAATGGGTGTATTTATAATAACTATCATTTTGGTCGGCAATTATTTTTTTCAGCTGGCTGATTTGATTATTGTAAAGGAAGTGCCTGTAAAGTTAGTGGCCCAGCTGCTGTTTTACAGGCTGCCTGGGGTAATTGTAGAAACATTTCCGATTGCAGTTTTATTTGCAGCAATGACAGCGGTCGGCCGTTTGAACAGAGAAAATGAGATAACTGCTTTAAGAATGGGTGGAATAAGCATCTACCGTCTGATGATTCCTCTTTTTATACTCGGTCTTTTGATAAGCGGTCTGACATTTTTCCTCAATGAAAATATTGTACCTTGGGCCAACCACAGATCACGCAATATAGTTAGGAAGACAATATTAAAAGAAGCTGTTCCTAATCCAGAAGAAGAGGTGTTTTTTAAAGGCCCTCAAGGCAGACTTTTTTATGTAAAAAGTTATGATCAGCAGAGAGAAGAGCTGCATGATATTGTCATCTATGATTTAAAAGAGTCAGAAAACTTTCCTGAGGTAATTACAGCAGAAGAAGGTAGTATTGATGAAAATATCTGGATTTTAAATCAGGGGATTATTCATCAGTATAATGAAAACGGAAAAATTATTCTGCAGAGCCGGTTCGAAAACATGCAAATTCAATTAGCTGAAGATATAAGGGAGATTTCGGGAACTCAGAAAACAACTTCAGAGATGAGCAGAAAAGAGCTTTCCTCCCGGATCAAGCTTTTTCAGGACAGTGGGATCAAGGTTAATTCCCTGCTTGTTGATTATCATCTTAAATTGGCAGAACCATTTACCGCCCTCATCTTTATATTGATCAGTGTTCCTCTCAGTTTGAGCGGTAAAGAGAGCAGGATCTGGAATCTAATTTTAACTGTTTTCATAATCTTTTTCTATTATGTTATCCTTTCTTTCAGCAGATCTTTTGGTAGAAATGAAGTCTTATCACCAATCACAGCAGCCTGGCTGCCAAATCTAATATTTTTTATTATCGGTATCATGCTCTTGATTTGGAGGGAGTCATGGCAGAAAATAATCAATAGATTTTCTTCAATTTTTGCATTCTGTTTTCTGATATTTTTTTTAATTATTTCACCATTTAGTGTTAAGGCCGAAGTTATGAATTTGGAGGCTAAAAATCTAATTTACAATCAATCAGAAAATCTGCTTGAGATCAGTGGTGATATCAGCGGTAATTTCGGTAAATTTTATGTTAAATCAGATAATATCAATATTATTTTAAAAGAAGATGCTGAAAGAGAAGCTGATTTGAGCAGACAGGCCGAAGAAGTCAAACTCAGGCCGGGTATTATTTCCGGATGTGATTTTGATAATCCCCATTACTTTTTCAATGCAGAAAAAGTTAATATTTATCCAGGTGATTATCTGGAAATGTATAATGTCAGCTTCAGGGAGCTAAATGGAAAACTTCCGCTTTTCTACTGGCCCTATTTATATATCTCACTTGACCGTGAGCAGCAGAATTTTTTTCCTTCATTTGGCTACCATGAGCGGAGAGGCTGGTTTGTTAAAACAAAGTATTTTTATAATAACAGATTTGATCTGCCTGGAAATATATATTTAGACCACTACACAATCTCAGGTAGTGCAGGTGGTATCAAACAATATTTTCTTAACAGTGATAATCAACAGGCATATCTCTACTATTATACTCAGCAGAACAAAACCGACCTTTATGGACTTTTCAACTGGGAGGCAGAATTATTTCATCAATATTCAGCTGAGAATTGGGATGAAGAATTTTCTTATCTTTATCAGGATTATGATGACAAAGAGGAAATCGAGTCCTTCCTATCGCTGAACAGCAGGACTGATGACCGCTATACATACAGCAAGCTTGATTATGATGGAGTAAATTATTTCGATTCTGACTACAGAGATGATGAAGATTACAATTTTAAATTTTATCAACGAGATGAGATACTGAGCGGGTTGAATTACAGGTTTAATTATGATATCGATTTTGAGAGGGACCCCGAAGATGGACTCTCCAAGGAGGAAAATAGGAGGCTTGATTTTAACTATACCTTTGCTAACAGTTGGAATCTTGACTTGAATTATTATGACGGAGAAAAAGATGAGCCTGGTGAAGCTCTTCTGAATAGACAGGGAGGAGAAGTTTCTTTAAATAAGCGTTATCAGAATACAGCAGTGGAAATTTTATGGGAGCGATATGCACCTGGCTTTTCAGAAGAAGATGAGGATAAGGTGGTGTTCTCTAGAGAACCGGAACTCAAAATTGATTATTTTCCAGCAGGAAATTTTAACTACTCAGCAAGTTACGGAAATTATTATGAAGAACGAAGTAAAACTAATGCCCACCGGCTGCGGGGTGAGGTAAATTATAGGGATATCTTTTCTTTATTCAAAAGAAATTATCTGCACCATAATCATACTTTTTATGCAAATTCTTATCGAGAAAAGGATAAGGATTTTTTTCAGAATCACTATATTTTAGAAAATGATTTTAGACTGATAAATAATTTATTTGAAAACTTACAAGTAGTGAACTTTTATCAATATGATGAATACTGGTATGAGAGTCCCTTTGCCTTTGATCAAGGAGAGGAAAAGCAGCTATTGGAGAGCAGTTTGCGCTATAATTTGCATAAAAAATTCGATCTCGATATTAATTCTGGTTATGACTTTCTGGAGCAAGAATACGAACCCCTGAGGACATTTATCGATTATTTTCCACTTGAGCACTGGAAGCTCAGCCTGGGTACAGAATATGATTTAAATGATAAGCTATTTTCGGAAAATCTGATTATTAAAAGTGTCTATGATGATCAAAAACGCTTTGTTCACAAATTGGGTCTGCAGTATGATCTAAATGATTCTTATCTGGAAAGGCTTGACAATCAGTTTATCTATCAGCTTGAAGGTGATTACGGCTGGTACCTAGAAAGTAATTTGAGCCTTAACTATGATTATGAGGACAGCATCAGAGAAGCAAATATCCAGCTTAAAAAGAATTTTCACTGTCGAGAGCTGGCCTTCAGCTATGACTATATCGAAGGAGAATATACAATTCAGTATTCAATCAATCTCTTTCCAGCCCAGAAGATCGGATTCAGCAGAACAGAGGACGATCTCTTATTCGATCTGGGTATAGAAGAAATGCTGGAAGAAGATTAAGGAGGAAGCTATGTTTAAAAGAACTTTAATAGTAATCAGTATTCTAATATTATTGGCAGTGATTTCATGTGCTGTTTCTGCTCAGGAAGAAGGTGCAGCTGAAGCTGAGCAGCAGACCGTTTACATAAATGCAGAGAGTCTTGATTATCAAGAAGATAAAACACTGCTCAGTGGAGGTTTAGAAATCCGGCGTGAAGATACAGTAATTAAATCAGAACGGGGCGAGCTGTTTAGAGAAGAACAGAAAATGTTTTTAGAAGAAAATATTGAGCTGGAATATCCAGATGGCAGGGTCACCTCTGATATTTTAACAGCTTTTTTAAAAGCTGATGAATATATTTTTGAAGAAAATGTGAGGCTTAACTATAAGCTCTCAGCTGAAAATAAGAATATGATATTAAAAAGCGGATATTTAAAGATTTATGGAGAGAACAGTTCATTTACTGCTGAAAAGCAAGTGGTCATTGATTATGATCAGCAAATATTTAAAGGAGATAATGCTGAATATGACGGCAGCACTGAAAAACTTGAACTAAGCGGTAATGTAGAAATAGAAGAAGATGATGACTGGATCAAAAGTGATAAGGCCGTATTTGACCTAAGTGAAGGTGGAGAAGGCTATACAGCTGAAGGTAATGTTCAGATCAGGATGGTATTTTAGGTGAGAGATTTGTATAAATTTGTAGGTACCTGGTACTAACAAATTTCTACAAAAAGCCTTATGTACCTGGTACCAAAAACTTTAAGAGGAGCAATTAGATGAGTTATTTATTAATAATATTATCAGCCTGTTTGTTGAATACAGCAAATTATTTTCCCGGCTTATATCTGTTTTCCTGGGTCGGTTTTCTGCCTCTATTTTTTGTTTTTGAGCAGAGCCTTGATACCAGACAGAAGCTGAGATTATCCTCTAGGAAAAAGGACTTTCTTTCCCTGTTTTTTGATATGAAAAGCTATATCTCAAACAACCGAATCTTTTTTAAAGGCTGGGTTTTCGGACTTTTTTACACAGCTTTAGCGGCTAAGTTTTTATACCATTCTATTTATTTATATACCAACCTCAATTTTTTTATCATTTTTATGATACTCTTTCTGCTTTTTTCACTGCTCGCCCTGATTTATGCAGTCTTTTTTAAGCTCTACTTTTCTGCATTTGCTGAGCTGAGACCGCTGTATTTTTCTGCTGCCTGGCTGATTTTTACTTTCTTAAGGTACAAGCTGCTGCACTTTTTTTCGATCGGTTTTTTAGCTGAAGCTCAAGCTGAATTTTTGAGATTCATCCAGCTGGCTGATTTAGGAGGAATCTGGCTTCTTACATTTCTGCTGGTTTTTGTTAATGGTATATTCTATCAAATATTAAGCAAGCGGAAAGGAAAATATATTTACATAACAGCTTTAATGCTGCTTTTCTTACTGATTTTTAGCTATGGAGAATATGCTTTGATCAAATATCAGTCACCTTCTCGGCCGGAAATGCAGGCTGAAAATTATAATGATTTAAATAATACATCTGAACAGAAATCAATTCCGCCGAGTTTTTTAAGCAAATACATAACTCCACTAATAACTGAAGAAACTGAACTGGGAATTATCACGACCAATATTCCCCAGCAGGAAAAATGGCGCAGTAATAATATCAACAGCAATACAGAAAAAACACTTGCTGCTGCAGCTGAACTGCAGGAGAGCAGAATCATCTTTGCTCCAGAAACAAATATCACCTTTGATATTACTCAAGACAGACGCAGCGAAGATTTTCTGCGGCAGACAGCAGTTCGCTTTGATGTTCCCCTGCAGATCGGTTCAATGGCAGTGCGGGAAGAAGCTCAGGGTAAATACAACAGCAGCTTTTTGATTTCTACCTCTGGAGATATCATAGGGAGATATGATAAAAACAGGCTCGTCTATTTTGGCGAAATTTTTCCATTCGAAAATATTTTAAGTGAGATTACCTTTAACAGCTATTCTTTTAATTCACTAAAAGCTGGAGAAGAGATTAAAATTTTTAGTACAGAAGACATTAGCTGGAAAACGATGATCTGTTCGGAGATACTATATACGGATTTTGCAGTGCAAAAAATAGGAGAAACAGACTTTATTGTTAATCAGACAAATGAAGGCTGGTACAGAAATGACAGGGTATTAAATAATATGATGTGGAATAATGCGGTGCTGAGAGCTGTAGAAACAAGGCGATCGGTAATTAAGGCCGGTAATCAGGCCCATGACGGCATAATTTATCCTTCAGGCCGCTATCTTAAAACAGCAGATAATCAGCTTTATCATAATCTGCGTGCAGACTTGAATGATAAAATAACTTTTTACAGCAGCTATTATAGTTATCTAGAATGGCTTTTAGTATTCTTAAGTGCAATTTTCATTATTTTCATTGTTTTAAAAATCTATTCAACAAAATTGTAATCCACTTAAGCGGCAGAACTGCAGACTTATGATACGATATTTTTGAGGAGTGGTGTTCATGGACTTATTGAAAAAAACAAATATTTATCAGGTGGAAAATACTGCAGCTGGAGAGGCGGATTTAGCTTCAGTTCTAGGTGATAAAGCGATCAGAAAAAAGATAAGCATTGAAGCGGCAGATAAAAAAGTAGTGGCAGGTGATCTCTTTCTGATCAGCAAAAATGAAGCTGGTGAAGAAACTGCCAAACACTATCCGGTCCAGAAAGTAAAGGGCAGGTATTCAGATCTCAAAGAATATATTTATTTGAAGATGCGAATTCTACTCGATTATTACAACCACAATTATGAGCAGGCGATCTTTCATGCTGAAGTAAAACCGGCAGCATACAGAGAATTAGAAGTAATCTTAGCTGAAAATGAAGAAAAATTAAAAAGCTATATAACATACAACAGTGATGAGCAGGTGGAGCCATTTAACCACACAAAATATCCTGTCAAAGAAATTATAAACGGAGAATTGATCTTTGAACAGGAAGAAGGTATACCTTTTGATTGGCAGTGGAATCTGATGAGAATATATAAGCTGGCTGAAGAACAGTATGTGAGTTTCAAACAGAGCAGTATCTTTAGAGAGAGGCAGCGCGGTGAATATTTTAATATTGCCAAAAAATATGTTGATATCATGCGGACATTAGAAGAAGACAAAGATGATTTTCTGGATTGATAATTAACCCGGCAGGCTGAAATCTGTCGGGATTTTTCATTTTTATAAACTAATCTAATTCTAATCTCTGCAGCAGTGCTTTCAATTGAGTTTTAAGGTTTAAGATGATATAATGGCTTTGATTGTAGAAGAGAAAAAAGACAGTTACTTTAATGCTGAAAATAGACTTGAAATTTTATTAGTGTTCAAATGGTGATTAATTTTTAATTTCAGCAAGTATATAATATTAGGAGGAAGATTAAATGTTTGAGTTCCTCAAGAGCTTTTTTAAAGATCCAAATGAAAAAGAACTTGAAAAATTAGAACCACTTGTCGAAGAAATCAATGCACTTGAGCCTGAAATGCAGGCTTTGAGTGATCAGGAATTGAAAGCTAAAACAGAAGAATTTAAAAAGAGACATAAAGAAGATGGAGAAACACTTGATGAGCTGCTGCCGGAGACTTTTGCAGTAGTTAGAGAAGCGGCCCAGCGATCGACCGAAGAAGGTTTCCGCCACTATGATGTTCAGCTTATGGGTGGTATTGTCCTCCACCAGGGAAAGATTGCGGAAATGAAAACAGGTGAAGGTAAAACACTTGCTGCAACCCTGCCCGTTTATCTAAATGCCCTGACAGATAAAGGTGTACATGTTGTTACAGTTAATGATTACCTTGCCGAAAGAGATAGTGAATGGATGGGCCAGATCTATCGTTTTCTCGGGCTCTCGGTCGGAGTTATTCTAAGTGGGATGAGTCCAGCCGAAAGAAGAGAAGCATATAACTGTGATATTACCTATGGTACAAATAATGAATTTGGTTTTGACTACCTTCGTGACAATATGGCATATAAAGAGGAAGATTTAGTACAGCGAGAACACCACTTTGCCATCCTGGATGAGGTCGACAGTATTTTGATTGATGAAGCAAGAACCCCCCTCATTATATCCGGGCCAGTTCAGGAAAAAGCCTCAGATTACCGCAAATTCAATCGAGTCATTCCCAGGTTAAAAAAAGAAGAAGACTATGAAGTCGATGAAAAAAACAAGCTAGTTACACTAACCGAAAAAGGTGTAGAAAAAGCGGAGCGTCGGCTGAATGTTGATAATCTCTATGATCAGGAAAACTTTGAGCTAAATCATCAGCTCAATCAGGCCTTAAAGGCTCATACACTGATGAAAAAAGACAGAGATTATATTGTCAAAGATGGTATGGTAAAAATAGTTGATGAATTTACAGGCCGGGTGATGGAAGGCCGCCGCTACAGTGAGGGACTTCATCAGGCGATTGAAGCAAAAGAAGGGGTAGAAGTTAAAAAAGGTTCTCAGACCTTTGCTAAAATTACCCTGCAGAACTATTTCAGAATGTATAACAAATTATCAGGAATGACAGGTACAGCAAAAACAGAGGAAGAAGAATTTATCAAAATTTATGATATGCCTGTTGTGGTAGTACCGACAAATGAACCGATGATCAGAGAAGACATGCCTGATCTTGTCTTTACAAATAGAGAGGCAAAATATAATTGGGTTATAGAAGAAATCGAAAGACTATATAAAAAGGGTCAGCCTGTACTTGTAGGTACAGCTGACATAGAAAACTCAGAAACTTTAAGCAGAGAACTGAAGAGAGAAAATGTTCCCCATGAGGTGCTTAATGCTAAAAACCATGAGCGTGAAGCAGATATTATCAAAGATGCAGGCCAGAAAAAAAGTGTTACAATAGCAACAAATATGGCCGGTCGTGGAACAGATATCGTGCTTGGAGAAGGGGTAACTGATCTCGGAGGACTGCATGTACTTGGTACAGAAAGACACGAAAGCCGTAGAATCGACAACCAGCTGCGGGGACGTTCAGGTCGTCAGGGAGACCCTGGTTCATCACAATTTTATGTTTCCTTAGAAGATGATCTGCTGCGCCTCTTTGGCTCAGATAAAATTAACGGCATACTTGATAAACTAGGTGTTGAAGAAGACCAGCCAGTTGAGCACAAGCTGATTTCTAATTCTATCGAGAGAGCCCAACAGAAGGTTGAATCACGCAACTTCGATATCAGAAAAGCAATCTTAGAATATGATGATATACTCAACAAACAGCGTGAAGTAATTTATGAACAGCGCAAAACCCTGCTCAAAAGTGATGAGCTGGAAGCTAAAATTACAGGTATGCTCGAAAAACTGCTGGATGATGTACTGGAGATGTTCATGTCTGATGATCTTCATCCAGATGAGTGGGACCTTGAGGCCATGCTCGAATACCTGCACGGTATCGGTCTTGCCAAAAATGTCAAAGAAGAGGGTTTGATCGGTAAATCTAAAGCAGAAATCAAAGAAGAAATCATACTCGACTCACTTGCTTCTTATCAGGAAAAACGTGAAGAGGTAGATTCAGAGCACTTCAATAAGATAATTAAATTCCTCTCACTGCGGGTTATCGACCGCAAGTGGATGAATCACCTTGATAACATGGATCAGCTGCGGCAGGGAATTGGACTGCGTGCTTATGGACAGAAAGATCCGCTGACAGAATATAAATTTGAGTCATTTGATATGTTCAATGAGTTAACTGCTTCTATCAGAGAAGACATAGTAGAAACCGCCTTCAAGGTTGAAATGAGGGAGAGAAAAGAAGCTACCGCAGAACAGATCAACAGAAGACAGCTCAGTTATTCTTCACCTGAATCTGCACTTGAAGGATCTTCTAAATCAGGTGGTTCCTCAAATAGATCTGGTGATGGAAGTATCGGTCAGAACACTGTTGTTAAAGATGAAGAACCGGGACGCAATGATCCCTGTCCCTGCGGCAGCGGTAAAAAATATAAAAAATGTTGTGGGAGATGATAAATGATGAGTAATAATTTTGAAGATAGATTTGAAGAATTAAAAAGCAGATTTGATGAACTGAGTGATTTACTTTGACCGGGAAGCACTCAGCTCGGAGAAAAAATCTATAGAGGCAGAAATGTCCAAAAATGGATTCTGGGATGACAAAGAAAATGCCCGAAAAAAATCGAGACGGCTTGATCAGATCAAAAAAAGGCTTAAGGTAATATCCGAACTTGAAGAGAAATTTGATGATGCAGAAGTATATATGGAGCTTGCAGAAGAGGAAGACGAAAATTTAAAAGAAGAGCTGACAGTTACTTTTTCTGAACTAGAAAAATCTCTTGAGAAATTAGAATTAAAGCTCAGATTGAATGAACCTTATGATGATCACAATGCAATCCTGGCCATTCATCCAGGTGCAGGTGGTACAGAATCTCAGGATTGGGCAGAAATGCTGCTCAGGATGTATAGCCGCTGGGCTGAAGGAAATGGCTATCAAATTGATACTCTCGATTTTTCTGCCGGAGATGAAGCCGGGGTAAAAAGTGTAACCCTGCTTATTTCAGGTGATTATGCCTATGGGTATTTAAAAGGAGAAAGAGGAGTTCACAGACTTGTCAGAATCTCTCCCTTTGATTCTTCGGGTAGAAGGCATACCTCTTTTGCCTCGGTTGATGTAATGCCGGAACTTGATGATGACATTGAAGTTGATATTGACGAAAAAGATCTAAAAATTGATACCTATCGGGCCAGTGGGGCAGGTGGACAGCATGTAAATAAAACCGATTCTGCTGTGCGGATAACCCATCAGCCGACAGGTGTTGTTGTTCAGTGTCAAAATCAGCGCTCACAGCATAAGAATAAAGAGATGGCAATGAAAATTTTGAAATCAAAACTGATCGAATTAAAAGAAGAAGCTCAGGCGGAAAAGATAGATGAATTAAGTGGAGAGCACAAAGAGATCGCCTGGGGAAGTCAGATCCGCTCCTATGTTTTCCATCCGTACAATATGATCAAAGATCACCGTACTAATTTTGAAGAAGGTAATATTGATAAGGTGATGGATGGTTATCTAGACGAATTTATCGAAGAATATTTGAAATATAAATCAAGGCGGTAAGCCCTTTAAAACAGTTAAACTGCAGTGGATGTATTAGGTTATTCTATTGAGATCAAATCAAAAATGCAAATTATGAACTAAATTATAATTTTTATTGAAATAGGTGAATATATTGAAAAAGGTACTTGCTTTAATAATTATCATCAGTTTTATTGCTGCCGGCTGGGGCCTGACAGTCAGGGTAAGTGAAATTGACAGCTCCAATCAGGTAGAAATAGTAATTGATGGTGAAGCATATCAGCAGCTAAAATCACTTGAGCCTCAGCTAGAGCTCAGTGATTTGAAAAAAAGCGGACTGAGTGGTGCTGCTGTCTATCAAAAAAATATAGAAGACTTTCTGGAAGAAGGAAGCTTAAAACGGCTGGAAGGAATTGATCTGGCACTTGCCGGTGAAGACCTACGTAGAGAGCTCGAAGAAGAGAATGTCGAAACGAATAGACTTGCCGGTGAAGCCCTCTTTGCGGTTCTTTCCGATTCTTTAATTGAACAGTTTGATAATCTTGCTCCTGTACTAAATGCAGAATATGCTGCCAGGACATTTAGAGCAGGAGATTTTTATTTTATATATTTTCAAAACTGGCATGATAGTTTAGAAGATTTAAATATCGGTTATGATGCAGAATTTGCAGCAGAAGCAGAATCTGCAGGCCTCGATATTATTTACAGGAGTGGTAATGATCTCAATTCACTTTCTGTACTTGAAAATAATCTTGCCCTACTTACTCCAGATATGCTTATTTTTGATGGTGAAGAAATTACTGGTTTTCCTGCTGAGCTCGAGAAGACCGCAGAGATTATTAGAGAAAACAAGCTTCTCTTTGGTTATATCGAAGCATTTATCGCAGATCAGTCTGGTGCTAAAAAACTTGCTGATCTGATTGATCTAAATATCTTAAGAACACACAGTATGCAGCAGGAAGAGGTAGAAAAAGCATCACCTCAGCTGATAGTTGACCGCTATCTACGGGCAGTTAGGGAGAGAAGTGTAAGAGTTATTTATCATAAACCTTATTTAGAAGGTAATGATCTTCTGCAGAGAAATCTAGCTCTACTTGATTCTTTAAAAGATAATTTAAATGCGGAGAATTTTGTGATTGGTGATGCAGAAGCACTTCCATATTTTAGCGGTTCGCTCTTCAGCCTGCTGGCAGCCCTTCTGGGAGTAACAGCAGCCGGAATACTGCTTTTAAATTACTTCAGTGCTTTTAATTATGCTAAATTAATGAATATCTTTTTTGTTTTTTCAGCTGGTACAGCCTTTCTTCTCCTGCAGAGCGGCAGGATTATTCTCTTAAGGCAGATTACTGCTTTTGGTGCAGCGGTTATTATTCCAAGTCTTGCTGTTATTGCCTTTATTCTGGATAAAAAATCAGGAGGAGAAGAGATTAAAGAAGAAGCAGGAGTATTAAAGGCATCACTTTATCTGACAGCTAATTTTAGTGCCGCAGTTTTTACAGCTTTTATGGGAGGTATTTTTGTCAGTGCTTCCTTGAATACAAGTGACTTCATCTTTAAACTGGAGCAGTTTAGAGGGGTGAAAGCAGCATTTCTGCTGCCATTAATTTTGATTTCTATCTATTATCTGCTGCAGCTGGGTGGAGATAAGCTTAAGAATTCAATACCAGAATTTTTAGAAACCGCAGTAAAGGTAAAACATATTATTTTAGCAGGTGGACTGGCATTCATCGCAGTGGTCTATATCGGGAGAACAGGAAACTTTCCTCTGCTGCCAGTACCAAACTGGGAGATGCTTGTGCGCAGTCTGCTCGAAAAAATATTATATGTTCGGCCTCGTTTTAAAGAATTTTTGATCGGCCATCCGCTCTTTATGTTAACACTCTGGCTGGCTGTTATTAAGCGCAAAAAATTATATTTTTATCCACTTCTGATGCTTGCCTCAGTAGGTGTGATTACAGCAGTGAATACCTTTTCTCATCTGCATACACCTCTGCTCATTTCAATTTTGCGGACTTTTCACTCTTACTGGTTGGGCTTAATTCTGGGAGCTGTATTTATACTCGGTTATGAACTGCTTGAATATCTATATAGGAAGTATTATTTGGCTTAATTTTTATCAAAACATGATAATTTTAGCTGAATAATTTAATCCAAATGTTGCTCAAAATGTTGAGAAGAATATATACTTTAACATATTTATTTAAAGTCAATTAAAAGATTTATGCTGAATAACATTTTTATAATAGAATTTTTGAATACAGATATAAATTATTGACTGAAATTGGAGCTGCTATAATGAAAAAGATTGTGATTTCCGGTTACTATGGTTTTGAAAATTTAGGTGATGAAGCTGTACTTGCAGGGATAATTTCTCTGCTCAAAAAAAGGAATAAAGAGCTTGAACTGACAGTCCTGTCGGCTTCACCAGAAAAGACTGCTGCCAGATATGGAGTAAATGCTGTCAGCAGGAATTCACTGATTCAGATAAGCCATGCTTTTGCAGAAGCAGATCTTTTTATCAGTGGGGGAGGGAGTCTTCTCCAGGATATCACAGGGAGCCTCTCTGTACCATATTATCTCGCTATTTTCTGGTTTGCTAAACTGCAGGGTTTAAAAACTGCCTTTTATGCGCAGGGAGTGGGCCCACTAAAGAAAAAATGGTCCCACTGGCTGACAGCTTTCAGTTTAAATAGATTCGACTTTTTGGGTGTACGTGATCAGGCTTCTAAAGAGCTGCTCAAAGAAATCGGTGTAAAAAAAGAGGTAAAACTAACAACTGATCCCGTATTTGCCCTCTATAATATGGTCAATGTGGTCAGACAGAAGATAAAGGGTGAAATCAATATCGGAGTTTCTGTTCGTCCCTGGTCTGCAGATTATATTGAAGAATTAGCTAAAGGTCTGAACAGCTATGCAGAAAGATATAAGTGTAAATTTGTGCTGCTGCCGATGCATAAAGGTTCAGATGAAAAAACTGCTCAAAAGCTGCAGAAATTCCTAACTGCAGAAACTGAGCTGGTTGAACTGAGTCATGAGCCAGAAAAAGCCTTAAAATCTTTTTCACAGCTTGACCTCTTTGTTGGAGTCAGACTGCACAGCTTGATATTTGCACTTTTAAATCAAATTCCATCACTTGCTTTAAGCTATGATCCTAAAATTGAAGGACTGATGGAAGAACTAGATTATCTGCCGCTGATCAAGCTTGAAGATATCACAGCAGAGCTGATAGATGAAAAAATTGCAGAGCTGCATTCTGAAAGATATACAATCCGTAAAAAACTTAAAGATTTTGTTTTGAGCAAAAAAAGTGAGGCAGAAAAATTTGCTGATCTGATGTTTGAGGAGGTCTCACTTTGAGAGATCTACTAAAAATTTTAGAAGTAAATATTGATAGACTTGATATGCAGGGTGCAGTTGAGCGTGTCAAAAATCTGTTGAGTGAAGGTGGTCCTTCACTAATAGTAACTCCAAATTCGGAGATGCTCGCAGCAGCAGCTGAAGATGCAGAGCTGGCCCGAATTTTAAATTCAGCAGATCTGGCAGTTCCGGATGGAGCAGGTGTAATTCTTGCTTCAAAGATTATGGGCCAAAAATTGCCTGAGAGAGTTGCGGGTTTTGATCTAATCACAGAACTTTTTGCTCAGCTGGAAAACGAAGACTGCAGCTTTTATTTTTTAGGAAGCAAACCCGGCATAGTTGATAAAGCTGCCGCTGAACTAAAAAAACGCTATCCCAATTTAAATATTGCCGGCTATCATCACGGCTACTTAGATAAAGAACTACAGCAAAATGTAACTGCAGAAATAAATGAAAAAGGTATAGATCTGCTGCTGGTTGGGATGGGAGTACCACTACAGGAACGTTTTTTAGATAAGAATCTGGATGGTCTCAATGTCAAAGCTGCCGTGACTGTTGGTGGTAGTTTTGATGTAATTGCAGGTGAGGTAGAGCGGGCACCTCTTTGGATGCAGAAGGCTGGGCTTGAGTGGTTCTATCGTTTAGTTCAGGAGCCTTCTCGTTTTGGCAGGATGCTGCTTTTACCGAAGTTCATTTACCTTGTGATCAAATCGAAATATTTTTAGGATGCGGAATTTTCCGTACCAGGTACCAATAATTCTCGACAGATTTCGATATGTACCAGGTACCAATAAATTTCGACAATTATAGATTTTCTTTAATTTTTGAATTAATAATAAATCATCTGTTAATTTCTTTATATATATAAAAAGACAATCATGAAATAATAAACTTAATGGGGAGGGTAATAATTGAATAAGAGAGCAGTCATTGATTATATAGGTATAACAGTAGGATCTTTATTTGTCGCCCTTGCTCTGACGGTTTTTCTAGTCCCAAATAGAATTGCTGCCGGAGGGATAAGTGGTCTGGCAACAGTTTTTTATTACATAACTTCATTTCCAATTGGAGTAACAATGCTAGCTATTAATATTCCCCTCTTTTTTGCAGGAACAAAGATTATGGGAGCAAGTTTTGGTTTTAGGACTATTTATGGAATTCTTAGCTTATCTATATTTACCGATTTACTGCAGCCCCATATGGTTTCTTTAACAGATGATCTGCTGCTTGCTTCAATTTATGGAGGAGTATTATCTGGTATTGGTTTAGGAATAGTATTTCGTTCTCGCGGAACTACCGGGGGCACTGACTTAATAGCATCACTGATCAATCATTTTACAGGTGTAACAGTAGGAGAAGGCCTTTTAATCGCTGATGGAATAGTTGTTACCCTTGCTGGAATATTTTTTAATTTAGAAGTAGCCCTCTATGCTGCAGTCACCATCTTTATTACTTCCAACACGATTGATACAGTACAGGAAGGTCTGCACTTTAAAAAGGGTGTACTCATTATTTCAGATAAGGTTGATGAGATAAATGAGATGGTTGTCAATGACCTCAATCGTGGTGCAACAAGATTTGAAGCAAAGGGTGGTTATACTGGAGCTGCAAAGGATGTACTCTTATGTGTAATTTCTCGTACAGAAATTTCCGAACTGAAAAAAGCAATTACAGAAATAGACAAAGAGGCTTTTGTTATCATAAGTAATGTAAATGAAGTACTTGGCGAAGGTTTTACAGAAATAACTAATTAAAGAAAGGATTAAGGTGGATAAGATGATAAGGAAAATAAGACGACTTAATGAAAATAAATTTACACTTTTTGTACTGGCTTTATTTTTACTGGCAGCAGTATTTACGGGCACTGCAGCTGCTCAGGTTGGTGGTGGAGTTCAGGAAGAAATCCAAACAGATGAGCAAAATTATTCCAAAGCAAATGCTTTTCAGGACATAATGTATTTGCTGCAGAATTATTATGTAGAAGATGTTGAATTTGATACCCTGATCGAGGGTGCAATTGATGGAATGTTGAATAAAGTCGACCGCTACTCATATTATATGGATGCTGAGGAATATGAAGAAATGCAGACTGAATATGAGGGCCATTATGGTGGAATCGGCATTGTAATTACAACAAGAGATAATAAGCTGACAATAGTTTCTCCGATTAAAAATACACCTGGAGAAAGAGCTGACCTCAGAGCAGGAGATATCATTACAGCAATTGATGGCAAGGAAACTGCGGATATGTCACAGATGAAGGCTGTTGATATGATGCGTGGTGAACCAGGTTCAGAAGTTGTACTGACAATTAACCGGGGAGATAACGAACCCTTTGATGTAGAAATAGTAAGAGAAGATATTGAAGTCCCTTATGTTGAGAGTGAGATGAAAACGGAGGAGATCGGTTATGTCAGTCTGGCCCAGTTTATAGAAGAAGTGGGCCCTAAGCTGGAAACCGCAGTTCAAGAACTGAAAGATCAGGGAGCAAAGGGAATAATCCTCGATCTGAGGAATAATCCTGGTGGGCTGCTCAATGAATCAGTTGACGTAGCTTCCGTATTTTTAGATAAAGGAAGAGTTGTTTCTATACGCCAGAAAAATGAAACGGAAAGAATACTCAGGGTAAATAAAGAGATTAATGCAGATACAGAAATCCCACTTATTATCTTGATTAATAAAGGTTCAGCAAGTGCTTCTGAGATAGTTGCTGGAGCAATGCAGGATTATAATAGAGCAAAGTTAATGGGAACTACAAGCTTTGGTAAAGGGGTAGTTCAATCAGTTATTCCACTTAAAGATGGATCAGCTGTAAGTTTAACCACAGCTAGATATTATACTCCAGACGGAAATTATATTCACGAAAAGGGAATTGTGCCTGATATTAAAGTAGAACGTGACATGGAAGCAGTTGAAGCAGCAGCTGAAGCAGGTGAAACACCTCCTGATAATCAGCTTGATCAAGCAATTGATGAAATGGAAAATATGATCTTTGTAAGAGAGTTTCAGGATAAAAAGGCTTCAGGTCAGTAAATGCTGCAAATGCCTCAATCAGGAATTGTACAGTATTACAAAGGAAATTTAATGTAAGTAAAAGATGAAAGCTTATTAAATATAAAGGAGCTGAAGAGCAGTGAGTATTTTCGAAATAATGGGCCCACCGATGATCGGACCCTCGAGTTCACATACAGCAGGTGCAGCAAGACTGGGCCGAATGGCTCGTCTGCTCTTTGCAGAAAAAATTGACAGGGCAGTGGTAAAACTGCACGGTTCATTTGCTGATACTGCCACCGGTCACGGAACCGATAGGGCTGTAATTGGTGGACTTTTAGGATTTCTGCCCGATGATGAACGGCTCAAAAATTCATTTGTCCTGGCAGAAAAAGAAAATATGGAATATTCGATAGAAGAGGTTAAGCTGAGAGAAGTTCATCCCAATACTGTGCTGATTGAATTATATAATCAGGCAGAAACTAAAGAATTAAAGATGATCGGCTCTTCAGTTGGAGGTGGACGTATCGAAGTAACAGAGATAAACGGCAGCTCTGTTAAGCTGACGGGAAGAATGCCTACACTTTGGATACTTCACAAAGACCGGCCTGGAGAGGTGGCAATTATCACCTCAATTCTTGGTGATCATCAGATAAATATTGCCTTTATGCAGGTTTATAGAAATCGAAAGGGAGACATAGGTTCCTGTATTATCGAG
This sequence comes from uncultured Halanaerobium sp., assembly GCA_964649895.1. Taxonomy (GTDB): domain Bacteria; phylum Bacillota; class Halanaerobiia; order Halanaerobiales; family Halanaerobiaceae; genus Halanaerobium. The sequence continues at coordinate 19,885 of CAZYRX010000021.1, forward strand.
CTTGACCAGAAACCTGGCCCCGAAGTTATAGAGAGCCTGTCCAGAAGTAAAGATATTTTTCAGGTCAGATATCTGCCTGCATTATAGAGAGGATGAACTTTCATGGAATATAAATCTACAGCAGAGCTGCTTTCCCTGGCAGAAAAAGAGAATACAGCTATTTCGGAGATTGTACTTAAAGTAGAAATGGAAGAAAGCGAACTAAGCCGCTCTGAAATTGAAAGCAGGATGATGGAAAATCTCCAGGTGATGAGAGATGCAGTTGAGCGAGGAATCAATAATAAGATTGAAAGTGGTGGTGGACTGGTTGGTGATGAGGCTCTTAAAATGCAGAGCTTTCTAAATTCAAACCCAATTGAGAAAGATAACATCTATAATACTGTAATCAGCTATGCACTTGCAGTTTCAGAGGTAAATGCTGGCATGGGAAAAATAGTTGCTGGGCCGACAGCTGGTGCAAGTGGAATAGTTCCAGCGGTTGTGCTGGCCCTTGCTGAAAAATTGGAGCTCGGAGATGAGCAGATTATTAAAAGCCTGCTTACAGCAGGTGGTCTTGGTTATGTGGTCTCACGTAAAGCCACACTTGCCGGGGCTGCAGGTGGATGTCAGGCGGAATGTGGAGTTGCTTCAGCTATGGCTGCAGGTGCCGCAGTTGAGCTAAGAGGAGGTACACCTGAGATGGTGATCAATGCCTTTTCTCTTGCCTTAAAAAATATGCTCGGTCTGGTCTGTGATCCAGTTGCAGGTCTGGTAGAGGTTCCCTGTGTAAAAAGAAATGCAGCAGCAGCATCACACGCACTTTCAGCATCTACGATGGCCCTTGCCGGTATCAAAAGTGTAATTCCGGCTGATGAAATAATTATAGCGATGACGGAAATTGGTGATCAACTTCCTTCCTGTTTAAAAGAAACTTCAAAGGGAGGACTGGCCATAACACCAACTGCACTTAAACTCAGAGAAGAAATCTTCGACAAAAAATGACACGTACCTGGTACCTACAATTTTAGACAATAAAAACAGGAGGTATAATACCTCCTGTTTTAGTCATTTAATATTAAATTTTTAAGCTTATTCACCAAAGAGCTCTGTATAGTCCTCTAATACATTATCTGCCTGCTGATCAGCCTTATCAAGAGCTTCCTCAGGAGAAGCAGCTCCAGTAAATGCTTCTTCAACTGCAGTATCTACAATATCCCTTATTTCTACAAAGTTACCTAAGAGTACACCACTGGCAGCTGGAGATTGAACTCCACTTAATACCTGCAGGAATGCTGTTAAATAATTAGGTTTTTCACTGAACCACTGATTATCCATTAACTGTTTTACTGCAGCATTTGTGGAAGGAAAGTAGCCTGTATCTTTGTGCCACTGAATAGTAACATCTGTGCTGCTTAGATAATCAAAGAATTCTACTACAGCAGCATATTCTTCATCACTGTGGCCCTGCATAACCCAGAGAGAGGCTCCACCGATAACTGAGTTACCAATTCCATAACCTTCAAAACGGGGCAGGAATGTTGTACCAACTTCAAAATCAGCTGAATCCATAATTGAGCTTAATGATGATGTAGATTGGATCAGCATTGCAACTTCACCGGCAAGAAAATCTTGATTTGCAGAATATTCACGTCCACCATAAGCAATTACATCTTTTTCAACAAGGTCAGTCCAGGTGCTCATTACATGTTGGCCAAATTCATTATCTAAGTAAACTTCGGAAGCTCTTCCTTCACGTCCATTCATATTATTAGCATAGGGTCTGTTGTGATAAGCAAACATCTGCTCTAAGATCCAGGCAGGCCAACCAAAGGATAAGCCGTGATTTGCTGCTCCACTTTCTATTAACTTTAGACCGATTTCTTCAACATCTGCCCAGGTAGTTGGAGGTGAATCAACACCTGCTGCAGCTAAAGCATCTTTATTATAGTAAAGCATTGCTGTTGAAGAGTTAAAAGGCATAGAGTAGAGCTTTCCATCCACACTGTAATAGTTTAGAATTGGCTGAATTACATTACCAAAATCAATTTTATCACCGACAATTTCGTATACAGGCACAATTGCTTCACTATCAAGCATTGTCTGAGTACCAACTTCATAAACCTGAATAATGTGGGGTGGATTTCCAGACCTAACTGCAGAAATACCTTGGGTTAGAGTTTCTGCATAACTTCCTGTAAATTGAGCTGTCACATTGATATCAGGGTGTTCTGCATTAAAACCGTCAACAATTCTTTCTACGGCAGCTGTACGACCACCACTCATTGCGTGCCAGAATTCAATTTCTATCTGTGCAGAAGCAGTCCAGGCACTAAAAATAAATAGAGTGAAAAGAGTTAAAATAATAATTGATTTTTTTAACATAAATTTTTCCTCATTTAAATTAATAAATGAAGATAACACCTCCTTATTTTTGATAAAATAACGAAAGAAATTACAGTTAAATCAAAGCTTAAAAGTAGACTGACAATCTAAGCTCCAGCCCGGTCTTTTGCAGATCACCTCCAGTTAAAGATTTCACTGAAAAAGTTAAATTGATTTAAATACAGCGGTCTTATCCCCTCCTTTTCAAGATTTGTAAAATAATATCTTTTGATTAAAAATTATTTATCCTGTTGAAGTGCAAAACCTTCTACAAGGCTTTTTTGTAAAGTTAGATAAACCACAAGTGGTGGAATAACACCCATAATTAAAGCAGCCATAACCACATTCCATTCAGGCTGAGCATCCGAAGGTATCAGCATTTTCAATCCTATCTGAACAACGCGGACTTTGGCACTATTGGTAACAACCAGCGGCCAGAGATACTGATTCCAGACCCAGATAAATTCTATGGTAAATAAGGCAACAATATTACTTTTTGAGAGGGGCAGAAGTATCGACCAGAGAAAACGAAGTGGTGTAATACCATCTATTAAACTCGCCTCAAGTAGTGATTCAGGGATGGTCATATAAAACTGCCGGAAGAGAAGTACACCGGTTGCACTTGCAAAAAAGGGAATTGTCAGTGCATAATAGGTGTCAAGCCAGTTCAAATTGTCCATCAGCTGATATGTCGGAACAATTCTGATTGGAAGCGGCAGCATATGTGTAATTAAAATCATAACGAAAAATAAGTTTTTGCCTGGGAAATCCCCAAAATAGACGAAGGCAAAGGCAGCCGAAATTGAAAGCGCAATTTTGCCTACTGCTGTTACAATCGAGATAAATCCACTGTTTAAAAGAAGTCTACCCATATTTGCCTGCTGCCAGGCTGCAGTATAATTATTGATTATATTATTTCCTATCTGAAGTTTTGGTGGTGAAGAATAAACTTCATTCATATTAAGTGTACTTACCATAAAGGCATAAATTATGGGAAATGAAATCAATAATACTGAAATTATTAAAAATATATGCATGAAAATTGTGGTTGATTTTTTTCTCTTCATTTTCCAAACTCCTCACATAATATAATTAAAGAATATATTTGAGCAGTATACCTGTATACTTTAAAAATTAAATAAAAAATTATCTTTAGATTACTAAAGCTACTGTCTTTAGATTACTAAAGCTACTGATAGAATACTTTTTCTCCCGCATATTTAAACTGAAAGATTGTTATTACAGCAACAAATACAAATAAAATGATAGACTGAGCAGAGGCATAACCCGTTCTCATGCTCAAAAATGCATCTCTAAATAACTTGTAAGTTACAATATCAGTTGCTCTTGCAGGACCACCCTGTGTTAAAACATCAACAACACCAAAGGTTAAAAAGAAGACCTGCAGGGTATTCATTATTAAAAGGAAAAAAGTTATCGGTGAAATCAGCGGAAAAGTAATTCTCCAGAATTTTGTAAATGGACTTGCTCCATCTATATCAGCAGCCTCCAATAGAGTGGGAGAAACATTCTGAAGAGCAGCAGTAAAGAATATAAAATTATAGCCCAGCATTCTCCAGCTTGAGGCAATGATTAGTAGAATAAATGCAGCACGACCATTGTTGATCCAGTTGAATTCAAGTGTGGTAATCAGCTCTATATAATAGGACATTACTCCTACATTTGGATGAAGCAGCACACCCCAGATTGTACCAGCAAAGGCAAAAGAAAAAGCAAAAGGCCAGATTAATAAGCCCTTATATATTTTAGCTCCTCTGAGCTTTTTGTCTGCAACAACCGCAAGAATTAAAGAAAAAGAAATTGAAATAAAAACTGTAATAGCTGTAAAAATTAAAGATCTGCTCAAACTATTCCAGTATGCTGGTGAAGTAAGCAGGCGCTGAAAATTCTCAAAACCTACATAAATAATTCTATTACCAAATGGAGTAGAACGGAAAAAGCTTAAATAAAGAGATTGAAGTGATGGAAAGATCAAAAAAATGCTGACGATGATTATGGATGGAGCGATTAAAAAGTAAGCAATATAACGATATTTTTTTGCAAATTTGCTGTTCACATCAATGACCTCCCTGAAAAAAATAAATTTTTAAATGTCTAATTATATTATAACAGATTTTAACAAAAATATCATAGAATATTAAAAATATTATGACATAAAGAAAAGTTTAAGCAAAAAACATTAACCTTTATTTTACATAAAATTTATAATATGTTAATACTTCTGCTTTATAATATAATTAATCCAAATGAATAAAAACGGATCAAAAAAATTAATTAAAAATATCAGGGAGGTATTTATTAATGAAAAAAATCAGTTTTATTATTACAATGGCATTATTAGTTCTTCTAACTGTTTCTGCTGCTGCTCAAGAACCAGTAGAAATTGAGTTTTGGCATGCGATGGGAGGATATAATGGTGAAGTTGTAAATGATCTTGTAGAAAGATTTAATGAAAGTCAGGATGAGATTTATGTTAAATCTCAAAACACAGGAAGCTACAATGATACTTTAACAAAAACACAGGCGGCAGTTCAGAGTGGTTCTGCACCACATATCGTTCAAATTTATGAGATTGGTACCCAGGTGATGGTTGACAGCGGTATTATTATACCAATTGAAGATCTGGGTAGAGAAGTTGTTGGAGACAATACATTTGATTGGGGTAAGTTTTTAACTCCTGTATCAAATTATTATAATGTTAATGGCAAGCTGCATTCTATGCCTTTTAATTCTTCAACTCCACTGCTTTTTTATAATAAAGATGCATTTAAAGAAGCTGGACTTGATCCAAATGATCCACCACAAACATTTGCAGAAATGGTAGAATATGCAGAAGCACTGACAGTCAAAGATGAAGATGGAAGTATAGAAAGATATGGATTTACTCTTGGTATTGTAGGCTGGTTTGTAGAACAGATGACAGCTAATCAGGATGCACAGCTTGTAAATAATAATAATGGTCGTGATGGTAGAGCATCTGAATCTTATCTTGATCAAGAAGCAGTAGTTAGATTTATTGAACTATGGAAAGAGATGGTTGACCAAGGTATAATGCTTAACCCTGGTAGAGGCTGGGATGGAGCAAATCAAGCATTTCTTTCCGGGCGTTCAGCTATGATAATCGAGTCAACTGCATCAGTTGGTCGATTTACAAATGGATTAGAAGAGATGGGTGATGAACTTGGAACTGCTTTCTTACCACGTCCAGAAGGTGTAGATCGTGGTGGAGTTATTATCGGTGGAGCAAGCCTCTGGGCAATTGCTGACCATCCACAAGAAGAGCTAGAAGCTGCCTGGAAGTTCTTAAGTTTCTTATCTGAAGAAGAACAACAGGTTGAATGGTTTGAAAAAACAGGTTATTTTCCGGTTACCAAAGCTGCTGTTGAAAAAGAGATGAATACACAATTTTTCTCAAAAAGCCCAAATCATTTAACAGCATTTTTGCAGCTGTTGTTAAGTAAAAAAGCTACTTCAACTCAGGGAGCACTAATTGGTACCTTCCCAGAAGTCAGACAGATTGTAGAAGAAGCAGTAGAAAAAACTCTGCAGGGAAATATGACACCACAGGAAGCAATGGAAGAAGCTTCAGCTAGAGTAGATCGTTCACTTGAACAGTACAACTCACTATATCAATAAAGTGAACTTTATATAATATACGAGTTTTAGACTGTCAAAATCTATAAATAGTTTTTTGAGACAAAAAATAAAGATGATTAAAATGAAATTCAGACCCTTCCCCTAGATCTAGGGGAAGGGATTATTGTTTAAATATCATTTATTAATTTTTTTGGGAGGTCTATTAAAAATGCAGAAACAAGATTTTAAAACCCATAAATCAGTGCCTTATCTTTTAATTATGCCCTCAATGCTGATTTTAAGTCTTTTTTTATACTGGCCGACTATTCAATCTTTAATTTTAAGCCTATATCGCAATGCTCCATTTGGTAGTATAAAAATTTATGTTGGTATGCAAAATTATTTTACTTTATTCAGTGATTCTGCTTATCTAGCAAGCTTAATCCGTTCAGCATTATTTGTTTTTATAACTATTTTTGGTGGACTGATTATATCATTGATGCTGGCTCTACTTGTCAATAAAAAACTCTATGGGATTAAAGTTTATAGAACAATATTTTTCATTCCTTATGCTATATCTCCAACTGTTGCAGGTTCACTCTGGGTTTTTCTTTTAAATCCTGTAGCTGGACATGTAAATTATATTTTAGAACTGCTTTTTAATGTTCAAGTACCATGGCTGACCAGCGGTGTTTTTGCATTTACTGCAGTAATCATAGCATCTATTTGGAAGAACATGGGTTTTAATATTATATTTTTTCTTGCCGGTCTGCAGTCAATACCAGATAGTGTTTATGAAGCAGCAGAGATAGATGGAGCAAGTTCTTTTCAGATTTTAAAAGATATAACGATACCATTATTATCCCCAACTACCTTTTATCTTATTATAATGAACATTATTTTTACCGTTTTTCAGACATTTGGTATTATAGATATTATGACTCAAGGTGGACCTGCTGATGCAACAAACATGGTTATATATAAGCTGTATAGAGATATGTTTATTAACTTTAGACCTGGTTTAGCTGCAGCACAATCAGTAATACTGCTTGGTCTTGTCCTACTTGTGACCTTTTTTCATTTTAAGTTCGGCAGTAAAGGGATTCATTATCAGTAAACTTAAATATATAAAATAAATATTTTGATCAAACATACTAGCTCTAGATGAGATAAATTTTACTGTACTGTTTTAGATAAAAAGCAAGGATTTATTAGACGGAATTTTTAAAAGGAGCGATACTAATGTTTAAATCATTACTTAATTCAAAAAGAAAACGCGAAATTATCGATAAAGTATTTAGCCATCTGCTCTTATTATTAATCAGTTTTATCGTATTAATGCCGATATTATTTGCTTTAACTGTAAGTCTTCAGCCAAGGTCACAGGTTTTTTCTTATCCACCTTCTTTTTTACCCGAAGAATTTACCTTTGATAATTATATTAAGGCCTGGAATTTAGTGTCAATGGACCGCCTTTTGCTTAACAGTATAGCTGCATCTACAATTGTGATGCTGGGGAAACTAATACTTGGTGTTTTGAGTGGTTATGCATTCTCTCATTTTCAATTTAAGTACAAACGATTAATATTTTTTTCAGTTTTATTTACCTTAATGCTGCCCATGCAGGTTAGAGTTGTACCACTTTTCGAATTTATCAGTAATCTGGGATTAGCCAACAGCTATACTGGGTTAGTACTGCCTTTTCTAGCAAGTGCTACCACTACCTTTTTAATGAGGCAGCACTTTTTAACCATTCCAAAATCTTTAATGGAGTCTGCTCAAATTGATGGTTGTGGTCCGATTAGATTTTTAGTTCAAATTTTGATTCCTCTTTCTGGGCCATCTCTTGCTGGACTTGCAACTGTCAATTTTTTGGTAATGTGGAATGCTTATTTGTGGCCTTTAATAATTCTAAATTCAGATGAGATGAAAATAGCTCAACAGGGAGTTAAAATGCTTTTCACAAGTGCATCTGAAAGAGATTGGGGTCTTATAATGGCAGGAACAATCATCGTTGTTATTCCAACCTTAATAGTATTTATATTAGCACAAAAGTTTTTTGTTAAAGGAATTGCAGCACAGGGTCTCAAGGAGTAAAGTTTAGAGCTTCTAATCATAATTTTCGCTTCGATTTTAACAAAAATTTAATAATACACATTTGTAATTCAGCCATATATTAATTATAAT
>CAZYRX010000021.1:28129-29945 GCA_964649895.1 uncultured Halanaerobium sp.
AATACTGTAATCTGAATAAAATTATAAGAGGAGTTGTTATAACAATGGTTACAAAAATTATTGGACATAGAGGTGGAACAGCTGGATACCCAGAGAATACACTCATAAATTTTCGTAGAGCAATAAGCTGTGGAGCAGATGGAGTCGAACTTGATGTACAGATGACCAAAGATGGTAAAGTGGTTGTAATTCACGATGAACTGATAGATAGAACAATGAACGGCAGAGGCCTTGTTAAAAATTATAATCTTAAAGAACTGAAGAAATTGAATGCAGGTGAATATCTTAATCCTAAATTTATCGAAGAGAAGATACCTACTTTAGATGAGGTTCTAGAAATAGCTAAATATTTACCGATAATCAACATTGAATTGAAGAACTTTGTGCCATATCCTGGCTTAGAGAAAAAAGTGCTGGATATATTAGAAAATTACAAAATTAGGGAAAAGGCTATAATTTCTTCTTTTAATCACCACAGCCTCCTTAGAATAAAAGAACTTGATCAAGAAATAAAGACCGGAGCACTTTTTACTGCAAAAATGGTTGATCCAGTTGAATACGTGCTTGAACATGGTTTTGATGCCCTTAATATTCAATTTTTAACAGTTGATAGTGAGCTTGTTAAAAAAGCACATGCTAATGATATAGAGGTTAATGTCTATACTGTCAATTATTATGAGCCAGCCCTGGAATTGTTTCAGATGGGAGTAGATACTATAATTACTGATGATATTGAAATGGTTAAAGAGGCAAGAAAAAGTGTAGTTATATAATACTTCTATTGAAAAGACATACTTAAATATTTTATTATATTAAATAATTATTCTTCTTTCACTATGACATTTTATCAAGTTAATTTTGCTCAGATATTCTCACAAGATAATAAAATCAAGCTGTTTTTTGTTTGATTTTGGACGACAAATAAACTATAATATAATTGCAAAAAGGAAATTTTATAATCAAGATAATTATCAAAATTTAATCAGTGGTCAGCTCTTATTTTGAAGTCTCAATATTGAGAGAGGTGAGCAAAATGTTAAGGAAACTTGATTCTCTTTTAGGGTTTAAAGTCCAGGGAAAAGAAGATGAGCTGGGCAAAGTTTCTGATTTTTACTTTGATCAGGATAAATTCATTTTGCGCTATTTAGTTATTGACACCGGAAATTGGCTGAAACACGAGTTAACCCTTGTCTCTACTGATGCTTTTGAGAAAATCGATTTTAAAAATGAGAATGTTATAGTTAATTTAACTGCTGAAGAGTTAGAAGAAGGTCCCAGCCTGGATAAAAATAAACCTGTTTCAAAAATCATGGAAGAAAAAGTTGTAAGGCATTTTGAGTGGCCTCTTTATTGGGCTTCATCAAATATCTCTGGATCACCTTCAATGCCAACCGGCACATTAAAAAGAGAAAAACTATTCGCCTATGATAATCTTACAGATGAAGAAAAACAGCAGGAGGAAGAAGAAGTTGAGTCTAACCTGAGGAGCTTTAAGGAAATTAAAGGCTATCACATTCATGCAGTTGATAAAGAATTTGGCCATCTTGAAGACCTATTTGTTGATGAAGAAGACTGGGTAATCCGCTATCTGCTGATAGATACGAGAAATATTCTACCCGGTAAGCATGTTCTTATCGCTCCAGAATGGATTTCTCATATCAGCTGGAACAAAGAAGATATTTTTGTAAACAAGAGCAAAAAGGAAATTAAAGAAGCACCAGAATATAGAGAAGAAAGATCTGACTATCTAGTTGACAAAGATTATGAAAAGAAACTGCATGATCATTATGGAGAGGACATCTATTGGAGATAAGTT
>CAZYRX010000022.1:0-5645 GCA_964649895.1 uncultured Halanaerobium sp.
AGAAGACATCTACATCAATATCCTGAATTAAGCCTTGAAGAATTTAAAACAACAGAATATTTAGAAGATGAATTAAATAAAATTCCAGGTATAAGTATTAGCAGAGAAGGTCTTAAAACAGGTATTATTGCAGTTATAAAAGGAAAAAATGAAGGGAAAACAATAGCATTAAGAGCAGATATGGATGCACTTCCTATTAAAGAAAATACAAATCTTAACTTTGCATCAAAAAATGATGGGATAATGCATGCATGTGGTCATGACATACATACAGCCATATTATTAGGGTCAGCAAAAATTTTGAGTCAGTTTAAAGATCAAATAGATGGAACGATAAAATTTTTCTTTCAACCAGCAGAAGAAAAATTAGCGGGAGCAAAATCAATTATTAAAGCAGGAGGACTTGAAAATCCAGAAGTTGATGCTATTATTGGAGTACATACATGGCCCAATCTTCCTGGTGGCACTATTGGAATAAAAAAAGGATCATTTATGGCTTCAGCAGATGAAATTAAGATAAAAATAAGAGGTAAAGGTGGACATGCAGCACACCCGGAAGATTGTATTGATCCTATAATTATTGCAGCACATATTTTAACTAAAATACAAACTATAGTTAGCAGAGAAACTTCTCCCCTCGATCCTCTTGTTATAACTTTTGGAACAATAAATGCCGGAACTGCTTCAAATATTATTCCTGATGAAGTAATAATGACTGGAACAGTAAGAACTGTAAATCATGAAACACATGATAAGATATTTTCTAAATTAGAAAGAATAGTAGTTCACACTGCAATAAGTATGGGAGGAGCAGCAGAATTAGAAGTAAATATAGGTACACCTCCTTTAATAGCAGATGAAAAAATAGTTGATTTAATAGATGAATCAGCTGCCAGTGTTATCGGGAAAGCAAATGTCAAATATCTAAGAGAACCTTCTATGGGAGGAGAAGATTTTGCTTTTTATTTAGAAAAAATTCCAGGGGCACTTATCCGAGTGGGAACATCAAATAACAATCAAAAGTCGAAAATATCGCTTCATAATGCTTCTATTATCTTTGATGAAAAAGCAATTATTACTGGAATAAAGGTAATGAGTAAAACCGCCTTAAATTATCTTAAATAGTTGTGGTGCTTACTTGGCAATTAAAGTAATTTCAAGTACTAAAATATTTTGTAATAAAATGAAATTCGCCTCTGTGGTAATTGCTTGTTTTAATAGTACTTGAATGTTAAAATTAATTTAGAAAAGAGGAAAATATATGTTTTATTTATTATTAATCGTTACTTTTCTGGTAGCTCTGCTTGTCTGTTTTATAGTTAGTAGATTGTTTAATGATTCAATTTACAAAATATTAAATTTGATTGTTCCAGAAGCGATTAATGAAGCCTGGCTGAAGTATATTAAATTTGCTATATATGTGGTAGGTATTTCGGGTGGAGTTCGGGTTTGGGATTTAGAGAAATATATAACTTCCAGATATGATAATCGAGAAATTGTTCAGCTGACAACAGAGCGCTGGACTTTAGAAATCTACAGAACTTTAATTGGTTCACTGCAGAGTATTGCAACAGTTCTACTAATCTTTTTTGTTTTCACTCTGGTTGCCTATGTTGTGATTAGAATATTTGCTTCAAGAAATGAGAAAAAAGAATAAGCTTTAATTCTGGTGATAGAAGCTAAAATCTGCTGGCAAACCTCGTGGGCTTGCATCGGGGAGAATCAATAGAAGTAAAAATTTGCTTGCAGATTAAATGAGCTGCCAAGGGAGGGTTAATTTATATGAACAAGACCAAACTTTCCAAAACAGTCTCTTATATTTTGCGCCACAATCCGGAATCATTCGGTTTGAAACTTGCCGCAGATGCTTCGGTCAAAACAGATAAACTTTTAAATTCTCTGAAAGATAAATTTAAGGATATCAGCCGTGAGGACCTGATCGAACTGGTGAGGAATGATCCCAAAGGTCGGTTCAGTTTTTTAGATGACAGAGAAAGAATCAGGGCCAATTATGGGCACAGCATTGATGGGGTTAATCCTGATTATGAAGCGGTAAAACCTCCGCAGTTTCTTTTTCATGGGACGACCCCTGAAGTTAAAGCCAAGATACTAAGCGAAGGAATTAAGCCGATGGGCAGAAATTATGTCCATCTAAGTGTGAATATAAAAGAGGCCAAAAAAGTCGCCCGGAGAAGAACAAATAAGCCGGTTATATTCAAAATAAAGGCTTTAAAAGCATATCAAGCTGGTCAGAATTTCTATAAAACAGCAGAGAATATATATCTGACAGATGAGATTTCTACAGAATATCTATATATCCCTTAGATTATTTCAACATCTGCTCATCAGAAGGCATGCTTTAAAGATAAATACAGTTTTTGTAGAAAAAATATTATAGTAGAATATCTAATTTATTTGAGATACAATTAATTCAACATAGTTCAGGAAGGTGAAAAAATGACCACAAAGACAGAGCTTTTGCTTATCAGACATGGAGAAACAGAAAGCAACAAAAATTATATAATTCAGGGCCAGACGGATACGGACCTCAATGCAGGCGGCATAAAAAAAGCTGCAGAGACAGCAGAATTCCTTAAAGATTATAATTATGATCATCTCTACAGCAGTGATCTCATGCGGGCAAAAAAAACCGCCTCATTTATTGCAGATAAACTTGATCTCGAAATCAAGGAGAGCGAAAAAATAAGGGAAATACATTTTGGGGAATGGGAAGGTTTAAATCTTGATCAGATCAACGAACAGTATCCGGAAGATATGGAGGCCTGGAAAAAAGATCCGCTGACAAATGGACCACCAGGAGGAGAGAATATCACCCAGTTTGCAGCCAGGATAAATGCTTTTTTCAACGAAATTCTGGAAAAACATCATGGAGAAAAACTGATAGTTGTGACCCATGGTGGAGTTATCAAGATGTTTTTAAGGGAGATTCTCGAGGTGAACACAAAAAGTTTTAGGCAGTTTCAGATCGATAATACATCTATCACTGAACTTAAATTCTACGATGATGATGTTGTTTTAAGCAAGCTGAATTATCTGGTTGGAGAAAATTTTCAATAAAAACATCAGTTTGTGACATTATGGTGTCAGAGCGGTGTGTTATTCTTTAGATAAGGCAAAAATTAGAGGTGATCTTTAATGGCAAAATTAGTTTCTTTTCTCTACAAGCTGGCAAGAACCGCTAATGATGTGGAAACTTTAAGCAGCGGCAGTCCAAAGAGAATAGCAAAAAGAGCTAAAAATAAGGTTATCGGCAGGTCGATTATCAAAAAATTGATGAAATAGGAGGAATTTTTGATGAAGGAGATTTTAGATGAACTGAAGATCGGAGAAAAACTGACTGTGGGAGTTAATACTTCCGAAGATGAGATAGGTCTTTTTATAGCTTCAGAAGATGTTTCAGCAAGCTGTGCATTTAGAAAAGAAGAATGGGATAATTTTGTTGAAGCGATCAATAAAGCAGATGAAGAGATAAATACTTAATTTTAGAGCCGGGCTATTCCCGGCTTTTTTCTTTTAATAATTTAACTTGCTGTTTGTGCTTGCACCTAAAATATAATAATATATACTATATATAGTATTCAAAAAGATTGTTTTAGCTTGGGCTAAAAAACTGTTTTCATAATAAGCGAACAAAATAAATATAAAAAAATTAAAATACAACAGGGAGTGTAAATATGAACAGTAAAAATATTTTTACAGGACGCTGGCAGGTCGCTGTTTTAGCAATAACAGCCTGTTTGCTTTGGGGTTCTGCTTTTCCATCATTAAAAATAAGCTATGCAGAGATTATGCCTCTTGATGTTAATTCATATGACAGGATGATTTTTGCATCACTAAGATTCTTTACTGCCTCTCTTATGTTATTTTTTATGATTATCATAAGCGGCAAAAAAAATGAGATATTCAAAATAAAGAAACATTTTTTCCCATTATTAGTTTTAGGTTTAATGCAGACAAGCCTTCAGTATTTTTTCTTTTATAATGGACTTGCAAATACTTCGGGAGTTAAAAGCTCAATCATAAGTACCAGCGGTATATTTATGACGGTTATAGCCGCCCACTTTGTTTACAAAAATGACAAATTGAATCTTAAAAAGACTGCAGGTCTGATACTCGGACTTTCAGGTGTGCTTTTAGTTAATTTAACTGCAGGAGAATTTAACTTCTCATTTGCTTTTACAGGTGAAGGCTTTTTAATTATATCGGCAGTTGTTTCAGCAGCAGCCAGTTTTTTAGCTAAAAAAATAACCGGAGATTTAAATGCCCTTATCGTAACAGCCTGGCAGATGTTTATGGGCTCATTATTCTTGTTTTTAGTATCTTCAGGCGGCAGCAGTCTGGCCAGATTAAGCTTTAGCCCGATCTCAATAGCTTTATTATTTTATCTTGCATTTATTTCTGCATCTGCTTTTTCTTTGTGGTACAGCTTGATAAAATACAATGCTCTCGGCTTTATTTCAATTTATAAATTCATGATTCCTGTCAGCGGAGTCTTTCTTTCTTCGGTTTTTCTGCCCGAGGAATCTATAAACATCATTATAGTTGGAGCAATGCTGCTTGTATCTCTAGGTATAATTACGATAAACTATCAGCCTGCTCTGTCTTACAAAAGTGCAGAGGTAAAGCCATAATTACAGAGCCAGCTTTTCTGTCAAAAATTATGAAATTATAAATTCGGATTTTTGGTGGAAAAAATTAATAATAGCAGTTGATTTCATGCTCAAAATGATGAGTTTTTTAATTTTAAGAAGGGCTTATCTTTTTAATCGACAAATTATAATATAGTGAGTTAGTTAAAATATATCTAAAAGGAGAGAAACGGATATGGAAAAGAAAGATTTAGACTGGGAAAACCTCGGATTTTCATACCAGGAGACCGATAAAAGATATGTAGCAAATTACAGTGATGGAGAATGGGACAGTGGTGCTTTGATTTCTGATTCGAATATAGTAATCAATGAGAGTGCAGGCGTATTACAGTACTGTCAGCAGGTGTTTGAAGGATTAAAAGCATTTACTACTAAAGATGGCAGCATTGTTACTTTCAGACCTGATTTAAATGCGGAGCGGATGCTTGATTCTGCAGAAGTTCTGCAGATACCACCATTTCCTAAGGATAAATTTTTAGAAGCGGTCGATCAGGTTGTAGAGGCAAATGCAGCGTGGGTTCCTCCTTATGGTACGGGTGCCGCCTTATATCTCCGGCCATTCATCTTTGCTTCAAAACCGGTTATCAGTATTAGACCTGCTGAAGGATATCAATTTAGACTTTTTGGGACCCCGGTCGGGCCGTATTTTAAGGGTGGAGTAAAACCACTTACACTCTGTGTGAGCGATTATGATAGAGCTGCTCCTCGAGGTACAGGTAATATAAAAGCGGGCTTAAATTATGCGATGAGCTTAAGAGCCCATATTGAAGCACATCAAGATGGTTTTGATGAAAATATGTATTTAGATGCTGCAACAAGAACATATGTGGAGGAGACCGGTGGTGCCAATTTTATATTCGTAACGAAAGATAAGGAAATTGTGACACCCAAATCCGAATCTATTCTTCCTTCCATAACGAAGAAATCTATACTTTATATAGCTGAAAACTACCTTGATCTGAAGGTAACCGAAAG
>CAZYRX010000022.1:5745-9951 GCA_964649895.1 uncultured Halanaerobium sp.
TTTTATAGAATAAAAATGATAGAGAACAAAATAATTAATGTCAAAAAGGAGAGTTAAAGATGGGATTTTTGTGGACTACAATCAAGGTAAAAGACCTAGAGGATTCGATTGCTTTTTACACTAAGATAGTTGGACTTGAAGTTCAGAGAAGATTTGAAGCTGGCCCAGGAAGAGAAATAGCATTTCTATCAGAGGCAGATGGACAGACTGCTGTAGAACTAATTGATGATCAAGATCAGAGTCAAATTGATTTGGGAAGAGACATTTCACTTGGTTTTGAGGTTGATACCGTAGCTCAGAAAATGAAGTTTCTTGAAGAGCAGGGGATTAAAGTTGAGAGCGGACCAGTTTCTCCAAATCCGAATATAGAGTTTTTCTATGTGTTTGATCCCAATGGTTTAAAAATTCAATTTGTTGAAAATAAATAGATATCAAGATAGAGACAAGGATTAAGACAAATTAACTTAAGAAGAATTATAAATAATGCTGAAGGTTTTTAATAATTATTCAGGAAGGACAATGTGTCTATGTATAATTTAGAGAGATATCACAAATTAAAAAGCATGGTGTCAGCTTTGAGAAGAGTAGAACTGGGATTTTTTCCTACGGAACTCTATTATCTGGAAAATTTATCTGAGAAATATGGTGTTAATCTTTATCTAAAACGCGATGATTTGAGTGGGTTCAGCACTTTTGGAGGCAACAAAATCAGGAAATTAGAATTTCTTTTTGGAGATATCTTCAATCAGGGTGCAGAACATATTTTTACATTTGGAGCCACCCAGTCAAATCATGCTCTGCAGACAGCACTGGCATGTAGGAGATATAATCTTAATCCAATTCTCTACCTGGTTGATGTTATTGGTGAAGGAATGGCTGATCCGAAGGCAAATATGCTGCTTGACCAGATACTTGGAGCCGAGATTAAGCTTATTGAAATGCAGGAAAATGAAGATGAATTTGAGGCGATGGTCAGGGCAAAAGAGTTTGCCCTCAAACAGGCAGAAGAGATTTCTGAGCAAGAAAGCGACTATTATCTGATCCCTCCAGGAGGAGCTTCTCCGATCGGGACAGTTGGTTTTATCAATGCCTATTTAGAGCTCAAAAAAGAGGAATTTCTGCAGGATTTGAACTTCAAAAATATTTTTCTTGCGGTTGGTACAGGTGGAACTCTTGCAGGTTTAACTGCTGCCAAGAGCTATTTGGAGGATGACCTGAGGGTTCAGGGAATCAATGTTATGTTTAAAGATGATGATTATCCGGCAGAAATGGCAAAATTGTCCTCAAAAGCCTTAAAGACTGCAGGGGTCGAATTTGAAGTTGAAGCTGATCAGATAAATACTGATAATAATTATGTTGGTGCCGGATATGAGATTCCGTCGGCAGAAGCAAATAAGGCACTTAAAATCTTTGCAGAATATGAAGGCATTTTCCTTGACCCGGTATACACGGCTAAGGCAGCAGCCGGCATGCTTGATTATCTCGAGCAGGGGAGAATAGAAAAAGGATCAGATCTATTATTCTGGCATACTGGTGGCACTAATGCTCTTTTTGCAGAGAAAAAAATTCTGGGAGACCTGGTATAGAGCTCCTACTATTTAACTGTTGAGATTCACAAAGAGAAGAATAAATGATATAATTAATTATAGAAATATTTGCACAATTTTTATTAATAACATATCTATTTAGACCCCGTTTAATAATTAAGATTTGATCAGGTGACTTTATTAAAGCTCAAGCAGCTTAATCAACATAAGGCTGATGATCCAGCATATTTAGCAAATATGTTTTATCAAATATTCTTAATAAATTATCAAAATCAGGAAAGAAGGGGTGTAACTATGTTAGGATATCAGGGAAAGGTTTTAGAAGTCGACTTAAGCAAAGGCAGTGCAGAAATCAATGAGATTCCAGAGTCCTGGTTTAAAGACTATATTGGCGGAGAAGGTTTTGCTGCAAAAGTTCTGTTTGAACGTTTTGAATCTCTGGACGAAAAGATGGATCCGATGAGCGAAGAGAATCTTCTTATTCTTGCTGTTGGCCCTTTGACGGGAACTAAAGCTCCCTGCAGCGGTAGACTCTGTTTTGGTTTTAAATCACCTCTCACTAATACTTTAGGTATGTCAAATGTTGGTGGACACCTGGCACCCGTTATCAAAAAAGCAGGTTATGATATGGTAATTATCAGTGGGAAAAGTGAAAAGCCTGTTTATCTTTATGTTGATGAAGAAAAGGTAGAGCTTAAAGATGCCGATTTTCTTTGGGGAAAAAACACGGAAGAAACAGAAGATCTGATCAGAGAAAAATATCCTGACAGGAAATTGAGAATAGCTGAAATAGGACCGGCCGGTGAAAAATTGGTCAAATTATCATCTATCATGGTCGATAAGCATCGTGCTGCAGGTCGAGGTGGGCCTGGAGCTGTGATGGGATATAAGAAGTTGAAGGCAATAGTTTTTTCCGGAAATAAAAAACTTAAAGTAGAAAATGAAGAGATGATGGATAAGTTTGCTGTTCAGGCAAGACAAGAGCTGGATGATGAAGAATTCGTCCGTGAAGAATTAAAACCATTTGGAACTCCTTCCTTTACTGATTCGATAAATTATCTGGGACTTCTGCCGACAAGAAACTGGCAGAGAACCACCTTTGATGCAATGGATAAACTTGGTCATGAAGCATATCATGAAACACTGGATGTTAAAGCCTGGGCTTGTTATGGCTGCCCGATCGCTTGTGGTAGACATACAGAGATCAAAGAGGGTAAATATAAAGGAGATTCAGGTGGTGGTCCAGAATACGAAACTATAGGAGCTTTTGGTTCAAAATGTGAAATAGACAATTTAAATGCTGTAGCAGAAGCAAACTATATTTGCAACAGGATGGGGCTTGATACAATATCTACCGGTCAGACAATAGCCACAGCGATGGAGTGGTATGAAAAAGGTCTGATCAGTAGTGAAGATACAGATGGAATCGAATTAGAATTTGGTAATGATGAGAGCATGGTTGAAATGGTTAAAAAGATAGCTGAAAGAGATGGTTTTGGAGATCTACTTGCTGAGGGTTCTTTTAAAGCAGCAGAAAAAGTTGGTTCTAATGCGCTTGATTATGTAATGCATGTTAAAGGTATGGAAATTGCTTCCTGTGGTGTCAGGGCCAGCAAGGGAGAGAGCCTATCACATGTAATATCTCCTCGTGGTGCAGATCACCTGAGGCCATATGCCTCTGTTATCGATGCTTTTGGCTACAAAGAGGAAGAATTAGATATTATCGGAGAAATTTCTCCATTTGAAGATGACAATAAGTACTGGGTTAAACCTTTCATGGAGCTTTCCCAGCTGACAAATCTGCTCGGAGTCTGCCTCTTTGCAAGCATAACCCTTGCAGTTAAGGGCAGTACCTGGACAGGGTTATATAATGCAGTCACCGGTCAAGACATGTCTTTAGAAGATATGCTCAAAGCTGCAGAACGGGTTATCAATTTAGAGAGGATGTTCAATGTCAGCAACGGATTTGAAAGAGAATCCGATTATCTACCAGAAAGACTGCTCAAAGAACCTGCTCCAGATGGCCCGGGTGAAGGACAGACAGTGAATATGGATCTTATGCTCGATGATTTCTACAAAGTAATGGAGTGGGATGTCAAAACCGGTGTACCAAAGGTCCACAAGCTAAAAGAATTAGGAATACTTTAGGAAACTATTTAATTCAGTAATTTAATTGGGCAGCTGTAAAAAGCTGCCCTTTACTGAAGTAAAAAGAAAATATAAAAACTAAGATTAAAAAGGAGAAAATCATGCAGGAATACAGTAAAAAAATAAAAAGAGAAATAAGAACTTTATCAGAAAAAGCCTATAAAAGAGAACTTGTAAATGCTCTTTCAGATTTGCAGGAGAAATTTTCGAATTGGAATGATCAAAAAATAGATGTTTTTCAATTGGATCATGAGATCTACCTCTATCATGTCAAAACTTCCAGAGCCATTTTTAAAAAATATAATAATGACGGCCAGCTCGATATGGCAGTTGCCTCTGCAGCAGCCAGGGGTGTTCTAGAAATTGAAGAATTAAGTGATGAACTTCATGAGGCATTAAAACCTGTCATAAAAAGATTTAGTGGATTTTAAACTTTAAAAGCTTTAGATTCTAAATTAGTCATTTTAAATAGAGGAGAGCATTAGGAGTGAAGATATGAGATCTGAAAAGA
>CAZYRX010000022.1:10051-29844 GCA_964649895.1 uncultured Halanaerobium sp.
AGCTGCATTAGAGGCAGCTGAAGAGATTAAAAAGCTCGATTCAAAAAGTGCAAACTGGATAGCCAAAGATGCTCTTAAAGAGCTAAAAAACAGATAAAAATTTAGGTGGTATTATGCTGACAATTAAATGTGCTAAATGCAAGACTAAACTTTTTAAATATAAAAAGATAGGTCAGGGCAGAGTCCTGCGCTGCTGGAAAAATAAAATAACAAGGGTTTATGATGGTGAAGTTAGAGGAAACAGTTTTGTCTGCAAAAACTGTGATAATTTAATAGCAAAATTAAAAGATAATTATCTCGATATGAACAGCGATTCTTTCACCTATACGGGGACAAAGATTAGGAGTTAAAACTTAGGAGCTAATAATATGGATAAGCTTAAAATAGTACACTTATTAACAACAGGAGGCAGAGAAGCGGAGCTGATCAAAGCGGTACTTGAGGATAATGATATTGCCGTTATTGTCCGCCATGATGAATTTGGCGGCTACAGTATGATATATATGGGTTTTTCTGCCTATAATGTTGAGCTCTATGTTGCAGAAGATGATTATGAGCGGGCCAAAGAACTGCTCGTCGATTTGAATATTAAAGGTGAAGAAGTTGGATCAGAAGAAGCTTTTGATAAAAATAAAATTAGCAGAGAAGAACAGGATGTTAGAGAGCAGAAAAATAGAGATTTTAATAAAGCAGATAATGTTCAAGAAAAAGAAGCTGATGAGGAAAATGACAAAACTCTTTCCTATTATTTCATTCAGGCTGCAAAAATAATAATCATTTTTTATTTATTGTTCAATTTATTTGCTTTAATTTTTTAAGTTATTAGAGTATGCAATTACCTCAATTTAAGATTGCGATTTAAAAGTTTGATCTAAATTATACAAAATTAAGATAAGGTGGTTTTAAGATGTCAGGATCAGTATTAGGTGATTTGTTTAAAATTTCAACCTGGGGTGAATCTCACGGTAAGGCCCTGGGAGTAGTTATAGATGGCTGTCCGGCCGGACTTGAACTTTCAGAAGAAGATATTCAGCAGGATTTAGATAGAAGGAAACCAGGTCAATCTCCATTTACCACTCCACGCAAAGAAGGGGATAAGGTCGAGATCTTATCCGGAACATTTGAAGGCAGAACAACAGGCACCCCCATTTCTCTCATCATTTATAATAAAAATCAGCGCTCAAAAGATTATACAAAACTTAAGGATGTCTACCGACCCGGTCATTCTGATTACACTTATGACCTTAAATATGGATTCAGGGATTATCGAGGCAGTGGTCGTGCTTCAGGAAGGGAAACAGCAGCCAGGGTTGCAGCAGGTGCAGTTGCGAGAAAACTGCTGGCAGAGCTGGGAGTTGAAATAAAGGCCTATACAGCTTCTATTGGACCTGTAAAAATCGATCCCGAAAATTCAAAAATAGATACGAGAATGGATAACTTTCTCTATATGCCTGATCAGGAAGCTGCAGAGAAAGCGGAGGAATATCTGACCAAACTCATGGAGGATAATAATTCTTCGGGTGGAACTATAGAATGCAGAGTTAAAAATATTCCTGAAGGATTAGGAGATCCGGTATTTGCAAAATGTGATGCCCTGCTGGCTAAGGCGATCATGTCCATCGGTGCAGTAAAAGGTGTTGAAATAGGAAGCGGTTTTAATGCTGCTGAGATGACAGGACATCAGCACAATGATTTTTATCAGTATGGTGAAGTTGGAGAAATAGAAAAACTTACAAATAATGCAGGTGGTACACTTGGTGGAATAACTGACGGCAGTGAAATACTTTTAAGAGCTGCTGTTAAACCAACTCCTTCAATAGAGAAAACTCAGCCAACGGTAAATAAGACTGGAGAGAACATCGAATTAAATATTCACGGTCGACATGACCCGGTTATTGTACCGAGGGCTGTTGTTGTGGTAGAAGCTATGACCGCTATAACTTTAGTTGATTTAATGCTCAAACAGATGACATCAAGACTTGAGTATATTAAAAAAATATTTTAGAGGAGGAAGGCTGTTTTACAGCACTTATCATGGATCAAATAAAGATTTTAGCTGCAGAATCACTTGGTGTGAGATCTTTGTGCTGTCTTGTAGAAAAAGAGAAGAAAAGGATATTGATTGATTCCGGATTCGCACTCGGTTATACCCGTCACGGACTGCATCCACATCCGATTCAGGCAGCTGTGGTTGAAATTATAAGACAAAAAATTATGGAAGAATTGAAAGAGACCTCTGATCTAGTCTTCAGCCATTTTCACGGTGACCATATTCCTTTTGAAAAAGCAAATGTATATCAGTTAAATCTGAAAAATGTAAGGCAGTATTTAAAAACACCCCGTGTTTGGTCTAAATCTATAGAAGATGAAAGCCATAAATTTAAAGAGAGAGCCTGGGATCTCAGGCTGAACTGTGATCATTTTACTGCTGCAGAAGGTTTGAGTGTGGGAGATATGACATTTTCCCAAACAGTACCACACGGAGAAAAGAATTCTTCATTGGGAAATGTAATGATGACAAAGATCAAAGTTAATAATATAAATTTTGTCCATGCCTCAGATATACAATTTTTGTATACCCCCACAATAGAAAGAATAATGGAATTATCACCTGATATAGTTATTGCCAGCGGCCCACCACTATACCTCTCACATGTGGACAAGAAAATGGCGCAAGAAGCAGCTTCCAATATCCTTTATTTAAGCAATCAAGTCGATAATCTGATCGTCGACCATCACCTTCTCCGTTCTGAAGCAGGACTGTTTTACCTGCGGGAGCTGAATGAAAAATCACATAACAAAATTATATCTGCTGCCGATTTTATGGGTATTCCGCCTTTTTTGTTGGAGGCGCGCAGAGAAGAACTTTATGATAGATTTACAGTGCCTGCTGAATGGCATCAAAAATATGAAGCAGGTCTTGTTGATACCTCAAATTATTTACTCAGAGCTAGAAACAATTTGCCTCATTTTGAAGAACTGCTTTCACTTTATTCAATTTAGCTCTACTGGAGAACCACTTTTTGATCTATTTTAAAAATTTAAGAATTTTAATTACATATTTTAGACGGGAGTGAGGAAAATGAAAATTTTTGGTCCTGTTCCTTCACGAAGACTGGGACAGAGTTTAGGAGTAAATAATGTAAAAGCAAAAACCTGCAGTTATGCCTGTGTTTACTGTCAGCTGGGTAGAACAAAGCAGCTTCAGATTAAAAGAGAAAGTTTTTACGATTTGGAAGAACTTGTAGAAGAACTGGGTGAGACTATAGAGACACTTGAACAAAAGAAAGAAGAGGTAGATTATATAACATTTGTTGCAGATGGAGAACCGACCCTCGATCTTAACCTCGGTAGAGCAATAAATGAATTCAAAAAATTTGGTATCAAGACAGCTGTGATCAATAATTCTTCAATGATTACTGATGAAAATGTAAGAGAGGAATTGAAGTCTGCTGATTGGGTATCGTTGAAGGTAGATGCAGTTACAGAAAAGATCTGGAAAAAAATCGATCGTCCCCACGGCAGTCTTGTCCTGGCTGAGATTCTTGAAGGTATAGAAGTTTTCAGCAGAGAATACGAGGGTGAATTTGCAACAGAAACAATGCTTGTTAAGGGAATTAATGATAAGCAGGAAGAAATTGAAAAAATAGCTGATTTTATTAAAAAAATTAACACCGATCATTCCTATATTGCTGTTCCAACAAGACCTCCTGCTGAATATTATGTGCAGAAGGCTGAGCCTGAACAGATAAACATGGCATATCAGATCTTTAAATCAAGAGGTATTAACACAGAATACTTGATCGGTTATGAGGGGAATAAGTTTTCGAGTACAGGTGATTTAGAGAAGGATCTATTGAATATCACTGCTGTTCATCCTTTAAAAAAAGAGGCGGCAGCAGAGCTTGTCAAAAAAACAGGCAGCAAATGGGAAGATATAGAGAGATTGCTTGCTGAAGCCAAGATATAGAGACAGAATATGATGGGGAGAAATATTATCTTCGTAAATAAGCATTAAGCTTAGATAAAGTTTTTTTACAGGCTTTTATACTGTAAAGGAGGAAAATAGATGACACTTAAAATTATGCATACAGGTGATATTCATCTTGGAATGAAATTCAATCAGTACGCTAAAATTAGTCATGAGCTGGAAGAAGCACGCTATCAGGCACTCGAAAACACAGTTAAAGAGGCGAATAAGAGGCACTGCAGTCTTTTTGTTGTTGCAGGTGATCTTTTTGATAAAACGAATATTAAAGATCAAGCTCTTATAAAAACAATAGATATCTTAGATAAGTTTGCAGGAGATGCAGTACTCATCTTGCCTGGGAATCATGATTATCAGGATGGAGTTGTAGATCTCTGGCAGAGGTTTAAGCAGCACCTAACTGGTAAAATAAAGGTGCTCGATCAAGAAAAAATTTATGATTTAAGGGGCTTTGATATCGATGCAGCCGCTTATCCTGCTCCCTGTGACAGCAAGCTTTCTGATTCGAATAATCTGGGCTGGCTAAAAGAGAACGAGCCCGATGGTAGTTATCAATACAATATAGGTCTGGCCCACGGAGCATTAGCCGGTTTTTCTCTTGATCTAACTGACAGCTATTTTAAGATGACAGAAAAAGAACTGCTTGAACTTAAGCTTGATATCTGGCTTTTAGGTCACTCTCATATCGCCTACCCTGCAGAAGAAAAAGTTAAAAACAGAAAGGTCTTCAACAGCGGTACACCTGAACCAGATGGGCTCGACTGCAGCCATAGAGGTTATGCCTGGTACATAGAAATGGATGAGAATAAAGAGATAAATGCAGAGAGGGTTAATACAGGTGTTTATCACTTCGAAGATCTGAAGTGTGAGATAAAAAGCGAGTCCGATTTTGATAAATTGCTGAGAAATCTAAAAGCAGATGATCCTGACTCAAAGGTTCTCCGAATTAAATTAGCGGGCAGTATATCCAAAGAGCTTTTTGCGGATAAGCAGAAGTACATCGATCAGATCAGAAAAAATAGCTTTTATGCATTAATTGACCAGACAGATCTGAGAATGCAGATTGATAGAGAGATGATCGCCGAAGAATTTTCGGTGGGCTCCTTTCCCTATCAGCTTTTGGATGAACTTGCCGATAAAGAAGAAGTGCTGAATACTGCATATAATCTTCTGAAGGAGGTGCGCGATGAAAATTAATAAGTTTTCCACGGATATATTTGCGGGAATCAGCGACCGCAGCTATCAATTTGAAGATGGTTTGAATATTCTGCTCGGGGCAAACGAGGCCGGTAAGAGTACGATCATCAGTGCAATCTATGCTTCTCTTTTCGTTGAACCCCAGATCAAACTAAATATTACTGAAGGGAAAGAATTTGCAGCCAATTATCTGCCTTATCCGCACGGGGATTATGCCGAAGCAGAAATAAGCTTTGCAGCAGCAGGGAGGGAATATAAATTATATAAAAAGTGGAGCAATAATAATTATGGTGGCTATCTGCAGCTTCCCGATGGATCTAGGGTGGAATCGCCGGAACGAATCAAAGAAATTAAGAGCGGACTTTTTCCCTATGGGAAGAGCACCTATAAGAATATAGTATTCAGCACTCAGAAAGAGCTAAAATCGACTTTAGAGAACATAAGTGCCAAAAATAATCCTGAACTTGTCAGTACTGTCAGTTCTTTTTTAAGGAGAGCCGTAATGGAACTTGATGGAATATCAATTGATAAGTTTAAGAACCGCCTGGATGCTGAATTAGAAGAACTGACAAAAAGATGGGATATCAAGTCGATGAGCATCGAAAATAAGAATAGGGGAATCAACAATCCCTATAAGATTGGAACAGGTAAAATCTATGACTGTTATATAGAAAAAGGCCTCTTGGCCGAAGAGATAGCAGAAGCCAAAAGAAATGAAAATTTATATAGAGAACTAAGCATTAAAATTAAAGAGCTTCAGACGGAGGAAAAAGAGTTAAAAGATAAAATTGTATCTTTAGAAGAAATTGAAGAAGATATCAGCAGAAGATATGAGATAGGTATTGAAGTAGATAGAATAGCTGAAAAGCTTGAGATTTTAAATGATGCAGCAGAGAAATGGCCTGAGCTTGAAGCAGAAGTTAAAAAACTGAGTGAGCAGAAAAAGAATTTAAATGATCAATTAAGTGAGCTTCAAACCGAGAAAGAAAATGCTGAAAGATATCAGCAGAAAGTAGAATTAGAAGAAAAACTTAAAAAAATCGAAGAGTTTGAAGAAAAAATTTCTGACCTAGCAGAGCAGATCGAGAATATAGGTGATATAACTGAAGATAAAATTTCTGAACTCGAGGGATACAAAGAAGCAGTTGATAAAAGTGAAGCTGGACTTAAAGCAGGTAAATTAAAAGCGAAAATAAACTTCTCTGCAGATGAGAGTATAAAGGTTACTGCTGGTGTGGAAGAGGAAAAAGAAATAAGCAGTGCTGATATTATAGAGGCAGATGGCTATATCAGAATTAAGACAGAACATATTGATATCGAAGTAGAATCAGCTGAGATAGATTTTAGCGATCTACAGAAGAAATACAGAGTGAACAAAGAAAAATTTAATGAAGTTCTGGAAGAACTAAAAGTTGATGGATTAAGTGCTGCTCGAGATAAATTAAACAGATTAAAAGAAATGAAGAACAAGAAGTCTCAGGCGGAAGAAAGGATAAGCGAGATATTAGCAGGGCAGAAGCTTGAAGATTTAAAAGAAAAGTTGACTCAATTTGCTGAGCTTGAAGAAGCACGGGAGCTTAAAATAATAGAAGCTGAAATCGATGAATTAAATAAAGAAATCAATGCAGTACAGCCTAAGTTAGCAGTTAAAGAAAATGATTTGAACAAATTGGAAAAAGATTACAGCAGTTTGTTAGAACTTAAGTCTTTAATCGAAAAGAAGAAAAAAGCAAAAAAAGAGCTGCTTAAGGAAGCAGATGAACTGGCTCAGTTACCAGAAGCTTATGCTGATGCACAGGCTTTTAAAAAAGATTTAAAAGAGACCCGTGATAAAAAAGATAAAAAAGCTGGTCTCTTAAGAGAAAAACTGCAGGAGTTAAAAAGCCTGGAGAATCAGCTGCCAGATAGATCAACCCGAGAGATGGAGGCAGAGTTCGAAGAACTTGAAGTAGAGTTTGAGCGATTGGTCAATAGGGCACAAAATTTAGAACTGATCAAAGAAACATTTTTAAATAAATTAAAAGAGATGGACCAGAATTCTTTTCAGCCGCTGATAGAGACATTCAGCGATAATTTAAATCAGCTGACAGATGGAAAATATAAGGTAGGGGTTATAGATGATCATTTTAATGTAACTCTAAAAAATGATCAGAAAAAGCTGCCTGCCAACTTAGACCTGCTTTCTTTTGGTACCTATGATGGTGCAGCCCTTGCTTTTAGATTCGCGCTTTTCGATAATCTTTTTAAAGATCATGGTGGTTTTATCATCCTCGATGACTGTCTTGTTAACCTAGATCCTGAGCGGCGAAAAAGAGCTGTGGAGCTGATAAATGAATTTCAGAAAAATTATCAGATAATATATACAACCTGTAGCCCAAAAAGAGCTGAAGAGCTGGATGGACATATCATTGAAGTTTAGATTTTTAAGCAGGATAAAATAATTAAAAATATCGCCTCTTCTGTTTGAGTATGTACAGACAGAAGAGGTTATATATATTATTGAATTTTTTCTATTATTTTATTTACAAAATATTGATGAAATACATTACTTTCTGTTAGTTCTGGATGGAAAGCAGTAGCAATTATATTATTACTCTCTACAGCAGCAATTTGATCTTCTTTTTGGTATAGAATATCTATATTTTTGCCAATCTTTGTAATGAGTGGGGCTCTAATGAAAATTAATTCCTGTTTATACTTCGAAACTTTTGCAACAAAATCTCTTTCGATAAAACTATTAAGTTGGCTGCCATAAGCATTTCTTTTAACACTTATATCAAGCAGACCCAGTATTCCATTATCTTCTTCTCCCTCAACTTCAGATGCCAATAGAATTAAGCCAGCACAGGTTCCCCAGATAAATTTATTTTGCAGGGCAAAATTTTTGATAGCCTGATTGAAATTATAGTTTATAATTAATTTTTTTATTGTTGTGCTTTCACCACCGGGAATGATGAGACCCGAACATTTTTTTAACTGTTCTGGTTTTTTAACTGGGAGTGCATTAACTTTTTCAATTCTTTTTAGATGAGCTAGATGTTCTGCAACTCCACCCTGAAGTGCAAGTACTCCAACATTTAAATCAGCCATACTACCAACCTCTATCTGCCATTTTTTCCGCTTCATTTAAACCATTAATATCAATTCCCGACATTGCTTTTCCCAAATCCTCTGATACTTCTGCAATAACTGCAGGATCTTGATAGTGGGTTGTAGCCTTAACAATTGCTTGAGCTCTTTTGGCAGGATCACCAGAGCGGAAAATACCTGAACCAACGAAAATACCATTACAGCCAAGCTGCATCATTAATGCGGCATCTGCAGGGGTAGCTATTCCTCCTGCAGCAAAGTTAACGACAGGCAGTTTAGCATTTTCGGCAATATATTCTACTAAATCAAAAGGAGCCTGCATTTCTTTGGCTGCTGTCATCAATTCTTCACTTCCCATTGTTGTCAAATTATTGATCTGAGAATTAATCTTTCTTATATGACGAACAGCCTCTACAACATTACCGGTCCCGGCTTCTCCTTTTGTTCTGATCATAGCTGCTCCTTCTCCAATTCTTCTTAAAGCTTCGCCGAGATTTGTAGCTCCACATACAAAGGGAATATCAAACTTCCTCTTATCGATATGGTATGATTCATCTGCAGGAGTCAAAACTTCACTCTCATCGATAAAATCAATCTCAAGTGCCTCCAGAATCTGAGCCTCTACAAAATGACCTATTCTAACTTTGGCCATGACAGGTATTGAAACAGCTTTCACAATTTCTTTAATCATTTCAGGATCAGACATCCTTGCAATTCCGCCTTCTTTTCTAATATCAGAAGGAACTTTCTCAAGCGCCATTACAGCCACAGCACCTGCCTCTTCAGCAATTTTTGCCTCTTCAGCATTTGTAACATCCATTATAACTCCACCTTTTAACATTTGAGCTAAATTCTTGTTTAAACGATATTTTGTTGACATAATATATCCTCCTCCTTGATTGCTTTAATATAATTGTAATGATACAATAATATTAGAGTATCTATTAATCTTATAAAAACTAATACAATTATAAAATAAAGTAATACAAATTGTCAAATATATAATACAATAGTCTATAAGTAGTTTTGTAACAATACAATTTTATTGGGAGTGAGAAAAATGATGGATATACAGTTGGATGATAATAAAAGTGCTGCTATTTATCTTCAGTTATATAAAAAGCTAAAAAATAAAATTAAAAATGACATGGAAGCTGAAACAAAGCTGCCGCCAATAAGAAAAATGGCCCAGAAATTAGGTGTTAATCCTGCTACGGTGGTAAAGGCTTATAATATGCTGGAAGATGATAAATTAATATATAAAAAAGTTGGAAGCGGCAGCTTTGTAGCACCAAAAAATGATGAAACTCAGATTGATACTGGGGAAGATATGCTAAAACACGGACAGATAAAATTATCAGAAAGTATAAATTTTGCAAGTGCAGCTCCCAGCACCGATCTATTTCCTGTTAAAGATTTTAAATATGCGATCAATCAGATTTTAGACCGTGATCAGGGAGAAGCTTTTAGCTATCAAAAAAGTCAGGGTTTTTACCCTCTACGGAAATCAATGAAAAAATATTTTAATGAACGTGGTATCAAAACTACTTTAAAACAAATTCAAGTTGTCTCTGGAGCCCAGCAGGCAATAGATATTTTGAGCAAAATACTTTTAGATTATGGAGATCAAATCATTGTTGAAGATCCAACCTATTTTGGAGCTCTACAGGCTTTTAATTCCCGTAGGGCAGAGATAAAAAGTATTTCTATAGAAGAAGATGGAGTAGATTTGGAAAATATGGAGGCTTATCTAAAAAAGAATAAGGTCAAGTTTTTTTTCAGCATGCAGAACTTTCAGAATCCAACTGGGGTCTGCTATAGCTCTGAAAAACAGCAGAAATTACTGCAGCTGGCAGAAAAATATGATTTTTATATAATTGAAGACGATATTCTTTCAGATCTTTATTATGGTTCAGATAAAGTGAATACTTTAAAGGAAATAGATCAAATAGATAGAGTTATATATATCAAGAGTTTTTCTAAAGTATTTATGCCTGGTCTGAGGTTGGCTTTTATTATACTTCCAGAGCAATTACTACCTGAAATACTTGAAGCAAAATATGCTACAGATATTTCCAGTGGTGGTTTAACTCAAAGAGCTTTTGATTATTATCTAAGGGAAGGTCTGCTCGATAAACATATCGAGTCACAGCGAAAATTATTTAAAAAGAGATATGAACTTATGCATTTAGAAATAGAAAAAGAACTGCCGGCTGAAATCGAAATTATTTTTGAATCTGTTGGAGGGCTCTATCTCTGGTTAAAACTACCCGAAGGAATTGATAGTAGAGAATTATATAAACAGGCAGTGGAATCAGGACTAGTTTTTTCTCCTGGTTATCTTTTCACTTTAAGCAGTAATTATAATAATTATCTAAGATTCAGTTTTGCAGCAGTAGATGAAGAAGAGATAAGAGAAGGTATAAAGATATTTAAAAAAGTTTATCTAGATTATATTGGGAATAATTCAAACTCAGAATACAGTCCTTTATTATAAATAATAGAAAATAATAAGGGAAAAAGAGCATTTAAAGCTTAAATTGTTAAAAGCTTTATTTCAACCTGCTGTGCAGAGGAGTATAATATTAATTGAAAAATCTAAGATTAATATTTTGATACAGGAGGGTTCTAAAATGGATAAAAAAAGATTAGGATCAGTGTATCTAAGCCTTATTGGAGATGCAATTTCTCTAGGTTCACACTGGGTATATGATACAGATAAAGTAAAAGAACATTTTTCAGGTACAGTTAGCGAATATACAGCACCTAAACTGGCTAAATTTCATGAAGGGAAAAAAGCTGGAGATTTTACCCATTATGGCGAACAGGCCTTTGCACTCCTTAAATCGATTTATGAGAATGAAGGTTTTGATTTAGAAAAATTCAGAGATGATTGGATGAAATATATAGAGAATAATGAAATGTTCATGGATCACTCTATGAAAGATGCTCTGCAGAAATTTAAGGATTCAGATACTTTAGTCGGCACTGAAAATGTTGAACTTGGAGGACTTGCTCGAAGTGCCCCCATGTTTTTTGATCAAAATATAAGCAAAGAGGACTTTTTAGCTCAAATTCACCTTACTCATAATGGTGAGATAGTAGATCAAACTGCAGAATACATCTATCAGGTTATGCAGGACATCTTTGCGGGTAAAGATTATAAAAAAGCTCTGCTTGATAACAAGGATATAAATGATTATGTCAGCGGACTTTTTGAAAATATCAGCTCAAAAGATGAGGTTGTAGAAGTGGCAGATGAGAGAGGACAGGGCTGCCCAACAGAACAGGGATTCCCCATTGTTCTCGATGTTCTCTTAAATTATTCTGACCCCTTAGAAGCATTTTCTGTAAACATTAGAGCTGCAGGAGATAATGCTGCTCGAGCAATGATCATCGGTATGATCTTAGGGGCTGACCAGGGATTGAAAAATGTACCTGATAATTTAATCGATGGATTTAATAAATCTGCTGAGTTTAAAGAGATGATTATCAAATTATAAAAAATTAAAATATAATAACCTCTCTTATCGGCAGTATTCAGAACTTAATTCTGGGTATCTGTCGATATTTCTTATTTAAGCATTATTAAATTTCGAAGTTCATAAGATTTTTAGAAATCATCTGAGTCTGAAAATATAGGATATGGAATATTTAAGCAGGTATTTTATAATTGTTGACTAATTATAGATGTGAAAGCAAAACAATCACAATATTTTGAAAGGGGATTTTTAAATGGCTTCATTTAAAACCAATGATGGTGTAGAAATTTATTATGAAGTTGAAGGAGAAGGAAAGGCAGTCTTATTTGCAAATGGTTGGTCGTGCAGCTTTAAGTTTTTCAAGAAAAATATAGAAGAACTTAAAAAGAAATATAAGGTTATAGTTTTCGATTATCGGGGCCATGGTGAATCGGAAAAGGTAGAACATGGTTACAGAATATCGAGATTTGCCAAGGATATTAAAGAGCTCTTAGATCATCTTGAAGTTAAAGATGTCACCGCAGTTGGCTGGTCGATGGGTGCAGCTGTTTTGTGGTCTTATCTAGAACTTTTCGGTAATCATAGAATTTCTAAACTTGTTTCTGTTGATCAATCTCCAAGTCAGTACATAGGACCGGATTGGGAATGGGGCCAGACCGGATGCTATGATGTAGAAATGTTTATACGTCTGATTAAAGATATAGAATATAATGAAGAGGGTGTAAGCAGAGGTCTAGCTGCGGTCTGTTTAAATCATGAGCCGACAAAGGAAGAAGAAGATTTTCTTGCCGGAGAAATCATGAAGTGCAGCAAGATGGCTAAGATAGAGATCATGAGAGATCATACTAACCTGGATTGGCGGGACTTTCTTCCCCAAATTAATATTCCTACATTAGTTTTTGTTGGTCGGCAGAGCCAGGTTTTCCCATGGCAGGGAAGCAAGTACGTAGCAGATAAGGTACCCAACTCTGAGCTGGAGATATTCGAGAACTGTGGACATATGCTTTTTTGGGATGAGCCTGAGAAATTCAATAAAAGACTCTCAGAGTTTATCGATAAATAGATTAGGATAAATAATTAAAAATAGAACCTCTTCTGTTTTGATATTTGTTCAGCAGAAGAGGTTTTTAATGCTAAGTTTAAATGATGAGAATTATTTACAAATTATTCTGCTTAAAATAAAGGAGGAATTCCATGATTTTAAAATCTAGAAACTGTATAATCAGCATAAGTATCATTTTATTCTCCCTTATATTCTTGGTATTTATATCAGATGTTGTAAAAGCAGAACCTGGATATAAAGTAGATTACCAGACATTTATTATAAAAGATTTATATTTTGCTGTGAATTTTGATAATGAAAATGATAGGCTAGAGCTTATAATGCCTGACGGCAGCAGAGAGGTTCTTCAGCAGCAGATTTCAGCATCTGGAGCTAAATATGGAAATGAAAAGATTACTTTTTGGAATAAAGGAAAAAGATCTCAAATTTCCATTATGGGTAAGATTATATTTGATACAGATAGAGTTGAAGCAGATTCTAAATTAAAGAATGAGTTTACTGAAGATCTTAATCAAGATATTAATTTGAAAGATGCAGTTTTTTTGAAAAGCAGATCTTTATATCTAATTTTGGAGAAGAGAAATAACAAAGCTCGATTTGTAATTGATGGGCAGGAATTCATGCTTGATAAAGAAACTGGAGAAGATCAATGTGTCGATTACAACAGTGAAGATTTACAGATTTTTGAGCAGAGCGATGGTTTATTGATCAATATTGATGATTACCGTTTTTCTGCCGAAAAAGTAAGTCTTGATGATTTTCCTACAGATGAAGAATTGAAGTTAAGGGGTTTAGGTCAGGAACCAGGCTGGTTGATGAGGCTTCAAAAAGATGAGATAGAATTAGAACTTGATTATGCCCAGGTTAAGATCAATGTTCAAGCCCCTTATTTTGAAATAAGAGAGGGAAAAGAAGAGATCATATATGATGTGATGACAAGCCTCGTTGATTTTGAGATTCAAATTATTAAAGAAGTACATCGAGATATTATGAGCGGCAGAATATTCCCCTATACTGTTAAGATAAAAGCAGATGATAGAGAATTAATTGGTGGAGCTTATATTGCAAATTAATTTTCTCTCTGACACTATGCTGTCAGTACAGTATGTTATAATAATAGTGCAGCTAAATAGATTTCCAAAAACAGCTTTTAAAGGAGAGGTCGATTTTGGATTTTAAATACCTGGATTACAGACAAAAGTTAATAGAAGAGATAATTTCTTTTGTAGAGCCGGAAGTTTATGTTTTTGACAGTCATTCGACGATGATCGCGGCTCAAAGATATTATGATAAACATAAAGATCTTTTCAGCCCAGAAAGTCTATTTATTATGAAAGCAGACTTATGGGATAAATTATTTTTAACTGATAAAACCATAATCAAAGAAGATAAGGTAAAACTTATTTTTTATGGTATTCTCAGTGAAGATGATAAAGATTTTTTTAATATAGATAATTATTCTGAAAGCATCGATACGGCTTTTGAGTTTCTCCATTTTTATGATTTTATAAACAGGCACCTGCTTGCTGTTTCTGAGCTTAACTTAAAGGTAAAATGGCAGCAGCAGAGGCTGAAAAAATTTGAAGAGGTTAGAAAAAAATATAAAACTTATCTTGAAGCAAATGATTTGATCGATAGAAATCTTAAAAAGGATTTTAAATACTTCTCTCCCGAATTTATCAATAAATTTAACAATATTAATTTTGTCAATATCCTCTATTTTAGTGAATTCGATAAAGAAATAATGAAAAGATTGGAAGCTGAAAATAAAAATCTTCGAATCAGTCTTCAGTTAAAAGAAAGTGATTTTGATGAATCGGAATTGAGGTTGAGCTCTCTAACTTTTCCTGAGCCACTTCAAAACGAGATTAACATCTATCAGAGTCGGGAAAAGATAGTTGAATTTGCAAATCTTCTCGCAGAGGTAGATGCTGATCCTGATTTGAGTGAGATTATAGATTTAAACGATGAAAAAGACAGCTTTGCAAATATAATTTCATCTGAGCTGATCAGTTTTGAAAAATTTTCTTCTTTTACTGATAGCGGAATCTATAGTTTCTTGGATGAACTTGCAGATATTCTTTTCAGCTTTCAAATCGAGCGGAGAGGTTTTAGACTTGAGTTGAATCAGCTGCTTAAAAGTGCTTATAATAAGAAGTTTAGACTTTATTATGATTTAAATGAAAAGGATCTAGAGCAGTTGAAGTACTTTTCCAATAATGAATACGTATATCTAGACCAGCATAAATTTGAAAAAATGGACAATAAGAAGCTGAACAGCCTGCTCGATGATATCAAAGAGCTGAAGAAGGTAAAAAATATCGATGAGATGGTAAACTTTCTTAAAGAACTTGATCTCGAGGCACTCAAAGATGCGGAATATGAAAATAGGGATTTGGAGCAGTTTTTTGATTCGCTCATGGAATTGGAAACGATCTCCCTTTTGAATATCGATGACAATCTAAAAAAGGAGAGCAGAAAAGCAGAGCAGATTTTTAAGCTTGTGCTTAATTACCTTGCTTTTAAAAAAATAAAGGTTTATAGGAATGAGGATAATCTGCAGGCAGTGGTTAATAACTTGGAGCAGAGCCCATATAAAAAGCGAGAGAGGCTGCTGATGATCAACGCAAATCAGGCCAGCATACCCCGGGAATACAAAAACAGGACTTTTTTAACTGAAGCTAACCTAAAAGATCTGGGCTTGGAATTGACGGAGATAAATTATTTAAAGCAGAAATATTATTTTTTCTCCCATATCTTTAATGCTGCAAGAAGCGATTTGTTCTATATAGAAAATACGGATAACAACCAGACATCAAGTCCTTTTATAGAAGAACTTAAATTAAGATATGGTTTGAAGGAGTCCATGCCAAAATATATTGAGAAGGATCAGAAGGGAATTCTGGCTGAAATTTTTCGGACAGATAATGCAAATACTTATCAGGAAGTTCTTGCAGATGAATTGCTTGAGGAAGATGAGCTGCTGCTTGAAAAAGAAGATTTTCCGCAGCAGAAGTTATCTATAAGCCACTACCGTCTGGAACACTTAAAGCGCTGTCCATTCAAGTTTTATATGCATGACATTTCAGACATAGAATCGGAAATGATGGAGATAGATAGAAAGCTTGGTTTGATGATGATCGGCTCTATTGCCCACGATTTTTTTGAGCAGTGTATAGAAGAATTCGGTATACCTCTGACCAACTACAGTCGAGAGCAAATAAGAGAAATTTTGAATGATACGCTTGAAAAATATGATCTGCAGACCCACGACTACTTCAAAAAATATTATCATGATATCTTATTTGAGAATCTGATAGACTCACTTTTAAGCCTTGATCAAAGCATCAGCAATCGTATCGAAAAAATAGAAAGAGCTGAAACTGAAGTTACTTTAGATCAACATGATATCTTCGAAAGCAGTGATGGTATCTCAGCATATATTAGCGGTCGCCCGGATATTCTCATCGAAGGGACAGAGGGAAATACCTATATAATCGATTTGAAGACCGGAAGCGGGAGTATGGAGCAGCTGGCCCTCTATTCTTTGATGCTGAACTTCAAGGAGCAGGATTTCAGTTCCACTGTCAAGGCTATCTACAAGATTATGGATAGTGAACTGGTTGTCGACCACAGGGATAGAGAGGAAAAATTGGAGGCAGTAATAATAGAAGAACTTGAAGATCTTTTTGAAAAGAGGATCTACAATACAATTTATAAGTCAGACTGTAAAGATTGTGATTACTATGAAATATGCAGGGTTGTGGTAAAATGAATAAAATTTTAAAAGCTAGTGCAGGTACAGGTAAGACCTACAGGCTTTCTTTAGAATATCTCAATGCAGTGATTGAAGGTACGGATTTCCGGAATATAGTTGTAATGACTTTTACCAGGAAAGCGACCGCCGAAATTAGGGAGAGAATAATAGAACAACTGAAATCTCTGCAGAGAGAAGCTGAAAATTCAGATGTTTATCGAGAGCTTAAAAAAATTACTTCCCTCAGCGGAGATCGAATACTGGCCCGGGTTGATGAAGTGTATGCAGAAATATTGAGCAGTAAGGAGAAAATAAATGTGCACACCATCGACAGCTTCGTTAATAAGATATTTAAACGTTCTATTGCACCTTATCTGGGTATCAATGCTTATGAGGTAACAGATACAGACCAAGAAAGTGCTGAAAAAGTATTCAAAAAAATACTTGAAGATGAACAGGTCTTTGCCCAGATGGAATATTTTCTTAAGGAAAACAGGAGCAGAAAGATAGAAGATTATACTGATATCATTGAAGATATACTCGACCAGCGCTGGAAGTTCGAGCTGATAGATTATCAGCCGCGACCAGCAAAAGATAATACAGATTTTATCAGCAGACTGGATAACTGTATTGAAATTATTCAGGATATTTGTGAACTAAAAGCTAAAGAATTCGACAGCGGTTATTTTAGAAAAGACTACAGGCGTATATTGGAGAAATATTTGGAGCTTGAGCAGAAAAAAGAAAAAAGAGATTTGATATATAAGTATCATAAAGAATTTTTAAGTAATCACTTTTGGAATGGCGGTAAGTTAAGAGGTAAGGCAGCAGCAGAATTGAAGTTATCTCTGGAAGAAGAGTTCGCCCTCATGCAGGAATCACTTGCAAATACTGCATTTAATAATCAGATAATCGAATATGAGAAAGAAGTTTTTGCTTTTGCAGAGAAAATCTTTGAATTTTATGACCGGATTAAATTAAAAGAAAAAATATTCACCTACAGTGATATAAGCAATTATACCTATCATTATCTAAGTGATGAGAATCTGCAACTTTTGGAAGGTCGAAAGACCACTGATTATTTTAATGAGCTGTTGGGGATAGATATAAAATATCTGCTGATCGATGAGTTCCAGGATACGAGTGTTCTCCAGTGGAAATTATTGAAACCTGTGATCAACAATACCCAGCATACGATTATCGTAGGTGATGAAAAACAGTCGATTTACGGTTGGAGGGGTGGCGAAAAAGAGCTCTTTGCCGGTCTGGAAAATATAATTACCGCTGAGGTAGATACTCTAAATACCTGTTACAGAAGTGACGGCAGAATACTTGACTTTGTAAATTCTTTCTTTGCCAATCTGCATCAGGATTGGATCTATAAAGATGTAGATGTGCTGCCAGATAGAGGAGAATCGGGTTATGTTCAGCTTCTTCTGGGAGGAAGGAGCAGTATTAGTTATTTCGAAAAGGATATAGAAAATGCGGGATCTGCTCAGAAAAAGAAACAGCTGGAAAATATATTAAATACCGTAGTAAAGGACTTAAAAGCTGAGATTGCCGAAGAAATAGCAGAACATAAGGATGGGCTGGGTAATGCAGCTGTAATAGCCCGGCGAGGTAAAGATCTGGATGAGATAGCAGAGGAGCTCGATAAAAGAAATATAAAATACATTCGCGGGAGTTCTAACAGCATTGTAGAACATGAAGCCGTAAAACCACTTTATAGCCTTCTCAAATACCTCTATGCAGGTGATTATCTGAGTCTGCTCAAGTTCTTAAGAAGTGATCTTGTCAGAATAAATAATAGTATACTTAAATATTTACTTAAAAATAAGGGGAAGGTTGAGAATGTCCTTGCAAATGAAGGAGAAATAGAAAAAAATGAGATTGAGAAGCTCATTGGTGATATCAAAAAGCTTAAAGAGATGAATTATCAAGAACTGATCCACCATTTGTTTAACAGGATGGGGCTTTTTACCATCTATCAGGAACAGGCATCGGCCCTTAAAAATATCTATTTCTTTTATGATCTGTTGAATCAGTTTAATTCTTTAAATCTGCTGATAGAATATATTGAAGAAAATAAAGATTCGGAAGAACTGCAGCAGCTGGGTATAGAGGATCAAGATGCGGTAAAATTGAGCACGATCCATAAAGCTAAAGGTTTGAGCTTTGACAGTGTTTTTTATTATTTTTCTCCCAAATTAAATGGAAGTTACAATAGAAATAGTATCAAAATATATCTTGATTTCGATGATAGTTATGGGGATGTCGAAGAATATCTGCTAACAAACAGCAAATATAACTTTATATTAGAAAGCCTTGCCTATAACTTTATCGAAGAAAAAAATGAAAAAGAACTTATGGAAGAAATTAATAATGACTATGTAGCGATGACAAGAGCAGTCAATAATCTATTTATTTATATAGAAAATCCCCGCAAACTGAGGTTAGATCAGGATTTTTTCTGGGAAGGCAGCAATTATGAATTTTATGAAACTTCACTGCTTAGTGCTGCTCAGAGCAATAATTTAATAGATTTAATTAAGGTTAAAGAATTTGGCGAACTTGTTGGT
The DNA here is from genome assembly GCA_964649895.1 of uncultured Halanaerobium sp. Taxonomy (GTDB): domain Bacteria; phylum Bacillota; class Halanaerobiia; order Halanaerobiales; family Halanaerobiaceae; genus Halanaerobium. Next base: position 29,208 of record CAZYRX010000022.1, read on the forward strand.
GATAGTTCTCAAAGTTCTGAGCGGGATATTGATTTAAAGCAGATAGATAAATATTTTGAAATGGGAATTCTTGAAGCCGCAGATAAAAAGAAAGCTTTAAGCTATGAAGTAAATAAAACTAGACTGCTGGGAACTATTGTCCATGACTATTTAGAGCAGATCATCTATAATACAGAAAATGAACATAAAATTGCCAAAAATATCATCAGAGATAAGTATATAAATATAGTTGGGAGAGAAATACTCACTGATATAATATCTTCTGTAAAGAAGTTTATTGAAGATAATAGCGAAATATTTGCTGATAAATATGATGTGTTCACAGAATATACCTTATTTGATGGTGATGAAATGAAAAGAATAGATAGGTTGATGATTGATAGAAAAGATAAAAAGATCAGGATCATAGATTATAAAACGGGTACTCAATACGAAGAAGAACAGCTTGAAAATTATGCTGAACTGATAAATAATAAACTTAGTGAATATTATAAGATTGAAAGCGAGTTTCTAGTTGTTAAAATCTAAATTACATCATTTTAAAAATATATCAATTTAAAAACAGATAAAACTTTGGAGGGGTTAGAGAATGAAGGAAGAAAGAAAAGTAATGCTTATTTTGGAATCGCTTAGTAAA
>CAZYRX010000023.1:0-29810 GCA_964649895.1 uncultured Halanaerobium sp.
TTCTTTCAGTTCTTTTTTCTTTAATTCTAGAAGCTTTACCTCTTCTATCTCTTAAGTAATATAGACGTGATCTTCTTACATCACCACGGCGTACAACATCAATACCGGCTAATTTTGTAGAATGAAGAGGGAAAGTTCTCTCAACACCTACACCATGAGCAACTTTACGAACAGTAAAGTTCTCATTTAATCCACCGCCATTTCTCTTTATAACAACTCCCTTAAAAAGCTGTATTCTTTCTTTACCACCTTCAGAGATTCTAACTTTTAAATTAAGAGTATCACCTACAGCAAATTCTGGTATATCATCACGCATCTGTTCTTTTTCGATCTCATTTATGATATTCATCAGTCAACCTCCTCTCAAAAAAATATAAAATTTATTCCTCCCACCAGGGTGGACTTAAAAGTCTATCCATAATAATTGATGCAGCACTCCTAACAGACAGGTGATTAAAATCTCCCCTGCCCCAGATAGGATCAAGTATATAATCACAATCTGCAAGTGTATCCTCTGTTAAACCATAACCTGTACCAAATATGAGCAGATATGGTTGTTCAGTTTCTTTAAAATTATCGCGCAGCTTTTTATAAGAAATAGAATTCGGAAATTCCTTAGCATCTGTTGCCACAAGCAGCGGCTTTTTGCCTGTTTCAGTTTCTATTTTGCTTTTTACCTCAGCTAAATCGTCTGTAATCTCCAGCATAGAAAAAGCCTGATGCCTATTATAACAGTAATCAGCTCCTCTTCCACCTGTCCAGTAATCCTTTACTCTCTGCACAAGTTCCTGCTGTGATTTAAGATGATTAACAACATAGTATTTCTTTACATCATATGTTTTAGCTGCCCGAGAAATATCATGCAGATCATAGTTTGTCACTGTTGTGGTTATTTTTTCACCCAACTTATTATAAATTGGGTTATGAACTAAAGCTAAGTATATGTCAGCATCAATATTATTCATCAACTTCACCCTTAAGTTCGGACTTGATTTCTTCTAATAATTCATTTTCTTCATCACTCAATTTTTTTGCTTCCAAAAGATCTTTTCTGCGCTTATAAGTTCTTTTAAGTGATTCTTTTTTGCGCCATCTCTCAATTTTTTGATGATTACCGCTCAACAAAACATCCGGCACCTTAAAACCTCTAAACTCTCTAGGCCTTGTGTAATGAGGATGTTCCAATAAGCCATTATAAAATGAATCCCTTTTACAGGAATCAGCATCACCTAAAACTCCATTAATTAATCTAGAAATAGAATCTACTAAGATCATTGCAGGAAGCTCTCCACCTGTTAATACATAATCACCGATAGAAATTTCCTGATCTACAATGGAATCTCTGACTCTTTCATCTATACCTTCATAATGGCCGCAGATTATCGTCAATCCTGCTTCACTGCTTAGATCATTGACCATTTTTTGATTTAAGCGTTCACCTTGAGGGCTCATAAGTATTGTTTTAGAATTCTGAGAACGCTCTTTCTGAGCGTTTTCCCAGGCTCGATAAATAGGACCCGCTTTCATAACCATACCTGCTCCACCACCATAAGGTGCATCATCAGCAGTATGATGTTTATCATCAGCAAAATCCCTGATATTAATAGTTTTAATATCAATAATATCTTTTTTTCTGGCCCTTTTTAAAATACTCTCACTAAATGGCCCCTTAAACATCTCCGGAAAGAGAGTTAAAATATCAAAAAACATACTTTCAGCTCCTAAAGCTCCAGCAGTCCTGGAATTGGATCAACAATAATTTTTTTCGCATCCAGGTCAATATCTATGATCATATCTTTACTTGCGGGCAGCATATATTCTTTAAGTTCACCTTTTATTAAAAATATATCTGTACCAGCAGTATCAATAACATCAATCAATATCCCAAGATACTGATCATCACTTAAATATACTCTGCAGTCTATTAACTCATCAATATAATAATTGTCTTCTGGAAGTAAGTATTTTTCAGACTTATCTATTAGCACTCTGTAGTTTTTAAGTTCTTCAGCTTCATCTATAGAATTAACATCAATAAACTTAATAATTACAAATTGCTTGTGGAATCGAATATATTCGATATCTAACTCTAAGATTTCTGCATCTTTTTGCAGATAGACATTTTCTAAATCAAAAAAACGCTCAGGAATATCAGTGCTCGGTTGAATCCGAACTTCACCTTTATTTCCCTGATAGCGCGTTATTTTTCCGATTTCTAGGTAATTCTCCTGCAGTTTAATCACCAGCCTGAAAAATATTATTTAATATCAACAACAACCTTTGTTCCTTCTTTAGCAGCTGCAGCATTGACTACAGTTCTAATGGCTTTAGCAATCCGACCTCTTTTTCCGATTACCTTACCCATATCATCATCTGCAACAGAAAGTTCAAGTTTAGTAGTCTTTCCTTTTTCTACTTCTTTAACTTTCACCTCAGAAGGATAATCAACAATTGATTTGGCAATAAATTCTACCAATTCGACCATGGAGAAAACCTCCTTTTAATTACTCATTTCCGTGAAACTTAGCCATAACACCTGATTTCTTCAGTAAAGTCTTAACAGTATCTGAAGGTTTTGCACCATTATTTAACCACTTAAGTGCTTTTTCTTCATCAATTTTATAAGTTTCTGGTTCTGTGGTTGGATCATAAAATCCTAATTCTTCAACAAAGTAGCCCTGAGGAGCTCTTCTAGAATCAGAAACAATCAATCTGTATGATGCATTACGCTTACTTCCCATTCTTTTTAGACGAATCTTAACTGCCATATAAAAACACCTCCTTCCATATAGTAAAACATAAATTCAAAATATATTAAAATGGTAAGTTGAATCCACCTTTGGCCATCTTACCCATTTTACCACTGTTCAGCTGTTTCATCATTTTTTTAGTCTGTCTGAACTGTTTTAATAATCTATTTACATCCTGAATTTTAGTACCACTACCCTGTGCTATTCTTTTGCGGCGGCTGCCGTTAATAACATCAGGATCTCTTCTTTCTTCAGGAGTCATCGATGATATGATAGCTTCTATATGATCCAGCTGTTTTTCGTCAAACTGCATATTTTTAAGCTGTTTTGCTCCTCCCATACCGGGAAGCATACCAAGCAGTTCGTCCATTGGACCCATGTTTCTTACCTGCTCCATCTGTTCCATGAAATCTTCAAGAGTGAACTGGTTTTTACGCATCTTTTCTTCCAGCTCTGCAGCTTTTTCTTTATCTATATTTTTTTCAGCTTTTTCGATCAGGCTTAAAACATCACCCATACCGAGTATTCTAGAAGCCATCCTGTCAGGATGAAATTTTTCTAAATCAGCAAGTTTTTCTCCTGTACCGGCAAATTTAATTGGTTTACCAGTAACAGCTTTAATAGATAGTGCAGCACCACCACGTGCATCACCATCCATCTTTGTCAGTACTATTCCATCTACATCTAGTCGCTCATCAAAATTATCAGCAACATTAACTGCATCCTGTCCTGTCATCGCATCAACAACAAGCAGTATTTCATCAGGGTCTACAGTTTCTTTAATTGATTCTAATTCCTGCATCATTTCCTGATCAATATGCAGTCTACCTGCAGTATCAAGAATAATAGTGTCACAATTATGAGAAGCTGCATAACTGATACTACCTTTGGCAATATCAACAGGATCACTGTCTTCTCCCATAGAAAAAACAGGAATTTCAAGTCTTTCTCCAAGCACCTGCAGCTGCCTAATAGCGGCAGGACGATAAACATCGGCCGCAGCTAAAAGTGGACTTTTCCCATTATTTTTAAACATCCTGGCAAGTTTACCAGCACTGGTAGTTTTACCAGAACCCTGGAGTCCAACCATCATGATTATTGTAGGTGGGTCAGGAGAAATCTCAATTTCTTCCTGAGAACCTCCCATTAATTCCTGAAGTTCTTCATTTACAATTTTAATAACATGTTGAGCAGGGGTAAGGCTTTCCATCACTTCCTTACCAACAGCTCTTTCTTCAATTTTTTTAACAAAATCTTTTACAACTTTATAATTTACATCAGCTTCTAAAAGTGCCATTTTAACTTCTTTTAAAGCACTTTTAACATCTTTTTCGGTCAGTTTTCCTTTGCCGCGCAGTTTATCAAAAGTATCCTGCAGTTTTTCAGCTAAATTTGAAAAAATCATAATATACCCCCCTAGAGGATAGATTTTATTGACTCAAGTTTTTTACTCAATTCATCACTTCTCTTAGAACTTAGAATATTCTTTTCAACAAGCATATCCTCAAGTTCATTTATATTTCTTCTGATCTCATTATATTTTGAGAGCAGATCTAGTTTGTTCTCATATTCTTTTAAGCTCTTTTCGCTTCTTTTTAAATGATCATAAACTCCCTGGCGGCTGATTCCTATATTATCAGCAATCTCCGAAAGAGATAAATCATTGTAGAAATAACTTTTTATGATTTTTTGCTGCTTATCTGTAAGCAGAGAACCATAAAAATCAAAGAGCATTGTCATCCTAATAGTTTTTTTAAGCATAAAAAACCACCTGTAAAGTTAATTTACTTAACACAGGTGATAGTATATGATATTTTGCTGCTTTTGTCAAGCTTTAATTCAACAATTACTCTTCACTAAAAAGAGCCTCGATAAATTCATCTGGATCAAAGTTCTGCAGATCTTCTGCAGCTTCTCCTACACCTATTAATTTTATTGGAATATCAAGTTCATTTTTTACAGCAATAACTATTCCACCCTTTGCTGTACCATCAAGTTTTGTTAGTGCAGTTCCATCAACTGCCACCGCTTCATTAAATAATTTTGCCTGAGAAATAGCATTCTGTCCTGTTGTTGCATCAAGCACAAGTAAAACCTCAACACCAGCATTAATTGCAGAAGCTTCTCTATCTATTACCCTTTTAACCTTTTTTAATTCTTCCATAAGATTTGTCTGAGTATGAAGACGGCCTGCTGTATCAACAATTAAAAGGTCTATATCTTTTGCATGAGCAGACTGAACTGCATCATAAGCAACTGCTGCTGCATCTGAACCTTCCTGCTGAGATATAACACTAACACCAAGTCGATCTCCCCAAATCTGCAGCTGTTCAATCGCTCCCGCTCTAAAAGTATCACCTGCTGCCAGCATAACTTTCTTACCTTTTTCCTTATATCTGCCTGCAATTTTGGCAATTGTAGTTGTTTTACCAGCACCATTTACTCCAACTACCATGATAATATTTAAATCATGATCAAAATTAAACCCACCTTCTTCATTCTGCAGCAGGGTTTTTAATTCTGATTGAAAATACTTCATAAGTTCTTCAGGTTCAGTTATTTCTTCTTCTTCAACATCATCTTTCAATTTTTCAATAAGGGTAAAAGTTGTTTTAACCCCAACATCAGCCTGAATTAAAACTTCTTCCAGTTCCTCAAATAAATCATCATCAATATTGCTTCTGCCTGTAAAAATATTACTTACTTTATTAACAAATCCTTCTTTTGTCTTTTTTAAACCATTTTTTAATCTTTGTAAAAAACCCATTATAATGCCTCCTCAAACATTTTCTCATCGATCTCTTGGTCCTGTTCTAATTTTAAAGAAATCAATTTTGATACTCCTGATTTCTCCATAGTAACACCATATAAAGAATCTACTTCTGTCATCATATATCGTCTGTGGGTAATTATGATAAACTGAGCAACCTTTGCATATCTTTTAATAAAGCTGGCAAAGCGAACAATATTAACATCATCTAAAGGTGCATCAATCTCATCAAGCACATAAAAAGGACTTGGTTTTACCTGGATAAATGCAAATATCAGTGCAATTGCTGTCAGAGCCCTCTCTCCACCAGAAAGTAATGATAGTGTTTTTAAACTTTTACCAGGTGGCTGAGCTTGAATCTCAACACCAGTTGTCAGCATATCATCAGGGTCTGTTAGCTTAAGTTCAGCATGTCCTCCCTGAAAAAGTGCTTTAAATACTTTAGAGAATTGTTCTTTAACCTTAAAAAATGTGCTGCTGAACATCTTTTCCATTGATTCTTCTATATCTCCGATAACAATCTCAATCGATGTTCTCGCATGTTTTAAATCACTCTGCTGTTCATGCAGATAATCGAGTCTATCTTTCAGCTCGGTAAATTCTTCAACTGCTGCTTCGTTTACAGGATGCAGTTTATCCATTTCAGATTTCAACTCTGTTATTTGTTCTTCTACTTCTTCCTCATCTTCATCTTTAATCTCAATAAGTTTCTTCTCATCAATTTCTTCTGGTTTTAAAGCATAATCATTTTCCAATATCTCTTTTATATTACTTAGCTTACTTTCTAATTTGCTGTATTTAAGGTCAAGCTCATGGAAATTATCCTTTAATTTATTAACTTCAACCTGGAGATCTTTAAGTTCTTTTTCCTCAGCTTCAACTTCTTTTTCAAGTTCAGATACCTCTTCAGCAAGTTCTACTTTTTTATTTTTAAGCTCTTTTTCTTTAACTTTCAGTTCATCTTTTTTTTGCTTGAGAGAAATTTTCCGCTCTTCTACTCTGTTTAAATCAGAATTTAAAGTTTCTAAGTTATTTTCTGTACTCCTGATCTTTTTCCGAGTTTCAGCAAGATTATTCTCTTTTTCGTTGAGCTGTTCACGTAAATTATCTCTTTTTTCTGAGATTCTTGCTCCATCAAGTTCTAATTCTTTCAACTGCGGCTGCAGTTTTTCAAGTGAGTTTTCTAAATCTGCTTTTTCAGATTTTAATTCTTTTATTTCTTTTTCTTTATTTTGAATTGAATTCTTTAATTCGGAAATTTGATTATAATATTCACCTATCTTATCTCTATTCTCACTTGTGCTGCTGTCTAGCTGACTGTGATTATTGTTCAGCACTTCAATTCTCTGTTTTAGTTCTGAAATTTCTTCTTCCAGCCTATTCTTCTTATTTATAATATTATTTTCTTCTATTTTTAAATTCTGCAGCTTTTCTTCTAAACTGTTTAGTTTTTCATTTTTATTATCAAGCTCTTTTTTAACTTCTTCAAGTTCTGATACTAAATTTTTGCCTTTGCTTTTTAAATTTTCTTTTTCAGAACTCAGTTTTTCTATTTTACGACTGCGGCCTATTAAATCACGACTATTGCCTGTGCTGCTTCCTCCAGAGATGGCACCACCTGGATAAACAACATCTCCTTCTTTAGTCACGATTCTAAAATTTCTACTGATGTTTTTTGACATTTCAACAGCATTTTTTAAATTATCACTAACAACTATTTTGCCCAGCAAAAAATTAAATATATTTTCCAGCCTATCAGGAAAATCTACTAAATCTACTGCAAGCCCGATGAATCCTGGATAATCAGCTAATTCCTTTAAATAACGATCAGAAAGTCTTGAGCCATTAACCATGTTTAATGGTAAAAAAGTAGCCCTACCTTTTTTGTTTTTCTTTAAAAACTGAACAGCCTTTTTTGCAGTGCTGTCATCTTCAACTATTATATTCTGCATTTTAGCACCTAAAGCAGTTTCAATAGCGGTTTCGTGTGTTTCTTTTACAGCAATGATTTCAGCAACTACATCAATCAAGCCTGGAAATTCCTCTTTCTTTTCCAAAATACTGCGAACTCCTGAATAATATCCCTCATAATTATCCTGCATTTCCTGCATAAGCTCAAGCCTTGAAGTCTTATGCTGATAATTTTGCTTAAGTTCCTGAAGATCTTCTTTACCGCTTTCTAATTTCTTATTCAGATGAGAAATTTCTGCTTCTAATTGATCTTTTTCATTTTTCTGCTCGTCAAGCTGCTGAGCTAGATTATTAAGATTTTCTTCTGTCTGATTAAGCTCAGCTTCCTTTTCAGCCAGATTACCTGCCAAGATAGTGTTATCATCTTTAATCTCAGAAAGTCTTTCTTGAGAAATATCCACTCTCTCTTCAAGCCTCTGAACTAAGGAATTTTTCTGCTGTAAAGAATTTTGATGCTCTTTTCGTTTGTTTTCTTTAGTTCTTATATTTCCATTTATTTCAGCAAGACTTCTTTCTGCCGCATTAATTTTCTCGCTTAATTTATTTATTTCTGCTTCTAATTCTTCCTTATTCGAATTAATAATTTCAAAAGTTTCTCTGCAGTCTTCTAAAATAGTTTTTCTTTCTTTTCTTTCTTCATTTAAATCTTTAACTGCAGTCTTTAATTCATCTTTCTGTTCAATAAAGTTTTTCTTGCGCTCATCCATTAGGTTAAGATTATTCTCTATTTCATTTAATTTATTCTGATTCTGAAAATAATAATTATTATTTTCTTCTTTATCTTCTTTTAATTTTTTCAGTTCTTCTTTTTTTGTATCATGTTTGTAGCTGATAGTATTATACTGGCTTTCTTTTTCACGAAGTTCTTTCTGGGCAGAACTCCTCTTATCACTAATATTGCTGAATTTTTCAGAAAGCTCCTGCCACTGTTTGTTTAAAAGACTGAGTTCAAGTTCTGATAGTTCTGATTTAAATTTTTTAAATTTCTCTGCTTTAGCAGCAGCTTTTTTTAAAGGCTCTCTTCTTTTTTCAAGTTCTTCTACAATATCATGGATTCTATTTAAATCATTGCTTGTATTTTCAAGTCTTTTCTGGGCTTCTTCTTTGCGTGACTTATGTTTCATAATGCCGGCTGCTTCTTCGAAAAACAGCCTCATCTTATCAGCCTTACTGTGGATAATCGAATCGATTCTTCCCTGTCCTACGATCGAGTATCCATCACTACCTAAACCACTGTCCATTAAAAGAGTTTCTATATCTTTGAGCCTGCATGAGGCACCATTTATTAAATAATCACTGCGCCCATCATCATCAACCCTTCTGCCTAAGGTTAATTCTTTACCATCAACAGGCAAAATCCCCTCTGAGTTATCAAAAAACAGGGTTACACTTGCTGATCTTTTGGCATGTAATTCTTCACTTCCAGAAAATATAATATCTGACATTCTGCTTCCCCTGAGCGTTTTTGCACTCTGTTCCCCAAGCACCCAGCGAATAGCATCAACAATATTACTTTTTCCACTGCCATTTGGACCAACAACTGCAGTTATATTTTCTTCGATTTCTATATCAGTTTGTTCTGCAAATGATTTGAAACCTTTGAGGCGTATTTTTTTTAGAAAAATCTTTATCACCACCTAAAAATAAATCTAAATTTTATCATTCAACTCTTATTATACCAAAAACCTACCCTTTACGGATAGGCCTTTAGATAAAACTCATTTATCTGGGTTCTACTAAAAATCTTAATGCAGTTCTTTCTTCTCCATTGATCTCAATTTCAGTAAATGCAGGAATCATGATTAAATCCATTCCATTAGGTGCTACATAGCCCCGTGAAATTGCTATAGCTTTAATAGTCTGATTTACGGCTCCAGCCCCAATAGCCTGCAGTACCACAGTTTTTTTCTCTCTTAATACTGCCGCTAAAGCTCCAGCCACTGCTTTTGGATCTGATTTAGATGATACCTTTAACTCATTCATTAAAAATAAGCTCCTCCTTAATAAATAGTATTTACTGATTTGTAAATTATTAAAACTAAATTCCCGTAATTTGGAGAAACCCTGCAGATATTATTGGTATCGAAATTGAGATCAGATTAAAATTATTAAACTGAAAGTCTAATAAAACTGCATTAAATAGAACTAGCTTAAATCTTGAGAATTTTTTAACATCTATCAAATATTTCTTTATAAACACCATAATTCCTGCTTTAAATGAAGAAATTAAACAATATTCTTTAATTTAGCTGTTTCTTCTTCACTTAAAAATCGATATTCACCTTCATCTAAACCTTCTAAGGTCAAAAAGGAAAATGCGGTTCTTTTAAGTTTTAAAACACTGTAACCTGCAATTTTGCACATTCTTCTGACCTGTCGGTTGCGCCCCTCGTGAATAGTTATTTCAAATTCTGTTATCTCATCCTGATAATTAATATTTTCGATTACAGCAGGAGAAGTTTTCTCCCCATCTATTATCATACCTTCTTCGAATTTATTAAAATCTTCTTCTTTAATTTCTCCTTCTGCTCTAACAAAGTATTTTTTATCTACTTCTTTTTTTGGATGGGTTAATTTATAGGTTAATTCACCATCATTAGTCATAATTAAAAGGCCTGAGCTATCATAATCAAGCCTACCTGCTGGATAAACCCTCTGCTCTAAATCGGGAATTAAATCCATCACAGTTGCACGATCTTCTGGATCAGAAACCGTTGTAATATATCCTTCAGGCTTATTTAATAATAAATATATTCTTTTTTCTTTTGAAATAAGTTCTCCATCAACTTCAATCACATCAACTTCCGGGTCAACTTTAAAACCCATTTCAGTAACCGTTTCTCCGTTTACCATAACTCTGCCTTCTGCAATAATCTCTTCTGATTTTCTTCGGGATGCAACTCCAGCATGTGCCATTACTTTCTGCAGTCTTTCCATATATATCTCCACCTCAGTAAAGTATCTTCATGATTTATAGATTTATCTCAACTTTTACTCTGTACCCTGAACGATTTATTATACTTATTTATCTTCATTATTCTTTTGTGCGTCAACTTTTTGTTCTTCTCTGATATCTTCAGCAGCTTCCTCAATTTCTTCTGCAAAAAGTTTTTCAACTCTTTCTATTTCAGGAAGTTCAGAAAGATGCTCAATATCAATATATTCTAGAAAATGATTGGTTGTCCCATAAATTATTGGATTACCAATTGTATCTTTACGTCCAATTTCTTCTATAAGTTCATATTTGCAGAGTGTATTTAGTGTTCCCGAAACTCTTACACCTCTGATCTCTTCAATCTCTGTCCTGGTAACTGGCTGTCGGTAGGCAACAATAGCTAATGTTTCCATAGCAGCTGTAGATAAGGAAGAGACCTTTGTTATATCAAAAAGTTTTTCTATATAATCCGAAAAAATTTCTTTGGTCTGAAAAACATAGCGGTCATTGTAGCACTTAAGCTGAATACCTGAATCACCTTTTTGGTATTTCTCTTCAAGATATTCTAATATTTTATCAAGTTTAAACTCTTCTAGCTCTGTTATTTTAAGCAGAGTTTCTTTTTTTATCATTTTCCTGCTGCTGAATATCAGAGCTTCTACAATTGCCGCTTTCTGGGGAAAGTTATCTATTGCCATCTGATCACCTTTCTAAACTTATCTTTATATCAGCAAAATTATTCTGCTGGGTAACTTTGATTCTTTTTCTTTTCATAAGTTCAAGTAGAGCCAGCAGTGTTACAACTATTTCCAGCTGATTATTTTTTTCACTCAGTAAATTATAAAAAGAAATTTCTTCATTTACTTTTCTGATATCTTTCAGCATTTCTCTTATCTTATTGCTTATATCAAATTTTTCTTCTTTAAGATATTCAAGTTTTGGATTAATCACGACCTCTGTTTCTCTTTCTTTTTCAGCAGTTAAAGCTTTAATAATCAGTTCTTTTAACTCATCTGCTTTAATTTCAAGGTCAACCTGCATTATCTCCGGCATCAGATCCTCAATATCCACCCTGCACTGATAGCGGTTACCCGCTTCTTCTTCCCACTCTTTGAGCAGAGAAGCAATATTTTTGAAAAGTTCATATTCCTTCAATCTGGCAATTAATTCATGCTCACTTTCTTGATCATCATCACTTTCTTTGGGAAGAATAGCATTAATTTTTATCTCAATTAATTCTGCAGCAATAATTAAAAATTCACCTGCAAGCTCAATATCAAAATGCTGCATCTGATTAATATAATCCAGATACTGGTCAGTTATTTTCGCAAGAGAAATTTCACTTATATTTATTTCATTTTTTTTAACCAGCTGATAGAGTAAATCAAGTGGTCCTTCAAAACTATCAAGCACAATTTGATATTCCATAATTATTACCTCTTTATACTAAAATTTTAGAGCAGTAAAATACCATATGCGGTTCTAACCAAAGGCCCAATTATTGACCACAAAATACCAGTATAAGCAAGAACTAAAAGCAGTACCATTCCATACGGTCCTTCCAATTTTCTGATATATTTATCAAAACTGCGGGGCAAAATGCCCATTAATATCTTAGAACCATCAAGTGGTGGTATCGGCAGCAGGTTAAAAAATCCTAGTGCCAGATTAATTGTAACTGCAAGTTGAAAGAAAATAAATATTGTCTGAACCAGATTTCCAAAACCTGCCTGCTGCAGCTGATAAAGCCCTGCAGAACTAAAAAACACGAGTCCTCTTGCAGATAGAGCAAATACTGCTGCCAGAAAAAAATTGGCAAATGGTCCGGCAAGACTAACCAGCATCATCCCTTTACGGGGATTCTGATAATAATTTGGGTTGATCGGTACAGGTTTGGCCCAGCCAAAACGTCTTGTAATCAACAGGACAATACTGCCCATCGGATCCAGGTGTGCCAGCGGGTTGAGTGTTAATCTACCTTGGTTTTTTGGAGTTGGATCACCTAACTTATATGATACATAACCATGTGAAAACTCATGTAGTGATAACGAAAATAGTAATACGGGTATTAAAAGCAGTAATTCTAAAATTGTATTCATTGTATTTCACCTCTAATTGGCACAATTATTTTTTATGATTTCTTCTGCTTATTTATGATTTTTTCTGCAAAATTTAATGCCTGTTCTCTATTCTTAATATTTTGCCTTAATATCTGATCTCTTACTTTTAATAATAGTTCTTTTATCTCTGGTCCTTCTGCTAATCCCATTTCAATCAAATCACGACCATTGATGGGGATTTCGATTTCTTCTCTTTTATTTAAATGCTCAATAATTTCTTCAACAAAATCCTGCTCAAAATTCCTTACTGCAGCCATGACTAACTCTTCAGCTTTATAACCTTCTATTTCTCTAAATTTTAAGGCAGGATCATTTGTTTTATAGAACTCTGAACTAATTTTAACCCATCTTTTTTCGATGAATATCTTTTTCTCGAGTTCAGATAGAGGCCACTCATTAATTTCACTTTCTTTACTATTATAAAACAAAATCATTAATCTGACAAGAAAATGCTTTACTTCGACCTCTTTTTCTCTGCATAATGACAGCAGTTTCTCCCCTTTGAGGAAATTAGTATCTTTTGTTTTATCAAATTTAAAATTATCTTTAATCAGTTTTAAAACAGGTATTTGATTTAATAATATTGCGGAAAATTGTGAAATATCTTTTTTGGCATCAAAGAGGTAGGCAAGTTCTGTAAAAACTCTTTCCACTGCTAATTTATGATAATCATAGTTTTTAAGTGATCTTGTGCTTAACTCTACAGTTTCAGCACTTAAATTAAAATCTTTCAGAATCTGAAAGCGGATTCCTCTTAAAATTCTAAGCGGATCATCTCTAAAACTATAATTATGAAGCACATCGAGAATCCTATTTTTCAGATCATACACAGCACCAAAGAAATCATACAATATACCTTTTCTAGCTGGATGCAGGTCAATCACCAGTGTATTAACTGTAAAATCTCTGCGGTAAAGATCAGAAAATAATTCAGCTTTTTCTACCAGGGGAAGAGACCCTGGGAAATGATATTTTTCTTCTCTACAGCTTGCGATATCTACTGAATAACCATATTGATTATGAAGAAAGCCGGTCGAAAACTTATTATTATAGTCATATTCATAACCCTTTTCTTTTTTCAAATAAGCAAAGAATTTCTCCAGGTCTCCATCAATCAAAATATCGAGGTCTTTATTTAAAGGTAAACCAATAAGCAGATCTCTGACCTGACCACCAACAAGGTAAAGATTATAATCCAGCTCAGCAGCATCTGCAGCAAGCTCAAGCAGAAAATTTCTTCTTTTTTCAGGTAGATAATCAAGTAAATCACTGTGATAATGTAGAAAAGATGCCTGAGTGTGATTATGTTTTTCGTATTTTTTTAATAAGTCGAGTCCTTTTTCAATCTCTATACCTAGAGATTTGTACTCTTCCCTGTTTTGATAGGGAACTTTAAAACTTCCATCGATGATTTTTTCCAAAAATTCTATTTTCTTTTTTGTTAACTGGACACTTTCTTTATTAAAATATATATTATCTGAATCTACCAGATAATAATTTTTAGAAAAGTATTTGACATCTTCAGAATCCATTTTAGAACTTAATTTTTTAAAATCAACTTCTTTTAAATTATTTATTCTAATTATTTCTCCAGCAAATAAATAATATTCTTCAGCCATTGTATTTAATATTTTATTTAATAATTTATCCTTTTTTTTCATAATTGCAGTCCTCACTTTAAAAGACTGCCTCAAACGAGACAGTCTGTTTTTATAAAGTTAATATTTATAATTCAGATAAATCTACGTGCTTGAGATCTCCATTATCAGAAGGTGATCTTCCGACCTTTGCCATATCTGTCCATACATCACCAAGTTTGACCTTAACAACATCTGCAGTAAAATCATTTTTAGTACCTTCTTGATCACAATTTGATAAAAGCCAGCTGCCTACTCCATAGATATCTACCGGCACCTGTGATGACTCAAAGCAGTTTATTTTTTCTGGATCAAAACCTCCTGTCGCAATTATCTTGACATCTCTGCAGTAGTTTTCGGCTATTTCTACTTCAGAAGGCTGTAAATCCCAACTTTTATAGGCAGTATCAAGTGCTTTTCTGATATTAAATACAAGCCTTGAATTAACTCCATTATCAAGTTCTTTTTTACCGAGAGGTTCAACACTTTCATCCCTTAAATGGGAGGAGTTATCTGGTCTTACTCCAAAGAGCTTATATCGTTTTGCTTCTTTTTCTTTACCTTCTTTTTTCAGTTTTAAATATTTATCAAACATTGCTTTTAGAACATCGAGACTTGTATTAACACAATCATTTTCAAAATCAACAAGGGCGATTCTATTTACTTCAAGCGGCATTAATCTGCAGAACTGCAGCATTGATTCTGTAGTATCACCTAAAAAAGATGCAACATAAGAGTGGCTGATAGTTCCTCCACCTTTACCACCCCACCATGCACCCTGTTCATCAGTGGAAATGTAGCGACCAGTATTTGCCTCATATTCATCATTATATGCGTTCACCCCAAGCGAATAGGCATAACCATGCAGAGCCTGCAGCTTGTAATGTGCAAATCTTGCCGGGAAAAATAATATATCCTTGCCTCTTGCAGCTACCATCACTTTATATACATTCGTTGCTATTCTTGATGCTTCAGTAAGTGATCCAAGCATCGGTGTTTCGAGTATTGCAAAATCTCTATAACGACCCCTTATTTTAATCACAGGTTCAACATTATTTGGGTTGCCATTATAATAAGCTTTATCTCCATCCTGACAGGCCTCTACCTCAAGAGAATTTGCTGTATTGATAAATTCTCCATCTTCATTTTTATATCCTGCTGCAACTTTTAATATAGCAAGTGCTTCATCAATTCCTCCTACTATACAATATGGCTGACGCCTCGGGAAAACCTGCATTTCTACTTCAATATCTCCGATATCCTGACCTTTAAATTCATAATCTTCTTTAGATAATTTTTCTAAAATTCTAGCTATATTTCTAAAATAAACATCAGAATACCAGCCTGCTGCCATTCTTTCTCTATCAAGCTGAAAAAGTTCTGATTCGAGACGTTCTCCATTAAAAACTGTCATAAACTCACCTCAAAATTTCTATTATGTAATTATTTCGTAAATCAGCTGCTTTTTCTCAGGTTTTTTATCACTGATAGAAAATGCTGCAGCTAATTTTGCTCTAGCTTCTTCTAGATTATCTTCGTTATTTACGTGTAAAACTGCAAGTGTATCGCCCTCAGCAGTTCTATCACCTACTTTTTTCTTTAAAACTATCCCAACAGCTAAATCAATTTCTGAATCTTTTCTTTCTCTTCCAGCTCCTAAAAGCATTGCAGCTGTTCCTACCTCTAATGCTTCAATGCTGGCTATATAACCACTTTTTTCTGCTTTAACCTCTACTGTTTTATCAGTATGTGGCAGCAGATTAAAATCATTAATAATTTCGGGGTTACCTTCCTGAGCAGCAATCATATCTTTAAATTTATCGAGAGCTTCACCATTCTCGATTTTTTCTCTGAGAATATCTTTTCCTCTCTCTAAATCTCCAACTGTACCAGCAAGTTTAAGCATAGCTGAACCTAATTCTATACAGAGTTCAGTAAGGTCTTCAGGGCCATCTCCTTTAAGTGTTTCAACTGCTTCTTTAACTTCAAGTGCATTCCCAACAGCATAACCTAATGGCTGATTCATATCAGTAATATATGCTGTGGTTTTTCTACCTACTTCTTTACCAATATCAACCATTGCTCTGGCAAGTTTTTTAGCCTGCTCTATATCTTTCATAAATGCACCACTACCTGTTTTAACATCAAGCACTATTGCATCTGCTCCACCAGCAATTTTTTTACTCATAATACTGCTTGCTATTAGAGGTATTGACTCTACAGTTGCTGTAACATCTCTTAATGCATACAGTTTCTTATCTGCAGGAGTCAGGTTACCTGTCTGACCAACAACAGCAGCTCCATGCTGATTAACATTATCAATAAATCTATCTCTACTTAAAAATGTATTGAAATCAGGTATAGATTCAAGTTTATCAATGGTTCCACCTGTGTGGCCTAATCCTCGACCTGACATTTTTGCAACAACAGCTCCAGCAGAAGCAACAAGTGGGGCTAAAACAAGTGTTGTTGTGTCACCAACACCTCCTGTACTGTGTTTATCCACCTTTATTCCTTCTATTGGACTTAAATCTATCATATCACCTGATTCTGCCATTAACATTGTCAGATCTGCAGTTTCCTCTGCATCCATCCCCTTAAAAAATACAGCCATTGCCCAGGCAGCTATTTGATAATCAGGTATATCTCCACTTACATAGCCATTAATCAAAAAAGCTAGCTCATCTCTGCTTAGTTTTTTTCCTTCTCTTTTTTTATGGATAATATCATATGCACGCATTATAAATACCTCCGACTAGATATTTTCTACAATATCTTTCATTAGTCTGATAAATTGTGGACGAACTCTTTCAGCAGTTTCTACTACTTCTTCGTGAGAAAGAGGCTGTGCTAATATTCCAGCAGCCATATTGGTTATACAGGAAATCCCTAAAACTTTGATATCCATATGTCTGGCTGTAATTACTTCTGGTACAGTTGACATACCAACTGCATCTGCACCAATTGTATCTAAAAATTGAATTTCAGCAGGAGTTTCATAAGTTGGGCCTGCCATCGCTGCATAAATTCCTTTGCGGAGTAAAATTCCATTTTCTGCAGCTGAATTCTCTGCTGTTTTGATTAATTCTTTGCTGTAAGCTTCTGTCATATCAGGAAAACGAGGGCCATATTCATCCATGTTTTCACCTCTGAGCGGATTGGCTCCAATTAAATTAATATGATCAGAAATTACCATAAATTCGCCTGCAGAAAAATTTTTATTAACCCCACCTGCTGCATTTGTCAGTATAAGTTTTTCTATACCTATTTCTTTCATTACCCTGATAGCTAAAGTTATCTCTTGAACAGAATATCCTTCATAATAATGAAATCTACCCTGCATTGCAATAACTTTTTTACCGGAGAGTTCACCTATTACAAATCTGCCTGTATGTCCTTCTACAGTTGAAACAGGAAAATTATCAAGTTCTCCATAATTAATATAAACTGGATTTTCAATTTCTTCTGCCAGCACACCAAGTCCTGAGCCAAGTATAAGACCTATTTCTGCTTTGAAATCAATCTGCTCTAGTATCTTTGCTGCATTATTTTTAATATCTTTAATCACAAATATCCCTCCATTGATAATTTGCTAATCAATCTAAAATATAACCTTACCATAATTTCCGCCCCCACCCGATTTGAAATTAAATTTACCACTGCGGGCTTTTTTGAGTTTGGAAAATACTCTGCTGCTGGTACAGTTTTTTAAATCTTTTAAATCCAGATTATGCAGAATATCCATTTCCGTTCCACATTTATCAAATAACTTCTGCACTGTTTTTTTACCTATACCAGGAATATCTAATAAGGGTATCTGATATATATATTCAGCCCGATGTTCGGGACTTATAGAGCTCTCATTTTCTGCAATATCTAAAATTCTATCTTTAACACCTATCACCATTTTCCCGTTTCCACAATCAGGACATTTTAAAACTGCCTTATTCTCAGAAAAAATTTTACCGCAGTTTTCACAATGGGATCTGTGGTATTTTCCTAATTCAGGATTTAAACCAAAATTTTTAATGATTTTACGACCTGATTCTCTTTTGAGAACCTTGATAACTTCTTCATAATTTAATTTTTCCATTTTAAAAATATTATATTCTCTCGCTATTTTAGGAAGAGAATGTGCATCTGAATTGCTTAAAAAGCTTTTACCGCTGAGTTCAGGCAGTAGATCTGCCATCTCTGTATCAGCACTCAGACCTAATTCTACCGCAGGGATTTTTGCCCACTGGTCATCACTGAAAATTTCTGAATATCTGCTAAATGCTCGACCATAAAAACTTTTGTGTGGAGTAAAAATATGGGCTGGAATCAGAGTCCCTCCATGATAATCAACAATCTTGAAAAGTTCACTGCCATTCAGTCCTGCTGCCTGTGAACTTAAAGTTATATTAGATATATAATTAGCCATTGTTTTGCTGAATTCCTTAATCTGTTTAAGATGAGGAAAAAATGAGATATAATGAACCTGTCCACCCTCTGGCTCTCTGCTCTCAATTTCAGCTCCAGGCAGGACCAGCAGCTGATCTGAATAAAGAATACCACCCTTTTTAAGTTCTCTCATGCTGCCATCTTTAAGCATTTCATCAATATCTTTTAAAACTACAGGTGATGCACAATCGATAATGCCAATGATATCCAGACCTTTTTTGAAAGCAGCTTCTTCTAGAATATTAGGAAAATTAAGCTTCCGAGAAGCGGTTATTTTTACAGGACTACCATCACTTCCACCACCAATGTGAATATGTAGATCAGAAAAATATTCTTTTAACATTTAACATTCACCAAGATAATTCATTACTGCGATTAAAGTTTTGCTGTCTTTAATTGCACCCTCATTATAAAGTTCTTTTAATTCCTGCCTGCTTTTTGGAACAACCTCTATATATTCACCTTCATCAAGTTCTCTACCAACATATTCAAGATTTTCAGCCTTATAAATATAGATAGTTTCTGTGCTGTAACCAGGAGTAGGATAAAAACGAAATATTTCTTCAATCTTTTCAGCTTGATAACCTGTTTCTTCACGCAGCTCTCTTAAAGCACATTCTGCAACTTCTTCATCTTCTTCTAATTTACCTGCTGGTATTTCATAAATTACCTCATCTACAGGATACCTGTACTGCTTGATCAATATCACTTTACCTTCATCGTTCTCTGCAATAACAGATACTCCCCCACTGTGTTCAACAACTTCTCTGATTGATTTGTGCTTATCTGGAAATTCAACCTCATCTCTATGAAGTTTTAATATATTTCCAGAGTAAATAATCTCTCCAGATGTCTTACTTTCCTTTTTTATACTCATTAAATTTCCTCCAATTAAGAAACTCTATTATCAATTCGAATCTTATCGGCGATTCTAGCAATAAATTGAGAATTAGTAGGTTTACTATTCTCCTTCTGCATATTTGAAGCAAAATATTTTAGAAGCGCTTTTTCATTACCCCTGTCCCAGACAACTTCTATCGCATGTCTGATCGATCTCTCTACTCTACTTGAAGTAGAACCAAACTCTGCAGCTACTTCGGGATATAATTTTTTGGTAACTGCCCCAAGTAAATCAATATCGTCTACTACAAGTTCAACTGCATGACGAATATAATGATAGCCTTTTATATGAGCGGGAACTCCCATCTCATGCAGAATTGAGGTGATTAAAGCAGTATAATCCATTTTTTCTCCATCTAAATTATTATTATTATTTGATGCATAACGGATTTTTTCTTCCTCATCTTTACTCTCATCCATCAGCTGTTTTATTCTGGTAATCAGTTTATCTAAGTCAAAAGGTTTCATGATATAATAATCTACACCAAGTTCGATTACAGTTTTCATCATCTGCTCTTGACCGAATGCAGTTAAAGCAATAATTTTCATATCATTAATCAAATTTTGTTCATTTAATTCTTCTAAAACCCCTATACCATCAAGCTGAGGCATTATTAAATCAATAATTAAAACATCAGGCTCTAATCCCTGTTTTATCAAGTCTAAAGCTTCTTCTCCATTATAAGCAATATCACTTACTAAGAACTCTTCATTCATTTCAAAAAAATCAGCTAAAATCTGACAAAACTCCTTATTATCATCAACTATTAATACTTCAATTTTTTTTGTGTCATTTTGCACATTATTACCCCCTTAGTTTAGCTGTTCAAAGCAGCCATATCAAGCATTTCTTCTGCATGAGCGATAGTTTTATCTGTCATAACCGTGCCGCCAATCATTCTGGCAATCTCTTTTACACGTTCATCAGAACTGAGAGATTTAATTCTAGTGTATGTTCTATTTTCTCCCTTTTCTTTTCTGATCAGATAATGGTTTGAGCCTGCACTAGCAATTTGTGGTAAATGTGTTATGCAGATTATCTGTCGATCCTGAGAAATTTGAAGCAATTTTTCGGCCATTCTAGCTGCGGTTTCACCGCCAACTCCACTGTCTACTTCATCAAAAACTAAAGTATCAACCTGATCAAGTCCGGCAGTTATAGTTTTTAAAGCAAGCATTATCCGTGATAATTCTCCACCAGAAGCAATTTTAGATAATGACCTCATCGCTTCTCCACGATTTGGAGAAATCAAAAATTCAATTCTATCAATTCCCCTTTCCCCGATTTCTTTTTCGTTAAAAGATACTTTAAAGCTTAGATCTTCCATTGCCAGATCTTTTAATTCAAACTTTAATCTTTTTTCTAAGTCATCTGCATATTTTTTTCTGATTTTAGATAATTCTTTTGCTTTTTTTAAAAGTGTATTTTTTATCATATTTTCTTTTTTATTTAAATTTATTATTTTTTCTTCTATATTTTCTAACTTTTCCCTTTGTGTATACAATTCCTGCAAATATTCTAATATTTCTTCTGTATTTTCACCATATTTTCTAAACAATGTATTTAACAAGTCTAAGCGGTCGCTAATTAATGCTAATTCTTCCTCTTCATAGCTAAATGTAGAATAGTAGTCTTCAAGCTCAAAAATAAATTCCTCCAAATTATAATATATATCGGCAAACTGCTGATTGAGATTCTCTAAATCAATATTATAATCTTTAATATTTTGAAATTTATTCTTGAGCACAGCAAGACGATCTATTATTCCTCTGCTGCTGTAATCATCACCACTTAATGTATTGAGTAATTCTGCTGCTGTTTGATAAATTTCTTCTCCATTAGCTAAAGATTTATATTTCTGCTTTAATTTGCTGTATTCACCTTTTTTAATTTCGGCTTCTTCTATTTCATCAATCTGAAAATTAATCATATCTAATTCCCTAATTCTTTCAGAATCATTGATATCTATTGAAGCAAGCTCTTTTTCTATATTTTTTAGTTCCCGGTAATCTCTAATAATTTCTTTTTTTAATTCAGTTATTTCATCTCCAATAAATGCATCTAATATCATAAGGTGTGAATTCTGGTCTAAAAGCAGCTGATGTTCATGCTGTCCATGAATATCAATTAAATAACGACTTATTTTTCTGACAACCTTGAGTGCTGTAAGCTGGCCATTAATCAAGGTCCTATTACGCCCGTTTTCTCTGATTTCTCTTGCAATTAAAATCCCATTCTTTTCTGGTTCTACAGCTGCACTATCTAAAATATCATTTACAATCTCAAGTTCATCAGGCTGAAAAAAGGCAGATATATACGCTGATTTTTTACCTGTTCTAATTATATCAGTACTTGCTCTCGAACCAAGTAACAAATCTAAAGCTCCTATAATAATCGATTTACCAGCCCCGGTTTCACCACTTAATACATTCAAACCATTTTTGAAATTAATATTAACTTCGTTAATTAAAGCAAAGTTTTTTACCTGTAAGTCACTGAGCATTATTTTTCCTCCTGTCAGCTAAGCAAGATTCATCTTTTCTTTTAATATAGTATAAAAAGTTCTATCTGGAAGTTTTATTATGCAGAGTTCTTTATCTGCAGCACTAATAGAAATCGTATCACCTGGAATGATTTTATTATTATGTCTTCCATCAGCACAACCTTTGATTGTTCTACCATCACTATCAATTCTTATTTTTATCTCTTCTAAATCAGAGATAACCATCGGTCTCAAATGCAAATTATGAGGACATATCGGAGTTATCAAAATGGCTCTTACCTGTCTAGGATTTATGATTGGCCCACCAGAAGAAAGCGAATAAGCTGTTGAACCAGTAGGGGTGGAAATTATCAGACCATCTCCTCTAAAATCATTAACCAGCTCATCATTTATTGATAACTTTATTTTCAGCATCTTAGAATCTGGATCTCTATTCATTACATAATCATTTAATGCATAACTGCTGTCAACTTCTTCATTATCTCTATAAATTCTAGTTTTAATCATCATCCTTTTCTCAATCTTATAATTACCACTATGGATCATCTCAAGTGCTTTTTCTACCTCTTCTGTTTCAACATCAGTTAAAAAACCGAGATGGCCGACATTGATTCCAAGCAGTGGTAAATCGGTTCCAATAAAATGATGTGAGCTATGTAAAAATGTACCATCTCCACCTATTATTATAATATAATCTGCTTCTTCTTTCATTTTTGCGTAATCTGCTTTTTTATCTACTTTATCGAGCTGCAGTGCGGCTCTTTCTTCGATTAAATAATCAAGACCTTTTTTTTCGAACCAGTCTACAGCCCTTGCAGCAACTGCAGAAGCTTCTTTTTTATCCTGGTTAACAATTAAAGCTGCTTTTTCCATCTTAATTTACCCCCAATTCTTGATGAGCAGTTTTGACAGTGATTTCTATTTTATTCTGCCATTTATCAAATTCAAATTCATGACTGGATACTTTGCTGTATTTTAAATGAATTAAATACTCAATATTTTTACTGGAAGCTCCTGTTATAGGAGAAAAGCTTAAATTTTGCGGAACAAAATCAGAATCAATAAAGAACTCACTTAAGGAGCTGAGCACGTCTATGTGCACAGCAGGATCTTTAACAAGCCCATTTTTGCCAACTCTTTCTCTTCCAGCTTCAAATTGTGGTTTGATCAGAGCGACAAAATCTCCGTTTTCTTTCAGAAATTTTTTCACGTTATCTGTTAACAAGCGCAGAGAAATAAAAGAAACATCTGTAACAATAAGTGGTACCTCGACCTTTAGATCTTTTTTTTCTAAATGACGAAAATTAGATCTCTCCAAAACAACTACTCTGTTATCCTGACGAAGTTTCCAGGCAAGCTGACCATAACCAACATCAACCGCATATACCTTTGCTGCACCATGCTGAAGCAGGCAGTCAGTAAAACCACCAGTTGAAGCACCAATATCAATAACTTCTTTAGCTTCAGGATCTATATTAAATTCTTTAAGTGCCTTTTCTAATTTTAGTCCGCCTCTGCTCACATACGGATTTTTATCTCCCCTGATTTCTATTTCAGCATCTAATGGAATATTAGTTCCGGCTTTATCTTCTCTTTCTCCATTAACAAAAATAATGCCTGCCATGATAGCTCTTTTAGCCTTTGAACGGCTGCTGAAAAGTCCTCTTTCGGTTAAAACTATATCTAATCTTTCTTTAGAGGCCATAGATTTTTAACCTCCTCAGCTTCTTTAAATAAAGCCAGTGAATTTTTAAGTATTCCTCGTGCATCAAGCTGATATTCTTTTTTCATCTCTTCCATTTCCCCATGTGGAACAAATTCATCCCTGATACCCAATCGTTTAATCTTCGTTTTTAAAATGTCATGGTCAGCTGCAAGTTCAACTACTGCTGAAGAAAATCCTCCTGCCAAAACCTGTTCTTCTACTATAAGAACAGAATCGGAATTATTTAAAGCTTTAAGAATCAGCTTCTCATCAAGTGGTTTAACAAAACGTGCATCAATAAGAGCTGTATTATAACCATTATTATTCAATACTTCTGCAGCTTTTTGGGAAGGATAAACTGTTGAGCCAACAGCAATAATTGTCACTTTGCTTTCTTCAGTGACTTCTATCAATTCTTCACCTCTGCCTATTTCAATTTCTGCAAATTCTTTTTCTTGATAATCATCACAAACTTCACCACGTGGATAGCGTAAAACTGCAGGACCTTGATAATTGACGGCTGTATAAAGCATATCCTGAAGCTGGGCAGAATTTTTAGGAGCCATTATTATTAAATTTGGTATAGGTCTTAAATAAGAAAAATCAAATACACCCTGATGAGTTTCGCCATCATTACCAACAATACCAGCTCGGTCTAAAGCAAGAGTCAGATCAACATTCTGAAGAGCGGCATCATGGATCAGCTGATCATAAGCTCTCTGCATAAATGTAGAATAAATTGCTGTTACCGGTTTTAGGCCACCTTTTGCAAGTCCTGTACTCATTGTAAGGGCATGCTGTTCTGCGATACCAACATCATAATATCTATCAGGATGAGCTTCTGCAAAAATATCCATACCTGTTCCTGCAGGCATAGCAGCAGTAATACCAACAACCTGAGAATTTTCATCAGCAATTCTGCGCAAACTTTCTCCAAATACTTTGCTATATGCAGCTTTTTTCCTGGGGTTTTTTGCACTACCATCACTAATATTAAAAGGCCCAACACCATGAAACTTGTCTGGATTCATTTCAGCTGGAATATAGCCTTTTCCTTTTTTTGTTACAACATGCAGAAGTACAGGTCCATTAATCTTTTCGGCCTGTTTAAAATGCTTAATTAATTCTGCTGTATTGTGTCCATCAATAGGACCAAAGTATTTAAAACCAAATTCTTCGAACAGTACACCTTGAATAAATGTATATTTAAGGGCATTCTTTACTCTATCAACTGTATTGCTGACTGTACCCCCAATACGGGGTATTTTATTTAGCAAATATTCGATGTCATCTCTAGCTTTCTGAACTTTAGGATCACTGCGTAGACTGGAAAGATAATTTGAGAGAGCTCCAACATTCCCTGCTATTGACATTTCATTATCATTTAAAACAACATTAAT
Source organism: uncultured Halanaerobium sp. (assembly GCA_964649895.1). Classification (GTDB taxonomy): domain Bacteria; phylum Bacillota; class Halanaerobiia; order Halanaerobiales; family Halanaerobiaceae; genus Halanaerobium. The sequence continues at coordinate 25,136 of CAZYRX010000023.1, forward strand.
ATCAGCAGCAATATGGCCGGCATGATTAAGTGCTTCAAAGGCCATGCCGCCTGTCATAGCACCATCTCCTATTACAGCATAAATATCTCCTTTTTCATTTTTTCTTTTTCTGGCCAGATATAAACCTACAGCTGCAGAAATAGATGTACTGCTGTGTCCAGCCCCAATAATATCATGGGGACTTTCTGAACATTTTGGATAACCACTGATTCCATTTCTCTGACGCAAATTATTAAAACAATCCTTACGCCCAGTTAAAATTTTATGAGTATAAGCCTGATGGCCGACATCCCATACAATTTTATCTACAGGACTATTTAAATAATAATGCAGGGCAAGTGTTAATTCCACTGTACCTAAATTTGAAGCAAGATGACCACCTGTTTTTGCTATATTTTCAAGCAAAAATTCTCTTATTTCTTCAGCTAAATACTTAAGTTGTGATTGTCTCATTTTCTTTAAATCAGCTAAACCTTCTATCTGGGATAAATAATTACTCATTATTTCCTCCTCTTTAAAAACAAATCACTCAAATATTCTTTAAATAATACGATCATGGCAAGAAATTTGCCGCTTAAAAATATAATCTCATTTGAATTCTTAATACCATAATACTTAAAAAAAGCCTTTCCTCCCACGGTTAATGCAGAGGCTGTTCCAATTATTAATAGACTGGTAAAAAAATTAGAAAATCCATAAATCTCTACTAATTTAATTGCCATTACAGCACCGACAGCTCCACTAATAGTACCACAAATATCACCGATTATATCACACATCAGACTGGCAACTTTATCTCCATTTTTTGTTAAGTAAAGTGCCCATTTTGCTCCAAAAACTTTTTTGGCAGCCCTGGCATTAAATGGTTCTTCGCGAGCAACTGTTGCTGCAACACCAACCATATCAGCAAGAACACCTATTATTATAATAATTAACAGTATTATTACTGCCATCGGTAATGGTACATGTTGAACCTGTGTCTGTGAGACAGAGGAAACTGTTACCGCAATAAAAAAAGTCAGTATGGCAATAATAATACTGCTGCGTAAATTACCCAAAAAAATATTCACCTCAATTATATAAACAGATGGCAATATGATAGGTAAATGCTGTACCATAGGTCCAGTAGGTTTTCCCCTGTAATACCCGTCTGTCGCCATTCAGGTGATTTCTCTTTAAATTACAGCTGCAGAGTTTCCTGCTGCAGAACTGGATTACCACTAAGAGCACACTTTAATCCCTATCATATCCTTTTTTTGACAGTCTAGAAGTTTTCCTTAACAGCAATTAAACTATTTCCTAGCTTCTTTTGCAGTGCTGGTTTCCAGCAGGTTCAATCCAGGGCTGGATCCAGGCCCATGGGTTTTGCTACTGTCTCCAGAACCACTTCAAAGCAGGCTACACTGCCAGACCTTACGGTCCAAACAGGTGAACCCAATTCCACTATGTTTGTATAATCGAATTAGGCCTCCGCGGGAAAGGGGTCAACGCCCACATGCCGTTGTGGATCGCCCCAAACCCTTATTTCCCCATAAAGGCCCCCGACTGGGCGTCAGCAGCCTCCATAAGAAACTTCATCGATATGCCCGTTGACGGATTTTTAGGCCCGCCTTCAAAAATAGTGTGCTGACTAGAATACTGCACCATCTGCATTATATTAGTATTAATTATAACATAATATTATTTACCCTTCAATCAATGCTGTCTTGTTAAAATATAATCTACAAGTTCTTTAAGTTTTTCAGCTTGATCACCAAAAATATTTAAAGATGATTTGGCTTCTTCAGCATAATCTTCTGCTGCTTTTTTAGCTCCTTTAATCCCCAATATTTTTGGATAAGTAGATTTATCAAGTTCCTGATCTCTACCTACGGTTTTACCCATTTTTTTCGTATCACCTGTTACATCAAGTAAGTCATCAACAATTTGAAAAAGAACGCCAATTTTTTCTGCGTATTTTTCTAAAGCAGCTTTTTCCTCGTCACTGTAAACAGAACAAAAAACTCCAGCCAGCACAGATGCTTTGATAAGAGCCCCTGTTTTACCTTTATGAACCTGCTGCATCTTTTCTAAACTTAATTCCCTATTTTCCGATTCTATATCAAGCACCTGACCACCAACCATACCCTGAAACCCAGCATTTTTAGCGGCTAGATTAATAATCTTCACTTTTTTTTCTGCTTCGATATCTACTTCACTTAAAACTTCAAAAGCATATGTCAAAAGTGCATCTCCAGCCAGTATTGCCTCTGCTTCACCAAAAACAAGATGATTTGTTTTTTTACCTCTTCTTAAATCATCATCATCCATTGCCGGAAGATCATCATGGATTAGAGAATAAGTATGGATCATCTCTAAAGCTGAGCCACTCTGCAGTGCAGCATTATAATCTCCACCTAGAAGTTCAGCGGTCATAAGTGTCAGTACAGGTCTAATTCTTTTCCCCCGCGAAAAGAGGGTGTACTGCATAGCCTGACTGAGACTTGCTGCAATTTCTCTATCTTTTAAATCCATCAGCTTTTCCAGCTGAGACTCGACCTCTTCTGCTTTTGTTTTTAATATAGTTTTAATAGCTGCCATTAATCTTCCACCTTTTCTTGGTCTTCAAAGGGAGCTTCATCTGTAAATTCTTCATCTTCTTTTAACATGATTTCAATTTTCTTTTCAGCTTTATCCAATTTCTTATGGCAGAACTTTAAAAGCTTCATACCATAGCTGAACTCTTCAACAGTTTTATCTAGAGATTGACCTCCCTGTTCCAGGTCTTTAACTATCTTTTCCAGCTCTTCTAGTGCTTTTTCAAAATCAATTTTTTCTTCATTAAGTTCATCTGAATTTTCTTCTTCTATTTTTTGAGTATTTAATTTATCAAAATCAAGTTGTGAATTATCTTTATCATTATTTTTCATCAGCATCACCTACTTCTCTGGATTCAACTTTTAATTCCGCTTTACCATCACTTAAAATAGCTTTGATAAGATCTCCAACTTCAAAATCATCAATTGATTTTAATGTTTTTCCCTTTTTATCCTGAAGAATAGAATAACCTCTATCCAGGGTTTTTAAAGGACTCAAATTATTCAGTTTTTCATAAAGTATTTGATAACGGTTTTCCCAGTTTTTAAAATCTTTTTCGACTTGATGAAGCAAATTATTTTCCAGATTATCAAGCTGCTGTTCATAATTTCTAAACAGCTCTTCAGGTCGAGAAAATATTCTTCTTTCACCTATACTTTTTACTTTTTCCCGTCTTTGTTTAACTAAATTTATGCTTGAATTACTAAGTCTTTTCGCTAGATTATCTAATTTATCAAGTATTTCCTGCCTATTAGCTGTTGCAAGTTCAGCTGCTGCTGAAGGTGTAGGAGCTCTTAAATCAGCCGTAAAATCTGAGATGGTGAAGTCAGTTTCATGACCTACCCCACTTATAACCGGTAATCTGGAGTTGAAAATTGCCCTAGCTACTTTTTCTTCATTAAACGGCCAGAGATCCTCGATCGATCCTCCACCCCGGCTTACAATTATCAAATCTATATCATCTCTGCTGTTTAAATATTCTATTCCAGCTTTAATTTCTCCTGCTGCAAGGTCTCCCTGGACATGAGCGGGAACGATTAAAACAGAAAAATCTCCACTTCTTCTCTTCATAACTGATAAAATATCTCTGATCGCAGCTCCTGTAGGTGAAGTTACAATACCAATTTTACCTGCCAGTTTTGGAATAGGCTGTTTTTTATCTTCAGCAAATAAGCCCTCTTTTTCCAGGCGTTTTTTAAGCTTTTCAAAAGCTGCGTAAAGATCACCCTTACCTGCTTCTTCCATTTCTCTGGCATAAAATTGATACTCACCTCTTTTAGCATAGATATCAAGACTGCCTCTAGCATTTACCTGCATTCCTTCTTCTACTTCAAAATCAAGTGCAGTATTATAACCTTTAAACATAACAGTTTTAATCTGGGCATTCTCATCTTTTAAAGTGAAATACATATGACCTGAACTATGGTGATAAAAGTTAGAAACTTCTCCAGTAATCCAAAAGTCAGAAAGAAGAGTATCTTCTTTAATTAAGGCCTGAAGATACTCTGTAATTTCATTTACAGTATAAAGCTTTTTTTCTTTAGTGTTAAAAAGATCATTTTCATAAAAGTTAGACATATATATCCACCAATCTATTTGTCTATTTTTAATTTATATTTCTATTTATTTAAATTAACTTAATTTTAATTTTCTTTATCCGTATTAAGCAGATATTCTTTTATATTTTCAGCAGCTGTTTTACCGGCACCCATCGCCTTAATTACTGTTGCTGCACCAGTCACAACATCTCCACCAGCATAGACTCCATCTCTGCTTGTCTGCTGATCTTCATCTACTACTATTCCACCCCAGCTTTTTGTCTCTAAATCCTTTGTGTTCTTGGTTAAGAGTGGATTGGGGTTCTGCCCGATAGCAATGATTACTGTATCCAGATCAAGCATCCAATTCGAGCCTTCAATTGGTACAGGTCTTCTTCTGCCTGAATCATCTTTTTCTCCTAATTCCATCTTCAGACATTCCATCTTATCTACTCTACCATCTTTACCGTGAATGGCCACAGGATTATTCAGAAGTTTAAGCTCAATACCCTCTTCTTCTGCATGGTGAATTTCTTCTGATCTTGCCGGCATCTGCTCTC
>CAZYRX010000024.1:0-29608 GCA_964649895.1 uncultured Halanaerobium sp.
TGTTGGTCATCACATTTATTAATATCTATAAAGTTGTTAGAATGACACTATGATTACTATATCTTATATAAAGTTGGGGTGATATTATAAATAATATAAAAAGCTCAGCTTGTGATAAGAAATTGAAGGTGTGGAGCAGACAACATAAAAATGTTCTTAAAACACTTAAAGAAGAAGGAATTTATAGAGTCAAAGAAAGATATATAAGAAAAAAACTTGATGATTGTGCTGATATATACCTTGATGTTTATAGATGGCTGCGGAATGAAGCAGGCAAAAGAATGGATATTCCAGAAGAAGCAAAATATCCTGTCTGGTTAAGTATAGAAGAAGACCTTAAACTTCCTGCAGCAGCTGGAATGGTGTTTTTTGAACTTGAAATTCCAAAAGATCAGCTGATGATCTTTGATATGTTAAAATGGGATTATATTATCAATTATCTTTATTTACCTAAAGAAAAAGATGATAGAAAAAGATTTAAAGAAAAGTTAGATAAATATAATATTACTGTAGAATCTGATATTTATCTGCAGAATTTTTATCCAAGGTTAAAAAAAGAGATGATGTCCAGTTGGAAAAGGCTCTTTGACCAAGAGATTAAGCTTTCTGATAAAAAAGTTGCGATAAGCTGGGAACTAAGAGAGGAATGGGTGGTTGATTATGAGTACAGAGATTGAGCTCTGGACTCATCAGAGCAAAAAGGTTAAAAATTTGTTATTTAAACAGCATAGGCTAACAGTAAAGAAAAGATATATAGAGCAGAAATATGGTGCAGAAGCTGAAATTTTTTTAAAAGCCTATGACTTTTTTGTTAAAGAAGCTAAAAAGATTGTTGCAAAACCAGAAGAAGCTGAATACCCATTTTGGGCTGCAGCTGATCCACAGACTGCTCTCAGTGGTGGAAGTGGATTTTTAATTAAATTAAAAATACCTCAAAATAAAGTTATAATTTTTGATAAAAAGAAATGGAATCAAATTCTGAATCTTAGTTATATTGCTGATGATCAGGAAGATTTAAATGAACATAAAAAGATTCTAAAAAAGTTTGGAATTACTGATGATTCAGAGGTAGTTCTTTCACCACACTATCCAGTTTTAAAAAATAAGATTATTAAGAGCTGGCAGAAACTATTTCAAGGCAAAAATGAAAATTTTACTTCTGAGAAAAAGGGAGCAGCAATCTGGGAACTTAGAGAAGAATGGGTTGAAGAAATTCGTGAAATCTAATAGTATTTAGTTACTTTATTGTTTTTTAAGAATATAATTCTTTTATCAACAATTAAATATTATTTGATTTGAAGTAAAAAAATCAAAAAAGAGGGTGAAATTATGAGAGAGATTTTCGAAAGAAGAAGTATCAGAAAATATACTACTAAAGATGTGGAAGATTTTAAAATAGAGAAGTTATTAAAAGCAGGTGCTGCAGCTCCTTCTGCTGGTAATGAACAACCATGGCATTTTGTTGTGATAAAAGATAGAGATAGGCTGGATAAACTTGCAGATATTCATCCCTATGGTAAAATGCTTAAAGATGCTCCTCTTGCAGTGGCTGTTTGCGCTGATTTGAGCCAGTTGAAATATGAAGGTTTCTGGGTGCAGGATTGTGCAGCAGCTACGCAGAATATTCTTTTAGAGGCTGTATCTCTTGGCCTGGGAGCAGTCTGGCTTGGAGTACACCCAAATAAAAATATTGAACCTGAAGTTAATAAGTTTTTGAGTGTTCCTGATAATGTGACAACTGTTTCTCTAGTTTCTGTTGGTTATCCAGCGAAGCAGAAAGGACCTTCTAATCGTTTTAGTGAGGATATAGTACATTACGACGAATGGTAAATTATATAAATTCATTTTTTAAAGATAATGATTTAATTTATCTCAAATAAATATTTAATTATAAAGCTGTAGTATTTCTGCTGCAGCTTTTTTTATATTTTCTGCACTGATAATGGCTTTATAATTATCAATTTTATTCTGGGAATGTGCATAAAGAGGGTCATAATATTCTCTCAGTATTATCTCAGTTAAACTCTTGAATTCTCCAGCTTTAGTAAGATTTATTAGTTTTTTATAACTATCTTTACCTGCCTTCTGAACAATATATTTTTCAATTGCTTCGATTGATTCGAGCACTCTTTCAATAAATTGTTCTTTATCTTTCTTGATATCTTTAATATATTCAAGGTAAATATTTTCTACCCTTTTAGCCATGGAAGCTTTAACAAGTATGTCATCTCCCTTTTTCATTTTTTTATAGAAAAAGTTTGGAATAACAGAGTTACCAATTCTTTTGCTTTCTGCTTCAACAAATATTTTGGCATCTTTTTTATCTTTCTTCTTTAATTCTTCCCAGAGAAGAGATTCAAAATATTTTTGATTATAAGCTTCTTCAAGACCAATACTTCCGAAAGCAGAACCACGGTGGTTTGCAATAGCCTCAAGATCAATTATAGAAGCATCTGATTTTTGTATTTCTTTTAGAATATATGTCTTGCCAACACCTGTATTACCATGAAGCAGAACTATTTCCCCCTTAAATGTATAGTTGTCTAATTTATCTAGAATATAATGTCTGTAATTTTTATAACCACCTTCAATTCTATAAACCTCAATACCTGCCAAACGAGAAAATTCGGCTAGGCTTTCACTTCTTAGACCACCTCTTGAACAAAAAATAATAATATTATCATAGTCTTTACTCAATAGATTCACTTTTTCTATAAGTTCTGGCAGTTTCGGTGATACAAGCTCTACTCCTTTGAGTCTTGCTCTTTTTGGGTTCTGCTGTTTATATATAGTGCCGATGATTTTTCTTTCTTCTTTGTTTAGTAATTCTATGTTGATTGCTCCCGGGATTGTTGCTTCCTTAAATTCTTCTTCAGTTCTTGCATCAATATAGACTTTATTTTTTAAGTCAAGACTTTCCTTATAATCTATAACTCTTTCTTTCCTCATATTATTACATCCTTTAATTTTGGTTTTTGATCAATTTGATAGTTAATTAATTAATCTTAGAAAAAAACACTTGGGTTTAAATATCATTATATAGTTTATTAATATGTCTCGCAAATTATAAAAAAAATTAAGCAGCAAAAGCTGTCTATGAAATTTATAAAGAATAAATTTATTAAAATTTTTGAGGCATGGATTGTGCTGCATTATCAGAGAATTTAAAGAGTCATCTGAAGGATTTATAGAAGATAAGATCCATCATGAAAAATGGTAATTAAAGTGCTTGCAGAATTCTTATAAAAATGATATAGTAAAATCAGTTAAATGAACAAATGACCATAATAATATATGAGGTGATTATTGATGTACGATGTACAGAATAATAAAATTACTTTAGAACACGGCTCAATAAATAAAGGTATTATCGCTGTAGCAAGTGGTAAAGGTGGAGTTGGAAAATCAACAGTAACCGTAAATTTAGCTACAGCACTTTCTAAAATTGGTTATAAAGTCGGTATCATTGATGCTGATGTAAGAGGTTTTAGTGTGCCGAGGATTTTAGGCTTATCTGATAAGCCAAAGGCAATAAGTGAAAAAGAAATGATGCCACCAGAAGTAGAAGGTATCAAAGTTATTTCTATGGGATCTTTTGTAAGTGAAAATAGTCCTGTTATTTGGAGAGCACCACTTTTAGGCGGTGCACTTGAGCAATTTTTTAAAGATGTACACTGGGGAGAGTTAGATTACCTTTTGCTTGATTTACCACCTGGAACAGGAGATATGCCGCTAAATATTATGCAGAAAGTACCTCATGCTGAAGTACTGGTAGTTACAACCCCTCAAATTACAGCAACAAAAGTTGCAGGAAGAATTGGTAAAATGGCAGAAAAAATGGATTTAGCTTTACTGGGAGTTATCGAAAATATGTCATATTATAAATGCAGTGAATGCGGTAATAAAGATTACATTTTTGGAGAAGATGGTGGTAAAAATCTCGCAGAGTTTATGGATACCGAACTTTTAGGACAGTTACCTTTAGTATCTGAAGTGAGACAAAGAAGTGATTCTGGACGACCTATTATTTTTGAAGAACCAGAATCAGAAATCAGCAAAGAATTTATTAAGATAGCACAAAAACTTGCTGAAAGAGAAGGCGGATTTGATGAAAAAATTGAGCCACTTAAATTAAACATGGAGGTTGAATAATATGAAATTAATTGTTCCTGCTGTTGATGTTGGTAATTTTGACACAAAAATTCATGATAATTTTGGTAGAGCTGATTACTTTGCAGTTTTTAATACAGATGATAATAGCATTGAATTTATCAAAAATACTGCTGCTTCAAAAAGCAGTGGTGCTGGAGTAGCAGCTGCACAATTGTGTGCAGATAAAGGTGGAGATGCAGCAGCTGCATATCATTTTGGTCCAAAAGCTTTTACAGCATTAAAAGCAGCAGATATGGAAGTTTATGATTTGACAGATCAAAAATTACTTAAAGAAGCATATAATGATTACAAAAATGGAAAACTAACTAAAGCATCACCAGGTCATGGAGGTCGTTAAATTGGTGCAAGATATATCTATTTCTATTTTAAGTGGTAAAGGTGGTACAGGTAAAACTACTATCGCAGTAAATATGGCTCTATCTTTAGATAATGTTCAGCTTTTAGATGCTGATGTTGAAGAACCCAATGACTATATTTTTATAAGTCCCGAAATAATTAATAAAGATAGTGAGCCTGTTATGAGATTAATTCCGGAAGTAGATGATGAGAAGTGTACTGCCTGTAGAAAATGTGTTGATTTTTGTGAATATAATGCACTTGCGATGATGCTCGATAACGTCCTCGTTTTTGAAGAAGTATGCCACAGCTGTGGAGGCTGTAAAATAGTCTGTCCAGAAGACGCAATAACTGAAAAAGAAAAGGAACTTGGTAAAATACGGCATGATGAGCAAAAAAGTATAGATTTCTGGCAGGGAGAATTAAATACAGGTGAAGAAAAAGCAGTTCCTGTAATAGAAAAACTAAAAACAAAAATAAATCATAATAAAAAAATAATAATAGATTCTCCTCCTGGCACTACATGTCCTACAATAGAGGCGATTACTGATACTGATTATACTCTTGTTGTTACAGAACCAAGTCCATTTGGGGTTCATGATTTAGATATGGTAGTTGAAATGCTTAAAACAGTAGACCAACCATTTTCAGTTATCATCAATAGAGCAGAAGAAGACTCTAATTATTTAATTGAAGATTACTGCAGAGAAAATAATATTAACATACTAATGGAGGTACCTTTTTCACGAAAAATTGCAGAACTTTATTCCAGAGGTAAAGTATTTGTAGGAGAAATAGAAGGTTGGGAAAGCAAGTTCAAAAATTTATATAAAAATATAGTTGAGGAGGTCAAAAGTAATGAAAGAAATTACAGTAATTAGTGGTAAGGGAGGAACTGGTAAAACTACCTTTACTGCAAATTTGGCCTCTTTACTAAAAAATATAGTTATTGGTGATTGTGATGTAGATGCTCCAAATCTTCACCTTCTTTTAAATCCAAAAAATAAATCTGAAGAAATTTACAGTGGGGCTAAACTGGCTGTAAAAAATGATAAACTTTGTATTGATTGTGGCAAATGTTATCAAAACTGCAGGTTTAATGCAATTACTGAAGATAGTTTTGAGGTAAAGGCATTGAAATGTGAAGGTTGTGGTGTATGTGTAGAAGTATGTCCGACTGGTGCACTTAAACTTAAAGAGATAGAAACTGGAACTCTTTATAAAGCAGAAAGTAAATATGGAGATATGGTTCACGCTAGATTGATTCCGGGTGCTGACACTTCTGGCAAACTAGTGAGTGAGGTAAAAAATAAAGCCTCTAAAAGAGCTGAAGAAATAAATGCTGACTGGATTTTGATAGATGGTTCTCCAGGTATTGGTTGTCCAGTTATTGCATCTTTAACAGGAACTGATCTAGCAATTTTAGTTACAGAACCTACTCTATCAGGGCTGGCTGATTTAAAAAGGGTTATCGAAGTTGTAGAACACTTTAAAATTGAATCAGGACTTGTAATTAACAAATATGATTTAAATCCAGATATTAGTGATGAAATTGAAGAATACTGCAGAACACATAATATCGATTTAATGACAAAAATTCCTTACAGTAGGGTGATTGTTGATTCACTTAAAAAAGGGGAATTGTTTGTCGATAATAGCGTTGAACTAAGAAATAGAATGTTAAAAGTAAAAGAAAAACTAATTAATAATATGGAGGTTGATCAATAATGCAAACAATTGCTGTTCCTGTTCAGAACAATATAGTATCTGCACATTTTGGACATGCACCAGAATTCAAACTTTTTTCTGTAGATGGTGGTAAAATCATCAATGAAGATTCATTAAAAAATCCAGGCCATCAGCCGGGATTACTGCCTAGGCTTTTAAGAGATGCTGGAGCTGATATAATTATCTCAGGTGGAATGGGACAAAAGGCTATCACAATATTTGAACAAAATAATATTGAAGTTATTTGTGGGGCTTCTGGAGATGTTAAGACTGTATTGGACGATTTTTTATCTGGGCAGTTAAAAAAAGATGAGAATCGCTGCAGTCATGATGGTAATCATGACCATAATCATGACCATCATCATGGTAATTAATATAAATTTTTAATTGATTCAGTTATTGAATAATATAGAGTGTCAGGATAAAATAAATTATAATCCCGGCACTTTTTTTATAAAAGTTATTGACATATGTTCAAAAAAGAGTTATAATATAATTGAAGTTAAAGAGCATATGTTCAAAATAAAATTAAAAGGAGTGATTTTTTATGCCAAGAGGAGATAGAAGAGGACCAGAAGGTGCAGGCCCAATGACTGGTAGAGCTTTTGGTTATTGTGCTGGTAATGATCGTCCTGGTTTTGCTGTTAATGCTGCACCTCAAGGATTTAAAAGAGGATTTAGAGGTGGAGCAGGCAGAGGATCTGGAAGAGGTATGGGTTATGGAAGAGGTTATGGCATGGGATATGCCAGAGTGAATGCTCCTGCATATCAACAGCCGGTTTCAGAAGATAACACTAATCAGGCTGCAAATCAAAATCAAATAGAAATGCTGGAAAATGCAGCAGCTAATCTTCAAAATGAACTTAAGGAAATAAAATCACAGTTAAATGAATTGAAGAATGATTAATATTTAGAGTTAGTATATTTGATATGATACTTCCAAAGTAGATGGTCTAATTAACTAAAAAGACTATCTAAATGGAAGTATTTTTTTATGGGCAAAAAAAGTTTATCTGACAGCAGTTTCCTTGTTTTTAAAGTGATAATATTATATAATATTTTTAAATTGGGGTAATTTTATAAACTTTGTTTTAATATGAATAAAAAATAAAAATTTGTTGAGCTTTAAAAATCTTTAATCTGGATTGCTGCAGGGTTTTTTGGAGGTAATAAATTGAGGAAAATAATTTTTTTGATTGTTCTATTATTTATAACAGTATTTACATATAATATTAATGCAGAAACTGATGCAGAGCTATCTATGGCGATTCGTGATTATCTTATTGTCATTGAAGATCGGGAAGGTTATTTCCCTGGAAATGAATATGTTGAATTTTATAAGGAATTGAGTGATTTTTACAATAATCGTCATCATAAATCAGTCTGGTTTGATGGAAATAAATTCAAAAGAGATATTCAACCATTATTAAGTGAAATTGAAGCAAGTTATTATGAAGGTTTTAATCCTCAAGATTATCATATATCTTTAATCAAAGAATCTTTTGCAAGTCAAGAGTTTTTCAATGATGATTCCAAAAATCAAAAAGCTGTTGTCGATATACTTTTAACTGATGCTTATTTAAAATTGGCATCACATTATTTAAGTGGAAAAATTGATCCAAATATTATTAAAGAAGATTATAGTCTTAGTCATGATAATTTGGAAAGCAAGAAATTATTATCAGATTTGCTTGCAGAAAAAAATCTTCAGCAGAGTCTAAAGGCACAACTGCCTGAATCAGATAAATATCAATATTTAAAAGATAAATTGTATAATTATCGTGATTCTGGGAAAATCGAATCTTGGCCTCAAATTTCTAAAGGGGAAATTTTAGCAGAAAAAGCAAGAGGAGAGCGGGTTGGACAGCTGGTTAAAAACTTAGTTGCCAGAAATTATCTTTCAGAAGATTATTTATATAAAGATAATTATTTTGATAAGAGTATAAAAACAGCAGTTATACAATTTCAGAAAAATCATGGTTTGAAAACTGATGGTATTGTAGGTAGTTCAACTCTTAAAGCGTTAAATATTTCTTTAGCCAGAAGAATAGAACAAATAATAATAAATATGGAAAGATGGCGCTGGTTACCAGAAGATTTAGGTGAGAGATATATTTATGTAAACATTGCAGATTATAATTTAAAGGTATATGAACAGAATGAAATTATAATGGAAATGAAAACTATCGTTGGCAAAGAACAAAGAAGCACACCTGTATTTAGTGATCAAATAAAATATTTAGTTTTAAATCCCTACTGGTATGTACCTGAATCAATAGCAGTTGAAGATAAATTGCCTTTAATTAAAGAAGACATAAATTATCTTAGGGATAATAATTATAGTTTATTTAAATATACAGGAAATAATCAATTAAAAGAAATTAAGGCAGAAGAAGTTGACTGGGAAAAAGTAGATGAGGAAAATTTTAATTATCTATTGAGGCAAAATCCAGGTGATAATAATGCTTTAGGTAGAGTTAAATTTATGTTTCCTAATAGATTCAGTGTTTATTTACATGATACTCCGAGCAAGAGTTTATTTGATGCAAATGCTAGGGGTTTTAGTTCTGGCTGTATTAGGATAGAAAAGCCGATTGATCTAGCTGAATATCTTTTACAAGATCAAGAAGAGTGGGACAGAGAAAAGATACAAGAAGAAATAACTAAAGACAAACAAAAAACTATTTATTTAAAAGAGCCTTATCCCATTTATCTTCAATATAATACAGCTTGGGTTGACCAGTATGGCTCTTTAAACTTTAGAGAAGACATTTATAATAGAGACAGCAGATTAATTGAAACATATTTTAATAATAGGGAGTTCGAATAATTAAAATGAAATATAAATTTATCTTTGTAGTAATAATTATAATTATGATTTTTGCTTTAAACTTCAATGTTTTTGCTTATTCACAAGAAAAGGTTGATTTTAAGTTAAAATATGAAGGACATAAAATTCCTTTTAAAACTTTTAGTATTTTTGTATTACCTGGGGAAAGCATTGAATTATCAATAGTAGAACAAAATCAAAATGCTAAGTTTTCTTATATAGGTTCAGAAGGAGAATTCCTTTACAGAGATGGAAACACTTTAGGCTGGAAAGCACCTGAAGTAAGTGGTCAATATTCGATTAAAATAAAGGAAAAAAATAGTAATAATAAAAATTCTGAGATGAATCTAAACATCTTTGTTTTATATCCTTTTACTGAAAAAGAAAATGGATATATTGATAATTTTAAAATCGGAAATTATCCTGAAATACCTGCTGATAAAAATGGCTTTTATAAAACACCTCAAGGATTTTTAAAAATAGAAAAATCAATGCTTGATATTAACCTTACACCTCATTTTAGACTAGAACAATTTTTAACAAATCAATCTGAAGATTTACCTCATTATATTGTAATTAAAGAATCTTTGCTTTTAAAACTTGAGTATTTATTAGAAGAATTTAATAAAGCTGGATTCAGTATTGATACTTTTGGAGTTGTAAGTATTTATAGAACTCCATATTTTAATAAAGAAATTGGTAATAATACTGATCATACACGCCATATATATGGTGATGCTGCTGATATTTACATAGACGGTAGAGGAGATGATCAGATGGATGATTTAAACAATGATGGAGTTATAGATATTAATGATGCCAGAATAATGGCTGATTTTGCAATTAAATTTGATAAAAATCCAAAATATTCAAAGCTAGCAGGCGGAGTTGCAAGTTATAAAAGTAACTGTGTAAGAGGTCCTTTTATACATATTGATACTAGGGGATTTCATGTGCGGTGGTAATTCTATAAATCTTAAGGAGGTAAAAAAATTGTTAGTTGGAGAAGTTTTTTCGAAAACAGCAAATCAGAAAAAGGATAAAACTGCAGCAAGTTTAGATGAGAAGAAAATAACTTATGGTGAACTGGAAAAAGAGACAAATAAATTGGCTCACGCTTTGATTGATTTAGGTGTAAAAACTTCAGATATGGTAAGTATTATGCTTCCAAATAGTATTGATTTTTTAACAGCTTATTTTGGAGTTATAAAATCTGGAGCTACAATGGTTCCCCTTAATATAAGTTTTAAATCTCCTGCTGTAGAATATATATTAAATAATTCAGAAGCGAAAGTTTTAATTACTAATAAGAGATTTTTGTCTGTAATTGAAAAATGTGAGCTTGATTATTTAGAAAAAATTATTCTAGTTGATAATGAAAGAGTAAATGACCATCTTCTAATCTCAGACTTTACAGATCTGCCAGAAGATTTACCTTTATTAGAAAATATTGATGAAGAATCAGCAGCTGCTTGTCTTTATACTTCTGGTACAACAGGCAAGCCAAAAGGTGCAATACTGACTCATCGAAACTTAACGTTTGATACAAATAAGACTATAGAGTTTTTGAATGTTGATGATAGTGACCGTTATATAGTTGTTCTTCCTATGTTTCATGCTTTTGCAGAAACAGTGTGTATGTTAATGCCAATGTTTCTGGGGGCTGAGATTGTAATAATTGATAAGTTTTTACCGGAAAAAGTACTGCAGACAATTCAGGAGAAGAATGTTACTTTTTTTGCTGGGGTACCAACTATGTATACAGCTCTTTTAAATGTAAAAAATAGAGAAAACTATGATCTTTCTCATTTGAATCTTTGTTTATCAGGTGGGGCTGCGATGCCAGAGCAAACTATGGAAGACTTTGAAAAGACATTTAATGTAAAAATACTTGAGGGTAATGGTCCTACTGAGACTTCACCTGTTGCATACTGTAATCCTGTAAGTGGGGTTAGAAAATCTGGCTCTGTTGGAATTCCTATTCCTGATACAAAAGTAAAAATTGTTGACAGTGAAGATAATGAACTTCCAAGAGGTGAAATAGGAGAAATAGCTGTACAGGGAGACCATGTAATGAAGGAGTACTTTAAGAAACCTGAAGCAACTGCTAAGACACTTAGAAATGGTTGGCTTCATACTGGAGATTTAGGGAAAATGGATGAAGATGGCTATATCTATATTGTTGATAGAAAAAAAGATATGATAAATGTTGGTGGTATGAATGTTTATCCAAGAGAAATTGAAGAACAGCTTTATAAGAACCCAAAAATTCTTGAAGCTGCTGTTGTAGCAACAAAGGATGAATTGAGAGGAGAAGTACCTAAAGCAGTTATTGTTCTTAAAGAAGATGAAGAAGCCACTGAAAGAGAGATTAAAAGATACTGTATGAAATACTTTGCAAACTATAAAGTCCCTAAACTAGTTCAATTTATTGATCAGTTACCTAAAAATGCTACTGGAAAAATTGATAAAAAATCACTGCGCGATATTTAAACTACTTAAAAAGCGGAGGTAATAATAATGGCTAATAATTTTGAAGAACTTCGCAAAAAGATGGTCGACAAGCAGTTAATCAATAGAGGAATTAAAGATGAAAAGGTTATAGATGCATTTAGTGAAGTTCCTAGAGAAGAATTTGTAGGTGAAAAATACAAAAGCAGTGCATATGATGATGGCCCACTTCCAATAGGCTCAGGTCAAACAATAAGCCAACCATATATTGTAGCTCTGATGATTGATAGTTTAAACTTAAATGAAGATGATAAAGTATTAGAGATTGGTACTGGTTCTGGTTATGCAGCAGCTGTATTAGCCAAAATTGTAAATGAAGTTTATACTATTGAAAAAATAGATAAACTTGCTGAAAAAGCAAAAGAGCGTTTTAAAAAATTAAATTATACAAACATTTCAACTAAGGTAGGAGATGGAACACTTGGCTGGTCTGAAAATGCTCCTTATGATGGAATAGTCGTTTCCGCTGCAGCACCACATGTGCCTGAGGCACTAATTAATCAATTAGCTGAATCTGGAAAAATAATTATTCCTGTTGGAGAAGACGGTGGAGTTCAGAGATTAAAATTAATTAAAAAGTCTAAAGATGGTACGGTTACTGAAGAAAATTTAGATTATGTTAGATTTGTGCCTCTTTTGGGTGAAAACGGTTATAAATAGATATATATAATATATAATAGAAAAGAATAGGAGTGGAGTAGTAAATGACAGCAACTTTAACATCTTTTTCTGTTTATTTAGTATTTTTAATGAGTATTGGAGTATATTTTTATAAAAAAACAGCAAGTCTTGAAGATTATTTAATTGGCGGTCGTGCCATGGGAAGCTGGGTAACAGCACTTTCTGCTCAAGCTAGTGATATGAGTGGTTGGTTATTGATGGGATTACCTGGAGCTGTTTATCTAGGTGGTATCAGTCAGGCATGGATTGCAGTGGGTCTTTTTATCGGAACAGTTTTAAACTGGAAATATGTTGCAGCAAGACTTAGAGTATACACAGAAAAAACCGATTCAATGACTTTGCCATCATTTTTTGAAGCACGTTTTGGTGATAATACTGGAATGCTGCGTATTTTTTCTGCGGCTGTAATTCTTTTGTTTTTTACCATTTATTCTGCTTCAGGACTTGTTGCATCAGGTAAATTATTTGAATCACTTTTTAATATTGACTATACTGCTGCTGTAATGGTAGGGGGTATAGCTATAGTATTATATACATTTTTAGGTGGTTTTATGGCTGTTTCTTGGACTGATTTTTTTCAAGGGATTTTAATGTTTTTTGCGATTACAATAGTACCTGCAATTGCATATGGTAATATCGGTGGGATGTCATCTATTATTCGAGCAGCTTCAGAAAGTGGGATCTCACTTTCTTTAATGCCTGAAGGCATTACTATAACGGCAATTATTTCTGCTGCAGCATGGGGGCTAGGCTATTTTGGACAGCCACATATTCTTGCACGTTTTATGGGAATTGATCATATAAAGAATGTCAAACCTGCTAGGAAAATAGCAGTTATCTGGGTTGCTATTTCATTAGCAGCAGCAGTATTAGTTGGTATTATTGCTGTTCCTATGTTTCCAGATATTGCAGATAGTGAAAAAGTTTTTATTGAGATGATTGCACAGCTTTTTAATCCCTGGTTTGGAGGTATTTTACTGGCTGCAATTTTATCAGCAATCATGTCTACTATAGACTCTCAACTTTTAGTTTCTTCATCAACTTTAACTGAAGATTTTTATCATAAGATAATTAAAAGAGAAGCTTCAGAGTTAGAAAAAATGTGGGTGGGTAGAGGCTTTGTAATTTTAATTGCAATTATTGCATTTATTCTTGCTTTAAATCCAAATAATACAGTGCTTGGCTTAGTAGCATATGCATGGGCTGGTCTAGGTGCTGCTTTTGGTCCACCAGTATTATTTGCACTTTTTTCTAGAAAAACTTCTTGGCAGGCAATTTTTGCTGGAATGATAGCCGGAACTATAACACTCATATTCTGGAAAGAAAGCGGCTTAGGTGGACAATTATATGAAATAGTTCCAGGATTTTTTATAAATATAATTGTTGTTTTAGCAGTAAATAAAGTATTCAAACAGGAAGATGAAGAAATTATTGCAGAATTTAATGAAGTGAATGAAATATACAATAAAGATATAATATAAAATGTTTTAATAAATATTATAAATATTATTCCGGATACCAAATATTTGGTATCCGGTATCTTTAGGGAGGTATTAAAATAGATGCATATTTATTCCTGGAATGTTAATGGCATTAGGGCCGCAGCAAGAAAAGGGTTTTTAGATTGGATAGGAGAAGCAAAACCAGAAGTTCTTGGACTTCAAGAGATAAGAATTCAGGATGATCAGTTAAAAGATAAATTAAGAGATATTGATGGATATTACTCATATTTTAATTTTGGTGAGAAAAAAGGTTATAGTGGTGTTGCTATTTACACTCAAAAAGAGCCGTTAGATGTTTGGAAAGGACTTGGTATAGAAAAATTTGATAAAGAAGGTAGAGTTATTGCCGCTGAGTTTGAACATTTTGTTCTATTGAATATATATTTTCCTAATGGAAAAAGCAGTAAAAAAAGATTAAATTATAAACTTGATTTTTATGATGCTGTTTTAGATTATGCAGAAGATTTGAGAAATAAATCTAAAGAAGTAGTTATTTGTGGTGATTATAATACCGCTCACCATCCAATAGATCTAAAAAATCCAGATGCTAATAAAAATACTTCTGGTTTTCTTCCGATTGAAAGAGATTGGCTGGATAAACTTGAAGAACATGGTTATATAGATACTTATAGATATTTTAATCCTGATAAAGAAACTTATTCTTGGTGGAGTTATAGAACTCGAGCAAGAGAAAGAGATGCGGGCTGGAGGATTGACTATCATTTTATTTCAGAGGGTTTAGAGGATAATCTAGGTAGTGCAGATATTCTTACAGATGTAATGGGCTCAGATCATTGTCCAGTCACAGTTGAGCTTAATTTTTAAATATAAAAATAAAAATAATTAATAATAAAGCGGCCTTTAAAGGCCGCTTTAAAAATTGGCTGATAAAATTTTTAAAATTAATTACGTTGAAATGTCAAGAAAACTACAATAAGCTATTATTTATGATTTGAAGAATATTTTCAAATAGATTTTTTGTTGATTTTCTCTTCTTTAAGAAAGATATATGAAATAACTATCCCGATTAAAGCGAGAACTATAGTTGGGTAAAAGACATATAAATAGCTTCCTAAAATATCTCTAATGCTGCCGGAAAACAAATTACCTATTACAGCACCTACTCCATAGGCTGTAAAGAGAACACCATAATTTTTGCTGTAGTTTTTACTTCCAAAAAAGATAGCTGTTGCTGCAGGAGCTAAGGCAAGCCAACCACCGAGATTTAACCAGAATAAAGCAAAAGAAATAAAATAAATAACTGGATTTCCATTTTGATTTATTAGCATTAAAAAAGAGGCCAAAATAATTAGTGTAAATGATATTATTGCAGTTTTTCTTGGTTTTAATTTGTCTGTTAAACCTCCAAAAATCGGTCTCCCAATCCCATTAAAAATAGCAAATAAAGATACATATATCGATGCGGTAGATGCATCGAGATTAATGATTTCTTCTGCAACAGGACTTGAGATTCCAATAGCCATTAGCCCAACCAGTGTTCCAATAGTATAAGTTGTCCAAAGTGCATAGAAACCTTTATTTTTAATCATTTCTTTAGTTGTAAAATTACTTTTTTCCTTTAGCTCAACATCTTCCAATCTTTCATTGTCTAATTTTTTAGGGAATTTAAGTGGGAGTGAAAGAACTGTAATTATAACTGCAAAAATAATTCCCAAAATTTTAAATGTTGTAAAAGGACCATAGTTAATAATAAGCCAACCAGCAGCAGGTGCTGTAATAAAAGGTGAAAGTCCAAAACCACCTAATGTTAACCCAACTGCCAAGCCTTTTTTATCTGGAAACCACTTAGCTGCTACTGCCATTGGTGCTCCATAGGCAATTCCTACCCCCATTCCTCCAATAATTCCATAAGTAACTGTTAGTAATGTTATACTGGAAGTAAAACCTGATAAAAACCAGCCTATTGAAATGAAAACCCCTCCAACGATGGTCATCAATCTTGGCCCATGCTTATCGATTAAATTACCAGCGAAAGGCATTGTTACAGCATAAAAAACTAAAAAAACCATATAAGGTAGACCACTTTCTGTAGCGCCAACATTAAAAGTTGTTTCTATTGGTTTTCTAAAAATACTCCATGAATATATTGTTCCCATACACATAAAAATGATAAGCCCTAAAGGTATATAAATCCACTTGTTTTTTTCCTTAATAATTTCTGCAGACATTTTCAACAAACTCCTTTTTGAAAATAATTGATTTGATTTGTAGATAATAATCAGATAATATATTATTAGAAAATAAAATTATATTCTTGCTATATTTATTAAATAATAACAGAAATACATTACTTCATCAAGATTAATCAATAAAGTCATAATATTGAATCTTCTAAATGGGTGAGTATAATGCATAAAAAAATAATAATTGTCGGTGGAGGACCAGCCGGTTTATATTTAGCTTTTAAACTTGCTAAAGCTGGTGTTGATGTATTAATTTTGGAAAAAGATAAATGGCCCAGATATAAAGCTTGTGGTGGAGCATTGTCAGAAAAATCAATGCACATTTTATCAAAAGAAAATATTTATCTTAACAACAATCTTATAAATAGTGAGATAAATAACTTTAATTTTCGTTTTAATTTCAAAGAAAGTTTTGCGATAAATTATCAGGGGAAAGCTATTAAACTAACTAATAGGAAAGAATTTGATGACTATTTAAAAAATAAAGCTGTTGAATTGGGGGCGAAATTCAAAGATCAAACTGAGGTAAAATATATTTCACAAAGTAATAAAAAAATATTTTTATACACTAATGAAACAGAATATAGTGCAGATATAATAGTTGGGGCTGATGGTGCTAATAGTATTACAACAAAAAATTTTAATTTTCATTCTAATTATTTTATAAAAAACAGAGGTGCTGCGTTGGAAGCAGAGATTTTTACTAATGATATTAATTATCTTAAGAATAATGAGATAATAATTGATTTTGGGCAGATTCCTGATGGTTATGCCTGGATTTTTCCGAAAAATAATCAACTTTCAATTGGATTGGGCAGCCTTAAATTTAATAAAATAAAATTAAAACAAAAACTCTATAATTATTTAAAGCAGCTGAAAATAGATTATAATAAATCTAATATATTTATAAAGGGGCATCTTCTACCAACTTATTCAAAAAGATTAGATATAAAAAGGTCGGGAGAAAATTTTCTATTAGTTGGAGATGCTGCTTATTTAGCAGATGCATTTATTGGAGAAGGTATATATTTTGCGCTTTTAAGTGCAGAAATTGCTGCTAAAATAATAATAAAGCACATAAATAATAACAATTATAGTTTAAAGAATTATGAGCTGGAACTTCAGAAAAATATGTTGAATGAGCTAGAATATGCAGAAAAATTGGCATTATTGTTTTATAATCAAACTCATTTAGTCCAAAAAGTGCTTAGATTGCGTCCCGATTTGTTAAAAGAGTTTATTGATGCTGTTCAGGGTAAATCATCATATAGTGAACTTTTTAATTTATTTAATTTATTAAAATTGATTTTCAGAAAATAAATTGTAGAAAGTAGTGTTCTTACATTGGAGAAAATATTAGCTATAATAAATCCAGCTTCAAATGGAGGTAGAACTGCAAAGAATTGGCCTAAATTTTATAAGTATTTCTATGATAATAATTTAGAAATCAAAGAAATATACACAGAATATCAAGGTCATGCAGTAGAACTAGCTAAAAATTTTGTGTTAAAAGGATATAAATATATAATGGCTGTTGGTGGTGATGGGACTGTTAATGAAATCATTAATGGTCTTATTGAAAACGATAAATTAATAAATCCTAATTTGAATCTGATTGTATTTTCTCAGGGGACAGGTTCAGATTTAATTAGATCATTGAATATATCTTCTCAAGTTGAAAAAATTGTTAATATCATAAAAAAAGGTCAAAGCAGAAAAATTGATTTAATTAAAGTTGAATATATAAATAATGAGGATAATAATGAATATAGATATTTTGTTAATGCTGCTGACTGCGGTTTGGGTGCCGAAGTAGCAGCAAGAGTAAACAAAGGAAATAAATTAGCTGATGGCAGTTTAACTTATTTAACTGCTGTTTTTTCAGCTTTATTTAAATATAGTAATAGAAATGTAAAAATCAAGTCAGATGGAAAGATGATATATAATGGACAATTAAATACTGCAGTTATAGCAAATGGTAAATACTTTGGTGGTGGTATCAAAGTAGCTCCAGAGGCTGAATTGGATAGTGGAAAAATGAATGTTATTTTACTTAAAGATTTCAGTAGAATTGGAATAATATTAAATTTAATAAAAGGATATAGAGGTAGTCATTTAAAACATCCTAAAGTCGAATCTTTTACAGCAGATAAATTAGAAATATATTCTGAATCAAAAATGGATTTAGAAGTTGATGGTGAGAATATAGCAGAGACCCCTGTTTCTTTCAGCATATTAAAAGATAAGCTATCAGTTATGGTGTAAAGACATATCTCAAATCATATTTAGCCCTTTATTACAGCAATAGGCTTAAATCTTGCAGCTGGTTCTGCAAGTCCTGTTTCTTTAAGAGATTTGATTATTGTATCTATGTCTTTATAGGCAAGAGGTGACTCATCCATAATATTTTTCTTGCCGCTCTGGAATAATTTATTTTGTCTATTTTCACCTAATCCAGCTGGCACCAATTTTTGGATTGCTCTCATAATATTTAAAAGATTTGTTCTATCATCTTACTGTTTGTTAATATAATGTTAAAATTTGATTTTCTTTAACAAAAACTTGACTGATAAACTAATATTTATTATTATTTAAATAATATATAAAAATTTTCAGAAGGAGAGATTTCAATTGAAATATAAAGTAGCTTTTGTATGTATTGGTAATTCGTGCCGTAGTCAGATGGCCGAAGGATTTGCAGGAGAATATGCTGGAGATATTCTTGATGTTTACAGTGCAGGTACTGATCCTTCAGATTCTGTTAAGGAAAATGCAGTTAAGGCAATGCAGGAAGTAAATATAGATATTAGTGATCAACACCCTAAATATCTCAAAGATATTCCTCAAGAATTGGATGTACTAATAACAATGGGTTGTGGAGTTGAGTGCCCATACATACCATGTAAGTTTAGAGAAGATTGGGGTTTGGATGATCCTGCTGGGAAACCAATGCATATTTTTAGAGAAACAAGGAATATAATTGACAAAAAGGTTCAGTATCTCATAAAGATGATTAAAAATGGGGAAATTGAATAATATTAATATTTTAAATCGATAAGTTTTATATCTTATAATTCGATAATTTTTATTTTTCTGCTCTCAATAACTAATATTACATTAGTTAATGAGAGCTTTTTAAGTTTTGAAAATATATTTAAAGTTTTAGAAACAAAATAAATTATAGATAAATAGATATTCACTATTGTTTTAATTTAAGATATTACCTATAATATAATTAGATAAACAAAAAAATAAATATTACTAAAAATGCAGGTATACATAAAAAGCGATTTTTATAAAACTTTTCTGGTTGATATAATTCTTAATAATAACCTCTTAGTCAAATTAAAAGTAGGTGAAAAGCATTAATAATAATTTTACTAAATGGGGGGGGTTAATATGCTTAAAAAGAAGTTTTTGAATTCTATATTTAACAATGTAAAAGGAGAAAAATTTGAGATTGAATACTGGGATAATGACAACCATGTATTTAATGAGCAAAAAAATGGTAATCCTGTTTTTAAAATTAAGTTTAATGAGGCTTTAAGTTTTAATGAACTCAGAAAAAATCCTCAGTTAAAATTAGGAGAAGCATATATGGATGGTAAAATTGATTTTGAAGGTTCTCTGAAAAAACTAATTGAGGTTGGTGGTCAAAATGTAAAGACATTGTATGAACAAATAAATAAATATAAAATTGATAAAATTATTAAATCAGATAATGAGGTTTCTTTTTCAGAGCAGGAAAAAGGAGTACGAGATCACTACGATATAGGAAATGATTTTTTCAGTTTATGGCAGGATGAAACAATGACATATTCTTGTGCATATTTTAAAAATAAAAATGATTCATTGAAAAAAGCTCAGCTGCAAAAAATCGATCACATATTAAAAAAACTTAACTTAAGCAAAAATGAAAAGCTGCTTGATATTGGTTGTGGCTGGGGATCACTGGCACTCAGAGCAGCAGAAAAATATGATGTAGATGTTATGGGTATTACTTTAAGCAGTGAACAGGAAGCAGAGGCACGGAGAAGAGCAGAAGAAAAAAATCTTGATCATAAAGTTGAAATAAGAAGACAGGATTTTCGTGACTTAGCCGAAAAGAATCCAGAATTTGATAAAATTGTAAGTGTTGGCATGTTCGAACATGTTGGTCAAGAATATATATCTGAATATTTTGCTTGTGTGAATAAGATGCTTAAAAAGGGTGGATTATCTTTACTGCACAGTATAACCCATTTGAAAGAACAGCCAACACATCCCTGGTTAAAGAAATATATTTTTCCCTGGGGCTATATTCCTTCTTTAAGAGAAATTGTCTGGGAACTTCCCGAACATTCTTTTCATTTATTAGATGTTGAAGACATAGGTTATCATTATTCTTTAACAACAGAAAAGTGGCTTGAGAATTATGAAGAAAAAAGTGACAAAGTAAGAGAAAAATTTGATCAAAGATTTGAGCGGATGTGGAGGCTATTTTTGATGGGATCCACTTTTACATTTCGTTATGCAGGTACTTCAGTTCATCAACTCTTATTTTCAAAAGGCAAAAATATTAATCTGCCTTTGACAAGAGATTATATCTATAAATAATTAGAAATCATAAGAAAGTGAGTGATAAGAATAGAATCCATCTTTGAAGTAGAAAGCAGATTTAAATTTAAAAACAAAGAGGAGATTTTTAAAGCACTTCCTTTTGTAGAAAAATCTATAACACAAAAGGTAATATGGGAAACAACTCATTATGGACTGGATCTTTTTAAAGAAGATATTGTACTCAGAATAAGTAATAATGAATATAATAATAATTCAGTAACATCTTTGGCCTACAAAGAAGCTGATTTAGGTGAAGGAATTAATATTCGTCGAGAGTACCGTGAAATGATAACTAATGATTTTAATGAGAGTCATATAGTAAATATTTTGGGTGGTAAAAAAGAATTAAAAAATAGCAATCAAATTATTAAGGAATTGGAAAGTTTAGGACATAGAAAATTCATGTCATTTCATGGAGAAAGTTATGTTGGTAAATATGAGCCTTTAAATGTTGATTTAAAAATTATGTACTGCAGCCAGTTAAAATATCCATTACTGATTGAAATTGAAAAAGCTGCAGCAGATCTCAAAGATGCAGAACTAAAAAGCAGAGAATTGATGAAATTAATTAAAGAATATGATCTTATTCATAGACTAATAAAAAAAGAACCTCCAACTTTATTATTTGAATCTAAATTTATAGGAGAGTCTACTTATGAATAAAAATATATTAATTATTACAAATAAAATATTTAATTTAACTGATGATGCTGAAGAAAACATCTTAGAAATAGAACCGGGAGCTGATGTTAATACTCTGCACTATAAAGATGTTAAAGAAAAAGATATTAAAAAAGCAGAAATTATATTTGGCTGGCCCAGGTATAGACATCTCAAGATTGCAGAAAATTTAAAGTGGCTGCAGCTTCCGAGTGCAGGGGTTGATAACTATGCAGATAAAGAACTTTATCTAAATGATGATTTTCTCCTGACAAATGCAAGTGGAGTCTATGGTAAACCGATAGCTGAGCATGTCATTGCCATGATATTATCATATAATCGTAATCTAACTCATTACACATTAAAAAAGCAGGAAAACAAATGGGAAAAACAATATGAAGTCTTAGATTTTTTTGACTCGACAGTTGGTATTATTGGTTTAGGTGATATTGGAAGTGAGGTAGCCAAAAGAGCAAGTGCTTTAGGTGCTCGGATAATAGGATTTAAAAGGCACAAGTCAGAAAAACCTGACTATATTGATCAGCAGTTCAGCAGTACTGGACTCGAACCGCTAATTAAGGAGTCAGATTATATTATATTAGCTCTGCCGGCTACGAAAGAAACAGAGGGAATAATTGATGAAAATAAATTAAAAATGATGAAGAACTCTGCTTTTTTAGTTAATATTGGCCGAGGAGAATTGATAGAACAGAAGCCTTTAATTAGAGCATTAAAAGAAAATTGGATAGCTGGTGCAGGTCTTGATGTAACTAATCCTGAACCACTGCCTGAAAATAGTGAACTATGGGATTTAGAAAATGTTATTTTAACCCAACATAGTTCAGGATTTTCTCCAACAAATGATAAAAGAAGATTTGATATTTTCTACAAAAATTTATCTAAATATATACAAAATAAAACTCTTATCAATCTTGTTGATTTCGAATTAGGTTATTAGAAAATATAATAATTAGATAGACTATATTATTCGCTATGTTATATAAGTAACTTAATGGACTTAATATTAATGAATATTTCATTATTTCAAGCTAAAGATAAATTTTATATAAATACATATAAATACATAAGAAAAACCGGATGATATAATATCATCCGGTTTTTTAACAATTATTAAAATAGTTTCAAAAGATTACTCGAGTGTACCAGTAACTTCTGCACCTCTTTGAATTGTAAATGTACGTTTAGCTTCTTCATTCTCAAAGTAAACATTACCGTCTACTTTAAAATCTCTCAATGTAAAGTTTGCAGCTTCTACGTAAACATCACCTTCGAAGATACCACCCTGGAATCTTGCGCTTGGGCTTTTTACAGTAATACTTGGTGCTGTTAAAGTATATCTTTCGGTTACATTATGATCTGAATCTTGATCATAAAGAGCTAACTTGCGGTCAACCTCACCATCATCTGTATATTTCCCTTCTAAAACTAGTTCCTTATCAGTTTCCATGTCCTGCTGAATAATAACGATCCATGCTGCATCACTGCCAACTGCATTCATCAGAGTTTCTTCATCTACAACAACTGATGGAGATGAAACAGTATCCTGAGCACTAATAACAGGTGCGAATAAAAGCGCAGATATCACTAATAATAATGTAATTGTCTTAATCTTCATAAAAATTCCTCCTTATAATATTTTATTGAACTTTTCACATTAACTGTATTTTAACATATATGTGAAAATTGTGTCAAGTGAATTCGGATAAATTTTGATTATTTAAAATTTAATTAGTCAGGTTCAACAAATAACATTGATATTTTTTTCTATTAAGTTATAATAATACTAGTAAGCATTTTATAAGATTTGTTTTCTATATTATATATTGAATTAAAGATCGAGCTAATAATAATTTGAGGAGTGTTTTTTAAATGAGTGGAAATAAAATTGATTATGATAAGATAGAAGAAGCACCAGAAGAAGTTGATTTTTCTAGAGGTGATGAAGTAGATATTTTAATTGATAGATTTACTGACCTTGGTGTAAGAGTTATTATCAATAATAAATATTTTGGTCTAGTTTATGAAGACGATATTTATAAAGATCTTTCTGTCGGAGTTGAAACAAAGGGTTATATAAAAAAAATAAGAGATGATAATAAAATTGATGTTAGTTTAAGAAGAATTGGGTACGGAAAAATTGAAGATGCAAAAGAAAAAATTCTTAATGAATTAAAAAAGAATAATGGATTTTTACCTTTGACTGATAATAGTTCACCTGAGGAAATCAAAAACAAATTAAAAATAAGCAAGGGCAGTTTCAAAAAGGCTATTGGAGGTCTTTACAAAGAAAAAATTATAGATATTAAAACTAAAGGAATAAAATTAAAAAAATAGAATATAAATGACTGATAACTATAGTATTACTTTATACAATTATTTGTCTTTTTGAGATCTAAGTGTTAAAATAAGATAAGAAAGTTTTTTGTTTGAAAATATAATAAAAAGTATGATTTGTAATTGACATGTTTTTTATTCTGTGGTTTAATTATAAAAAGAAATCAATTTATAATATAATAATCTGTTGTCTAATCTCATCAGAGAGCGGGGGACCCACTTTTTGGGGCTAATCTATTCTAGAGGAAGACCTTTACTTCTAGCCCGACAGCTAACTCCGTAGACTTTAATAAAGGACAGACTGCCGTCACTGATATAAATCTCAATTAATTTGACACTACAGTCTTTCTGTAGTGTTTTTTTAATATTTTATACATTTCCGGTATATTACATACTTTTCTTAATTTAATGAGTTTAGGAGAGATCAAAAATGAACATAACCAAAAGAAGTCTCACACCAGCACAGTATCTGGTATTAGGCTATTTTGTTGTAATTTTAACAGGTACTATACTACTTATGTTACCTATTGCAACTAAAGACGGACAGGGTCTTGGTATTATTGATTCTCTATTTACTGCAACATCTGCCACCTGTGTAACAGGTTTAATCGTTGTAAATACAAAAGAAGCTTTTACAATTTTTGGTTCTACGGTTATTATGCTGATGATTCAGATTGGTGGTCTCGGCATAATGTCGATGTCAACATTGTTTGCATTAATAATAGGTAAAAAAATTAGTTTAAAAGAAAGAATGATAATTCAAGAAGATTTAAACCAATATAAAATTTCAGGTATGGTTAGATTAGTGCAGTATTTGTTAGGATTTACTTTTGCTATAGAAGGAGTAGGAGCTGCGATATTATTTCTCCGCTTAAGTCAGGATTATACTTTCTGGAGGGCAGTATATTTATCAATTTTTCATGCAATTTCTGCATTTAATAATGCTGGTTTTGATTTATTTGGCAACAGTCTCGAAAGTTTTACAGGAGATATTACAATAAATTTTGTTATCATGATTTTAATTATTCTCGGTGGTATTGGTTTTGGTGTTATGCTTGAGATCTATAACCGTGTTAAATTTAAAAATACAACCTTACAGACAAAAATAGTTATTGTAGTTACTGCAGCAATGCTAATTTTTGGGTTTATTGTTATGTTTGCTTTAGAATATAATAACACTATGGAAGGTCTACCTTTATTGGACAAGGTTCTTTCTGCAATGTTTTTATCAGTTACACCAAGAACAGCCGGGTTTAACACTTTACCGACTGGGGCTCTTAAACAGTCATCATTATTTTTAATTATTATTTTGATGTTTCTTGGAGCATCTCCAGGATCTACAGGTGGTGGAATAAAAACTACTACTTTTGGAGTTATGCTGATAACATTAAAAAATATGATTAAGGGTAAAAGTGATATGGAAATATATAATAGACGAATTGAAAGAAATATAGTCTATGAAGCTTTTTCTATTGCTTTATTAGCAGCTGGCTTGGTAGTATTAATGACTTCTTTAATTTTAGTGATTGAAGATTTTCAATTTATCGATGT
Source organism: uncultured Halanaerobium sp. (assembly GCA_964649895.1). GTDB lineage: Bacteria > Bacillota > Halanaerobiia > Halanaerobiales > Halanaerobiaceae > Halanaerobium. The sequence continues at coordinate 25,131 of CAZYRX010000024.1, forward strand.
TTTATTTGAAACAGTTTCTGCTTTTGGAACTGTAGGGCTTTCTACCGGCATAACCGGAGGTTTATCTAAAATAAGTCGTGTGTTAATTACAATAACTATGTTTGCTGGTCGTGTCGGACCTCTTACATTAGCATTAGCTTTTGGTGAGAGAATGCAGAAGGGCGTATATCATTACCCAACAGAAAAAGTTATGGTAGGTTAAAATATTACAGGGGGTTTAATAAATGAAACAATTTGTTGTTATAGGACTTGGGCGTTTTGGATCCAGTGTGGCTGAAACACTGGCAGAAAATGATTATGATGTTTTAGCTATAGATAAAGATGCAGAAAGAGTTCAATCTATTGCAAGTAAGGTTACCCATGCTGTTGAGGCTGATGCAACAGACGAAGAAGCTCTTAAGACTTTAGGAGTTAGAAACTTCGATGTAGCAGTTGTAAGTATTGGTGATAATATTTCTGCAAATATATTGTGCACTTTGATCCTAAAAGAGCTTAATGTCCCTTATGTAATTGTAAAAGCTCCAGATACTTTACATGGTAAAGTATTAACTAAAGTAGGAGCAGATAGGGTTATTTATCCTGAGAGAGATATGGGGGTTAGAATTGCTCATAATCTTATTTCTTCTAATGTTTTAGATTATATCGAATTTGCACCTGAATATGGAGTTATTGAAATTATTGCTACAAATAAAATGATAGGAAAAACTCTGAAGGAATTACAGTTTAGATCAGAGTTCAATGTAAATGTTATGGCTATTAAAAGAGGTGAAGACTTACATATTTCTCCTGGTGCAAATGATAAAATTTTAGAAGGGGATAGACTTGTACTTATGGGTAAAAATGAAAGTCTTGATAAGCTTAAAGAATATAATGATTAATTATCCTTGTCAGAAATGGGAGGTATAATGTGAAGATAAAAATAAAAACTCTTAAAGGGAAAATTCTTCTCGGTTTTGCAGTTATGATATTGATTCTGGCAGGTGTTGTTGGCTGGAGTATTTATAATTTTGAGATTTTATCAAATGCTATAAATGATATTCTTGTAGAAAATTACCGGAGCATAAAAGCTAGTGATAGTATGGTGGAATCTATTGAACGTCAGGATAGTGCCTTATTACTCTTGCTTAGGACTCCTGAAGAGCAGGGCCAGGAAATATTCAGGCGTAATGAAAAAGAATTTTACAGCTGGCTGGCTAGAGCTGAAGATAATATTACAATTGAAGGTGAAGGAGAAATCCTTGAAAAAATAAGTGATAAATATTTTGAATTTGTATCTAAATTTGATGATTTCAATAATGCGGATGAAGATAGACGCTGGGAAATATATAATGAAGAGCTTTTACCAATATTTACAGAAATCAAAAATGATATAAGAGAATTAAGAGAAATCAACAGACAGGCAATGGTAGATGCACAGCAGAATGCAAACAGCAGAGCAAATCAGGCGATAATTTATACAGTAATCTTAGCTCTCTCTGTTACAATATTTTCACTAATTTTTGCCTTATATTTAACAAAACAAATACTTAGACCAATTAAAGAGTTGGGTAAAGGAATTAAAAAAGTAGCTGATCGAAATTTTCAGCAAAAAGTAGAAGTTGCATCTGAAGATGAGATTGGGACTCTGGCAGATGAATTTAATGAGATGATTTTTAAGTTAAAAGAGTATGAAAAAATAAATGTCAAAAAATTAGTGATGGAAAAAGAGAAATCTGAAGCAGTTGTAAATAATTTATCCGGTCCTTTAATAGTTACTGATCAGGATAACAGAATTGTTTTAATTAATGAAGCTGCAAAAGATTTATTTTCTATTGAAAAAGATGTAATAGACACACATTTTTTAGAAGTTATTCAATCGGAAAAACTGTTTGACTATATAAAAGATCCAAAAGAAAAAGAAGACAATACTTTTGTTATAAAGAAGGATGATAAAGAAAGACATTATAGAATATCTACAAACCAGGTTAGAGATGATGAAGAAGAATATCAATTTACAGTTACTCTTCTGGAAGATATAACAAGACTAAAAGAAATTGACAATATGAAATCTGAATTTGTTTCTACGGTATCTCATGAATTTAGGACCCCACTTACATCAATGAATATGGGTTTAAGTATGGTCATTAATGAAGATACAGGAGAGTTGAATGAGGAACAGCGAGAATTGTTAGAAGCTGCTTATGAAGATGTAGAAAGATTAACGGAGCTGGTAAGTGATTTGCTTGATCTATCAAAAATTGAATCTGGAAGAATAGAAATGGAATTTGATAAAACTGATATAAATAATATAATAGAAAAAACTTTAAGTCCATTTTACAAACAAGCAGAAGAAAAAAATATGGAACTAGTATTTAAAAAGAGTAAAGAAAATATATTTGCCTGGGCAGATCCAGCTAAAATAAGTTGGGTTATATCCAATCTGGTTGGAAATGCTCTAAGATATGCAGATCAGGGGAAAATAGAAGTTAGTTCTGACGTTAAAGGTAGAAGAGTTTTAGTTTCTGTGAAAGATAATGGCCCTGGAATACCAGAAGAGTATCAACATAAGATTTTTGAAAAATTTGTAAGAGCAGGTAATAATAAAGAAGAAAAGAGTGGAACTGGTTTGGGTCTTGCAATTTCTAAAGAAATAATCACAGCACACAATGGAAGAATCTGGGTTGACAGCGAAGAAGGAGAAGGATCAAAGTTCTCTTTTTATATACCAAGATTTGGGTATCAGGAGGAAGAAGAATGAGCAAAATATTATTAGTAGATGATGAAAAGAATATCAGATTAGTTGTTGGTAAAAGTTTAGAAAAAGCTGGTTATGATGTTGAATTAGCTGTTGATGGGGTAGAAGCTGTAGATAAGGCAAATGAGATAAATCCTGCTTTAATTTTGCTGGATTTAAGGCTGCCCAAAATGAATGGCTTTTTAGTATTAGAAGCCATAAAAGGAGATGCAGCAACTGAAGACATCCCAGTTATTATATTATCAGCTCTTTCTGAAGAAGATGATATTCAAAAAGCTATTTCTTTAGGAGCTGCAGATTTTTTGGTTAAACCTGTTACACAGGTTGATCTATTAAGTGCAGTAGAAGAAAATATCAAGGAGGAAAAAAATAATGAATAAAAAAGTTCTAATTGTAGATGATGAAAAAAATATTCGTTTAACTCTTAAAACTGCATTAACTAAAGCTGGTTATGATGTAGAAACAGCAGTAAATGGTGAAGATGGTCTGACAAAAATAAAAGAAGAAAATTTTCCTGTTGTTTTATTAGATATGAAAATGCCGGGTATGGACGGCATACAATTCTTGAAAGAAATAAAAGATGAAGAAGTAGAAACTAAAGTTATTTTAATCACAGGTTATGGAAGTGTTGAAACTGCAGTAGAAACTTTAAAACTAGGAGCAATAGATTATCTAAGAAAACCATTTAAGCCAGAAGAAATTATAGAAATTGTTGAAAATGTTTTTAAACGCTATGAGTTTGAGAAGAGTGAAAAGGAAACAGAAACTTTTGAAGATTATATTACTCTTGCTAAAAATGCAATAAATAAAAGAGATTTTTCTAAAGCTAAAGAAATGCTTCAGAAGGCGACTTCATTAAATGCAGAAAAACCAGAACCATTTAATTTGCTTGGTGTTATTTATGAAATGCAGCATAAACAGGGTGAAGCAATGAAGATGTATAGAGCTGCTCTTGCCCTTGATCCTTCTTATGAGCCTGCTAATGATAATATTGAGAGAGCAGGGGAGAGTATAGGTGCAGTTGATATAGATAATATGAACCTGGGAGATGAAAAAGAGGAGGAATAGATGTTTATATTAATTGTTGGCTCAGGCAGAACTGGATCTTTGTTAGCTGGTAATTTATCTCGATCAGGTCATGAAGTCGTTGTGGTTGAGCAGAATCCTGCTTCCTTAAGCATGCTCCCTGTTGATTTTTCTGGATTTCAAATAGAGGGAGATGCTATGGAGAGTGATGTTTTAAAAGAAGCAAAGATTGAATCAGCAGATTTAATTATTGTAACAACTGGTAATGATCAGGTGAATTACCTTATTACTCAAATAGCAAAAGAGAGTTTTGATGTTCCGAGAATAATGGTTAGGACTATAAATCCTGATGTGGAAAAAATGTATAAGAATGATAATAGAATTGAGATATTCTCCCAGATTTCTCTTTTGGTAGATAATATTATTAAAGAAATTGCTCAGGAAGGAACGGGATTATAGTGAATATAATTCTTATTGGTGGTGGTAAGTTAATTTATCATCTTGCTAAAAAATTAATTTCTAAGGGACATTTTATTACAATAATTAATAAAGATCATAAACTTGCTGAAAATCTCTCAAAAGAGATTAATGGGACAATAGTATTTGGTGATGCAACCGAAAGAGCAGTTTTAGAGGATGCTGGAGCTTATAAAGCGGATGTTCTAGTTTCTTTAACTCAAAAAGATCATAATAATTTATTTATTTGTAAAATGGCTAA
>CAZYRX010000025.1:0-2809 GCA_964649895.1 uncultured Halanaerobium sp.
TATTTAGTTTAGATAAAAGATTCAATTCTTCTAAAAGATTGTAATTTTCTATTTTTAAAACTTCCCCTTTTTTTAATTTGCGGAGGAGTTTGTGCTGTTTTTCTTCGGGCAGCATTTCAAGAATAATATTGACAGTGAGTACCCTCTTTTTAAATTCATTCCCATATATTTCTCTAACTTTATCCTTGCTTTTTAATGTTAAATCATATTTTCTCAGAAATTTTTCTACTTCATTTAAATCTCTATTTAAGGTTGAACTGCTGATATTTAATTCTTTTTCTAAGAAATTTATATTATTAAGGCGGTTATTCTTAAGAAAATAATAAATAATTTTTGTTTTTCTTTTTTCGGGAGTTATAGAATTTAAATTTTGCTGACGCTTTTGATAGAGTTCAATAAGCTGCAGTTTTTCTTTTTGATTTACTAATAATCTTGTTCCCTTACCTCTTTTTTTAATTAAACGGATATTCTCCCTATTTTTAAAATATTGGTCCAATATTTTAAATTCCCTTCTAATAGTTCTTTTAGAAACCCCTATTTTTTCAGATAATTGGCTATTAGTTATATATTTTTGTTCTTCATCAATATTCAATAATTCATATAAAATTTCTATTTGTCTGCTTGTAATATTTTGGGGCATTATATTTCTCCTTTTAAAAAAATTCAATTAATTTCATTAAATTTCTTTAATGCTTTTTTTATAATTGGCAGCAGTTTATCCTGATAATCTGAACGTTCTTTAATCTCATCTTTAGGAAGGTAAAAAAATACATTTTCTTCTTGAATAGTCTTCATAAATTTTTGTTCTGAATAGATGGAAAAAATAATTTTTGGGATTTTAGGATATTTGCTGTTTGTAATCTTTAAAAATTCAACACCAGTAAAACTAGGCATATTAAGATCACTAACAATTACTGCTATTGATTCATTATCTAAGATTTCTAGAGCTTTTTTACCATTTTCAGCAAAAAAAATATTTAATGAACTATTATTGAATTTCAACTTTATTTTTTCTAAAATAAGTTTTTCATCATCTACAAACAGTACATTTTTATTATTTAAATCCATATAATTCTCCTCTGTTTTTTCTAATATTATAAGTATGAATCAGGAATTATTTTAACCAAGTTATCTAATTCTTGATATAAGATATTTATCTTTTTCAAATCAAAACTTTCTTTTTTAAGTTCTGTATTTAATTTTTCTGTAATTATATATACTTCTTTTAGATTAAAGTTAATAGCCAGGCCTTTTAAGTTATGAACTTTAAAAGCTGCTTTCTTATAGGAATTATTTTCTAATGCTGTGTAAATTTCATTTACTTTATGAGGCAGACTTTTTATTGCTTTCAAAGTAAGATGCTTAATTTGTGGATCACTATTCAACCATTTTTGAATCATCATCTCTCCATTTTTATCAAAAGTATTTTTTGTCAATTTCATACCTCCTGATAATATATTTTATTCAGCATTATCTTCAAAAAAGCTTTATTAACTATTATTAATATAAACTATCTTAACTCTTTATTAGCAATTTTATCATTAATAATAAAAGTTATCAATGTCAAATGTCCGTTGTTTTAACGGACATAACTCGATTTCCAATTTTTATAGGCATCAGTTATAATATTAACAAGAAGATAATAGTTTATTTGGAGGTTTATAAATTGAGAAAAATTTATGAGAATTATAATATTAATTCAGCTCAAATAATTAAGGATTACAAATCAAAGTTGGATTATAGGATTAATTTTGAACAGGAAATGAATCAAATCACAGCACTTCTCACTAAAAATGATAATAATAATATTAATAGAGTTCTTGCAAGATTGGGGAAAATAACTCATTCAAATCGAGTATATATATTTGAATTTAAAGATGGTCTAAATATCATGGATAATACATATGAATGGTGTGCTGAAGGAACAGAAGCGCAGATTGATTATTTAACTGATCTTGAAAGCAAGATGTTTCCCTGGTGGATGGAGAATCTAAAGAAAAATAAACCTATAATTATTGATAATGTTGCTAAAATACCAGAGATAGGTAAAAATGAAAAAGAGATTTTAGAAGAACAGCTTATAAAATCTGTGCTTGTTATACCGATATATAATGATGAGTTAATTGGATTTATGGGTTTTGATGATACTGAATCTGTTAGAAAATGGAGTGCTGAAGATGTACAGCTGTTAAATGCAGCCAGTAATCTGATACTTTCTTACTGGAATAAAATAAATCAACAGCAGGAATTAATTAAAACGAATATGCAGTTAAGAGAAACAGTTGACTCTATTATTGATACACTTGCAAATATAACTGTAGAGAGGGATCCTTACACAAAACAGCACTGTAGTCGTGTTTCTGAGATATCAATTAAGATAGCAGAAATGATGGAATTTGATAGAAAAAGATTATCAATATTGAAAACAGGTGCTCAACTGCATGATATCGGTAAAATTAATGTACCTAAAAGTATACTTTTTAAGCCGGGTAGTTTAACAGAACTTGAGTTTGAAATGGTAAAAAAACATCCGGAAATGGGATATGAAATAATTAAAGAAATTAAATTTAATAAGAAAATAAAAAAAATAGTACTTCAACATCATGAAAGAAATGATGGTTCTGGTTATCCCTATGGTCTTAAAGAAGATGAAATATTATTAGAATCTAAAATTATTGCAGCTGCTGATGTGTTTGAATCAATGATTTCTCACCGTGCCTACAGACCTGCACTTAAAGTTTCTGAAGCAGTTGAATTTATTTGTGATAATAGGGGCAATTATTTTGATCCAGAAGTAGTAGATTTTCTT
>CAZYRX010000025.1:2909-28790 GCA_964649895.1 uncultured Halanaerobium sp.
GATTTTCTTTTTAACTAGTTATCTGTAAAAAGGCTAAGTTCTATGAATAACGAATCTGCTCGGGTTCCCCATAGAGCAATTACAATTAAAAAAATATTTATAAAAACATTTAACTTATGTAATTTTTAGCTTGCATAAGTTTTTTTTTTGCGTTATAATATTCATAAACTGACTGGTTAGTCGAGGAGGAGTTAGATGAAAAAAACTGATACTAGAGGTGAGATATTAAAGGCAGCTTTAAATATATTTTCTCAAAATAATTATCACACTGCTTCTATGACGATGATTGCAAAAGAAGCAGGAGTAAGCAAAGGAACACTTTACTGGCATTTTGATAGTAAAGAAGAATTATTTAGAGAGTTATTGCTGAGTGGATTGGATATGTTCAGCAGTCATTTTAAAAAAATAACTGTTAAAGATATTAGTGCAGATGAAAAAATATATGAGATTATAAGATTTGGAGTTGAAGTATTAGTAGAAAATGCAAAAACTGCTAATATTTTAAGGAATAATGTAGAACTGATTAGTTCTGAATTTCAAGATAAAGTTGAAGAAAAGCATAATCAGAATATCGATATCTTCAAAAAAATAATTGAGCAGGGAATAGAAGAGGGAAGTATCAAAGACTGTAATCCTCGTAATACTGCAGTTATGATGCTTGCTGTATTATTCACCTCACATGCAGATTGGCTTTTAGAAGAATTCGCAGATATTGAAAAACAAATAGAATTTACCTATGATTTTGTGATGAATGGTATAAAAAGAAAGGAGAATTAAATTGAGAAAAATTTATTTATATGTTTTTGTACTTTTAATGTTATTGATTTTCCCTTTAACGGCTGCTGCAGTTGAGGAAATTAATTTAGAAAAAGCTGTAGAAATTCTGATTGAAGAAAATAGAGAACTTCAAAACTCTAGAATTGATATAGAAAATGCTGAGGCCAATATTGATCTTGCTTACAGATCATTTTTTCCAACTGTCACTCTAGACAGCACCTATACTAAAGTGGATGAAGGAAGAAGAGAAATAAATTTAGAAGGAATATTTAATGAGAACATTCCAAATTATACTGAAGGTTCAGATACAACATATTCAAATTCGCTCAGGTTAACTCAACCTGTTTGGTATGGTAATGAAATTCTTTTAAATAAAGATATTGCAGAATATAGAATAGAAGCTGAAAGAGCAAATTATGAGTCTATTCTTGAAGATAAACTTTTTTCTTTGATTCAATCATATTATGGTGTTCTGCAGGCAGAAGGAGTTGTTGAAATTAGAGAAGAAGCTCTTGATATAGCAGCTGAGCATCTTAGGATTGTAGAAAATAATTTTGAAGCTGGTTTAGTAATTAAACAGGATCTTCTGCAGAGCCAGATTGAGCAGCGTAAAGCTCAGGAAGAACTACAGACAGCAGAAAATAATTTAAAAATAGCAAAAAGAAGATTTAATCAATTAATTACATCTGATAAAGATTATATACTTCAGCGTCCTGAAATTAATCTTGATTTAAAATTAAATCAGAACGAATTATATAAAACAGCTGTAGAAAACAGCAGTCAACTTTTAGCACTTGAGATAAACAAAGAAATAGTTGAGATTAATAAGAAAATCAAAGAGATACCTCAAAGACCCAGAATAAATATCAATGGTTCTTATAACTGGGAAGGTGAGAAATTTTTTGATGAAGAAAGCTGGTCTGTTTCAGTAACTGGTTCTATTCCTCTTTATGATGGAGGCAAGTCTAAAATAGAGGCAGCTAAACAGCAAAAAGAAATTGAAAAAATAAATAACTCGATCAAAGATTTGTTAGAAAATATTGATATAGAAGTTGAAGATACATTACTCAGTATAGATGAGCTTGAAAATAAAATAAAACTCGAAGAGCTTTCTTTGGAAAATGCAGAAGAAAATCTTGAGATTGCCAATAAAAGTTATGAAGCTGGTGTGGCAAAAAATATTGATGTAATAAATGCTCAAAGTACTTATAGACAAGCTCGAATATCTCTACTTCAAGCAGAATATAATTACGAAATAGAAAAGTTTAGAATTTTTTATGAAAGCGGCAGACTTAGTGAATATTTTAAGGAAGTGATTAATAATGAGAAATAAAACAATTATATTAATAGCTTTAATTATTTTTATTGCAGCTGCTAATACATCTGCAGCTGAAGTTGTTGAGATTACAGAATCAATAAGAGATGATATCAGTTTGAGTGAAAATTTAACCGGAACAATTAGTGCAGCAAAAAGTGTTGATGTTCCTATAGAATTAAGTGGAGTAGCAGATAAGGTTCTGGTAGAAGTGGGTGATATGGTTGAGAAAAATGAGGAGCTTGTGCTTCTTAATCAGGATAAACTTATGGTACAGAAAAAAAATGCAGAAGCTGCACTGGAAAGTGCCCAGGCCAATTATGATCAGCTGCTTAATGGTGCCACAGAAGAAGAAATTAAAAGAGCCGAAGCTTCATATGAAGAAGCAGAAAAAAATTTAAAAAGTGCAGAAACTAATCTAAGATTGATGGAAGAAATATTTAATGAAAAAAGATCCTTAAAACAACAGCTTTTAAATGCTGAACAGCAGCTTGATGGAGCTGAACAGCAGCTTAAAAGTTCAAAAGAAAATTTAAAACAGGCTGAAACCAATTTTGCACAAGCAAAAAGAGCATATGAGAGAGCTGAAAAATTATACAGTGATAATGTAATTTCTCAAAAAGATTTTGAAGATGCTGAAAGTGCTTATAAAAATTCAAAATCAAATTTAAATAATGCTAAAACAGCGCTTCTGCAGGCTGAAAGAGCATATAAAACAGCTGAAGAATTGTATAAATTGAGCCGTAAAAATTACAATGATCCGATAGAACTCAAACAGCAGCTGGAAAATGCAAAAAGTCAGTATAAAAGTGCCCAGACCAATCTTAGGGTTGCAGAGGCAAATTTATCTGAGGTTAAAAAAGGAGCACGTGAAGAACAAAAAAGGGCTTCTCTAGCTCGGGTAAGACAGGCAGAAGCAGGATTAGAAGAAGTTAATATTAATTTAAAAGACAGTGTTATTAAAAGTCCAATCAAGGGAACAATTTCTCAGCTAAATGTCGAAAGTGGTGAACTTGTATCTGCAGGACAGCCTCTGCTGAGGGTAATTGATTTAGAAGAATTGCAGGTAGAAATTGATTTAACAGCAGCATCTGTTTCCCGCATTAATTTGGGAGATAAGGTTAATGTTAAACCAGAAATTATGCAGCATTATATTGAAGGGGAAGTCAGCAGCATTAGTCCTGCAGCAGATCCTGAGAGCAGAACTTTTAAAGTAGAGGTTAAAATAGATAATCCTGGTCAAAAGATAAAAGCTGGAATGTTTGCATCTGTTCAATTAACAAAAGGTAAAGCTGGAGATGCAGTTATTGTTCCAATAGCAAGTGTTGTTGACTTAAATACAGATTCACCTTATGTCTTTGTAGTTGAAGATAAACGTGCGGTTAAAAAAGAGATAGAAATTGGAATAATTACCGATACACAGGTCGAAGTTTTAGAAGGCTTAACAGCTGGGGAAAATGTAATCATTAAAGGTCAGAATAGGATTGAAGCTAATGCTGAGGTCGAGGTGATTAATCGATGAAAGTTTCAGATTTTTCGATTTCTAGACCAGTAACTACAACGATGTTAATCTTATTGATAGTTATCATTGGTCTGGTAGCTTTTACTAATTTAAATATTGACCTCTATCCTGATATTACTTTCCCAGGTGCAGCAATTGTAACAACTTATGAAGGTGTAGGCTCTGAAGAAATTGAAAATTTGATTACAAGACCTATAGAAAGTTCAATTTCTACTGTTGAAGGTGTTAAAAATATAAGTTCAACTTCTTCAATGGGCCAGTCTACAGTGGTTACTGAATTTAACTGGGGAACAGATATGGATTTTGCTGTTCAAAATTTGAGAGAACAGACTGACTTAATTAGTAGTGCTGTACTGCCTGATGATGCTTCAAGTCCACTTATCTTTAAATTCGATCCAGCTATGCTTCCCATTGTGATTTATGGAGTTACTTCAGATAATCTTGAAATAGATGAACTTAAAAAAGAAGTAGAAGATAATATTGCTCCAAGATTGGAGAGGCTACCTGGTGTTGCTCAGGTTAATTTACAGGGTGGTATGGAGCGCGAAATTATTGTTTCTTTAAACAGAGATAAAATGAACCACTATAATATTGATTTTAATACTGTAGCAAATATTCTTGCAGGAGAAAATATAAATATTTCTGCCGGTGAAATTAAACAGGGAAATAAAGAATTGCTTGTTAGAACAATTGGTAAATTTGAAACACTTGATGATATTAGAAATATTAATATTCCAGTTGGCTCTAGAGGGCAAATCAAGCTTGAAGAACTAGCAGATGTAAAAGATGGTTTTGCCGATCTTGATACTATTTCTCGTTCAAATGGCAGGAGAAGTATTGGGATTTCAATACAGAAACAGACAGATGCAAATACTGTAGAAGTTTCAAGACGAATTACTGAAGAAATGGAAAATATTAAAGAAGATTATAGTGGATTTAATGTATATCTTGGTTTTGATCAGGCAGAATTCATTCAAAATTCTATAGATAGTGTAAGTAGAAATGCAGTTATAGGTGGACTGCTGGCTGTAATCATATTATTTTTATTTCTAAGAAATATACGAAGCACTTTAATTATTGCAACTGCAATTCCAGTCTCAATAATTGCCACATTTTTGCTGATGTATTTTGCTAATATAAATTTAAATATTATATCACTTGGTGGATTAGCTCTTGGAGTTGGTATGTTAGTAGATAATGCAATTGTTGTGTTAGAAAATATATATCGCTATCGAAGTATAGGTGAAGGTAAAATGGAAGCAGCACGTGAGGGGAGTTCTGAGGTTGGAACTGCGATTGTTGCATCTACAATGACTACAGTGGTAGTTTTCTTACCAGTACTATTTGTGGAGGGACTTGCCGCACAGCTTTTTAAAGATCTTGCTTTTACAGTAGGTTTTTCTCTTTTAGCTTCTTTAATCGTAGCCTTAACTCTAATTCCTATGCTTTCTTCAAAAATATTAAAGATAACAAAAGAAGAAATAGAGCGGCAGAAAGAAGAAGGAAAAATTATAAGGACTTACAAAAAGATGTTAAAATTAGCTTTAGACCACCGCTGGATTGTGGTTGGAATCCTTGTACTCTTATTAGTAGGCAGCTTATTTTTAGTCCCTAAATTAGGATTTGAGTTTATGGCATCAGCCGATCAGGGATCTTTCTCTATAATATATAATCTACCTGTAGGCAGCAGTCTATCTGCATCTGATGAAGCTGCAAAAGAAATTGAAGATATTCTTGCTGATATTCCTGAAGTAGAAATAATTATGACAAGTGTGGGAACAGAAAATATGATGCAGGGGGCAGGCAACAGTAATACTGGTTCAATTAATGTTGATCTTGTAAGTTTATCTGAGCGAGATCGATCTATTGAAGAAATTATGGAAGAAGTTAGGCAGAGAGTTAGAATACCTGATTTAGACCTTGAAGTTGCAACCCAGAGTGGAATGGGCGGAAATGAAAAACCAGTTAATGTTAAAATAAAGGGTCCTGAACTTGATGTCTTAAAAGAATATAGTGCACTTGCTGTTGAAGAGATAAGAAGTGTGGAAGGTTTAAGAGAAATTGAAGACAGTTTTGAAGAAGGAAGACCTGAACTTCAGATTAAAATTGACCGCTCAATTGCCAGTCAATTTGGTTTAAATGCACGTCAAGTTGCTACAACAGTAAGAAATGCTGTAACAGGAACTGTTACCACAAAATATGAGATTGAAGGAGAAGAATATGATATTAGAGTTCAGCTTGAAGAAGAAGAAATTGATTCTTATAATAAACTAAATAACTTAAATATTTCAACACCATCTGGTTCAAGAATTTCTTTAGATAGATTTGCCCAACTTGAAACAGTTGATGGGCCATTTGAGATATTAAGAATAAATCAAGAAAGATATGCAGAGATAACTGCTGATCTTTTTAATCGTGACCTTGGCAGTGTAATGACAGATATAAGAGCACGCCTTGCTGATTTTGAACTACCTGAAGGTTATGAAGTCAGTTATGAGGGTGAATTCCAAGATCTTCAAGAATCTTTTACAAGTCTTGGCTATGCATTTTTACTTTCAATAGTATTGGTATATATGGTCATGGCTTCACAATTTGAGTCATTAATTCATCCATTTATCATTATGTTTTCTATTCCACTTGCGATAATTGGAGTAATCTTAGGCCTCTTTATTAGTGGTAGTGTAATTTCAGTTTCTTCATTAATCGGCCTTATTACACTTGCAGGTATTGTTGTTAATAATGCGATAGTAATGGTCGATTATATAAATACACTTCGCAGAGGTGGTAAAGATAAATTAGAGGCGATCATAACTGGTGGTATAGTAAGATTTAGACCGATTATGATGACTGCATTGACGACTATTTTGGCACTTATTCCAATTGCGCTTGGTATTGGTGAAGGTGCAGAGATGTCTCAGCCAATTGGAGTTGTAGTGGTTAGTGGATTGAGCTTTGCTACTATTTTGACTCTCTTTATTATTCCGATATTTTATTCACTTTTAACAGATTTTAGAGAAATAATAATTTGTAAAATTAAAGGTATAGAGAGAGAAGAAGCTCAAAAAAGAATATAAAAATATATTAAATAAAGTTAAAGCTAATAAGTCCTGTATTGCTATTTTAAATGGTATACAGGATTTTGCTTTAGTTTTTCTACTCTAATTATTGTATTTTTTTATTTATTATGTTAAAATTAAAGCTGTGCTGAAATGGTAAAATCAAAGATTTATTTGTGGAGGTGAGATTAAAGTGTTTGTTCTTAAAGTAATTCATTTTATTATAGCTATTGCTGTAATTGTGGGAGTTTTACTTCAATCTGGTAAAAGTGCAGGTCTTTCAGGAGCTATTGATGGGGGTGCCACAACTTTCTTTGGTAAATCTGGTAAGAAAATGGAAGATAAAATTAGTAAGGCGACAACTGTAGCGGCAGTATTATTTATGATTAACTCTCTACTTTTAGCGATATTATAATACTTTTTACAATTTAGATGTTGTTCAAAACTTTAAACTGATATTAATTTAAACTTAACTATACAGTAGATTAGAATCAAAATCTGACAAAAAACAATTGATATTATTTATTATTAGTATTTCTAATAGTCGAAGATAATATTATTCATATTATCTGTTTTAGATTTTATTAAATATGGTATTTTTGGAGATTTGTATTTTATTATTTGTATTAATGGTATGATCAATTTATTTGAAATTATGCTCAAATATAATTATTATAAGGAAATTATCAATTTATAAGGAGGTTGGTGCATGAGTTTTTATACACCCCTGGCTGGAATAATTGCCCTTATTTTTGCATTTATTCTAACAGGAAAAGTAAATAAAGCAAGTGTTGGTAGTGATAGAATGGCAGAATTGTCGCGTGCAATCAATGAAGGGGCTATGGCCTTTTTGGGGCGCGAATATAGGATGCTGTCTATTTTTGTTATTGTAGTAGCAGTTATTATGTCTTTTGTTCCTAGTTTAGGTTGGCAGACAGCAGTTTCTTTCATTTTAGGTGCTTTCTTTTCTGCATTAGCAGGTTTTCTTGGTATGCAGATAGCTACAAAAGCAAATGCTAGAACAACTAATGCTGCTCAGACGGGACTTAATGAAGCTCTAAATGTAGCTTTTTCTGGTGGTTCAGTAATGGGAATGTCTGTTGTTGGTCTCGGAACATTAGGTCTTGGAATTCTCTACATATTTTTTGCAAATAATGTAGAATTCATTCGTGGTTTTGCCTTTGGTGCAAGTTCTATTGCTCTATTTGCACGTGTCGGTGGAGGTATTTATACTAAAGCTGCAGATGTTGGAGCAGATCTTGTTGGTAAGGTAGAAGCTGGGATTCCAGAAGATGACCCACGCAACCCTGCTGTTATTGCTGATAATGTTGGTGATAATGTAGGTGATGTTGCAGGTATGGGAGCAGATTTATTTGAATCATATGTTGGTTCTATAGTTGCTGCTATGACTTTAGGTGTAGTAATGGGTAAAAATTATGTTATGCTGCCGATGCTGCTTGCAGCTCTAGGTATTATTGCTGCTATTATAGGTACTAGATTTGTTAAAGCAAAAGAAGGTGGTAATCCAGCTAAGGCACTGGAAAGAGGTACACTGGTTGCCGGTGGAATAACAGTTATTGGTGGATATTTTTTAGTTTCTAATTTAATTGGTGACATGGGAGTATTTATTGCTTTAGTTGCTGGTTTAGTTGCTGGTACTTTAATTGGTAGAATAACAGAGTATTACACATCTGAACATTATGGGCCAGTTAAACATATTGCCCGTCAGTCTCAAACAGGTACAGCTACTAATATAATTAGTGGTATTTCTGTTGGTATGAGAAGTACTATGTTTCCAATTTTAGTTATTGCTATTGCTATTTATTTGGCGTTTAATTTTGGAGGTCTTTATGGTATTGCGATGGCTGCTGTAGGAATGCTTTCTACAACAGGTATTACACTTTCTGTTGATGCATATGGGCCTATTGCTGATAATGCAGGTGGAATTGCAGAAATGGCTGAGCTTGATTCTTCAGTTAGAGATATTACAGATAAATTGGACTCAGTTGGTAATACTACAGCTGCAATTGGAAAAGGATTTGCAATTGGTTCTGCTGCTTTAACAGCACTTTCACTTTTTGCCGCTTTTTCTCAGGCTGTAGAACTTGATTCTATTAGTTTAACAAATCCACAGGTAATTATTGGGCTATTTATTGGAGCTATGCTGCCATTCTTATTCTCAGCTATTACTATGGAAGCTGTAGGTAAAGCTGCAGGAGAAATGATAGAAGAGGTAAGAAGACAGTTTAAAGAAATGCCAGGAATTATGGAAGGTACTCAAAAACCTGATCACAGAAAATGTGTTGATATTAGTACAACTGCTGCACTAAAAGAAATGATTTTACCAGGTCTTTTGGCTGTAGTTGTTCCAGTAGTAGTCGGTCTCTGGGATGTGCAGGCTCTTGGAGGACTGCTTGCAGGTGCTTTATCTTCTGGTGTTTTATTAGCTATTATGATGGCTAATGCTGGTGGTGCATGGGATAATGCTAAAAAATATATCGAATCTGGAGCATTTGGCGGTAAGGGTACAGATACTCACGCAGCTTCAGTTGTTGGTGATACAGTAGGAGATCCATTTAAAGATACATCAGGTCCATCATTAAATATTCTTATTAAGTTAATGACTATTGTCTCACTTGTATTTGCTCCATTATTCATGTAAAATTAATATAGTAGTAAATTGACTTATTACCCTCCTTGTAGCTAATTACTACGGGAGGGTTTTTTTGCAGAAAGGTGTGGTAGAATGCCGGAAGTTGACGATGGCATGTGTTTTGCGTGTGGAGAAGAAAATCCTATATCTTTAAAATTAAAATTTAGAGCTATCACTAAGACAGAAGTTGAGGCTGAATTTATTCCGGGGGAATTTCACCAGGGATATGACGGCATTATGCATGGGGGTCTAGTTGCAACTCTTCTTGATGAAGCAATGGCATATGCGGTAGGTTATAGGGATATCAAGGCTTTTACAGCAGAATTGAATGTAAGGTTTAAAAAAGCTTTAGAAATTGGGAAAAAAGTTCTAATAAAAGGGAAGTATGATGATTGTACAAAAAGAAGTATTGGAACTGTCCATTATACTTCAGCTGAAATATATGATGAAAATGGAGAATTAAAAGCTAGAGCTAATGCAAAATTTATGGAAGCCTAATTTTGAGGAGGTTTTTAAATATGAAAAGAGAAGAAGCTTTAAATTTAATGAAGGAAAATATTAAGCAGAAAAATTTACGCAAACACTGTCTGGCTGTTGAAGCGGTTATGGCAGAGCTTGCAGATTATTTTGAGAAAGATGAGCACAAGTGGAGACTTGCCGGGCTGCTGCATGATATTGACTATGAAGATACTGCAGATAAGCCAGAAAAACACAGCTTAATAGGGGCAGAAATACTTGAAGAGATGGGGATGGAAGATAAAATCGTCAAAGCGGTTAGAGCTCATAATGGAATGCATGATCTGCCGAGGGAATCATTAATGGCAAAAGCACTTTATGCTGCTGATCCATTAACAGGACTAATAGTCGCTTCTGCACTAATTCATCCAGATAAGAAGCTTGAATCATTAGATACAGAGTTTATTTTAAATAGATATTCTGATAATTCATTTGCTAAAGGTGCTGATAGAGATGTAATAGCATCCTGTAAAGAAATGGATTTGGAACTTAAAAAATTTATAAGTATTTCGTTAACGGCCATGCAGGATATTTCGGACGATTTAGGTTTATAAATTAAGATTTATAGATATTTTAAAATCGTTAAAATTAGGGGATGATTAACAAATGAGTGCCAGAAAAGAAGTTTTGAGAAAATTGCGTGAGGATGTCCATCACCCTTTAACTAAAGAAGAGATTTTTGAGAGATTTGATGTTTCTAAAGGTCAGCAGAAAATGTTTTCTGAACTTCTGAATGACTTATTAAAGTCAGGCCATCTATTTAAAAATTCCAGTGGATTATATGGTGTCCCAGAAAAGTTTAATTTGATAGGTGGTAGATTAGAAAAGACTGCTTCTGGTAATGGATTTTTAATACCAGATGATCCTGAAAAAGATGATATCTATATTTCTTCTTCAAATATGAATGGTGCAATGCATAATGACAAAGTATTTGTAAGGCCTGTTCATTCAGATAGAGGCAGAAGTCAGGCTGGAGAAGTAGCAGAGATCATTGAAAGATGCAACAAAAAAATCGTTGGTAATTTAGAACTATATAAAAATTATGGTTTTATTATACCAGATAATAAAAGGATCTGTAATGATATATTTATACCACCAACTGGATTAAAAGATGCGAAAGATGGCCAAAAAGTTGTAGCAAAGATTACCCGTTGGCCTGAAAAAAACCGCAATCCAGAAGGTGAAATAATTGAGATACTTGGTTATAAAGGTGAAGCAGGTGTTGATATAGAAGCAATTATTAGACAGCTCGACTTACCTGGTGATTTTTCAAATAAAGTTTTGAATGCTGCTGAAAGTGTACCTGAACAGTTAAGTGAAGATCTTATAAAGAATGATGAAGAAAGAGCTGATCTGCGCAATTTAAAATTAGTTACAATCGATGGTGCTGATGCTAAGGATTTGGATGATGCTGTTTCAATAGAAAAAATAGGAGAAAATAAATATAGACTCGGAGTTCATATAGCTGATGTAAGTCATTATGTAGAAGAAGGTAAAGCTCTAGATGATGAAGCATTTGAGAGGGCAACCAGTATCTATTTAGTAGATAGAGTAATTCCAATGCTTCCGCAAAAACTCTCTAATGGAATCTGCAGTTTAAATCCACATGTTGATCGTTTAACTTTAACGGTTTTTATTGATTATAGATTACGTGGAAAAAAAGGTATAGAAATAGTAGATCATAAAATAACTAAGTCAGTTATAAGATCAAATCACCGCATGACCTATGATGAAGTTCAGGCTATTTTAGATAACAATGATGAGGCACTAAAAGAAAAATATAATGATTTTATAGATGAATTGGAAATGATGAATAAATTAAGAAAACGACTCAGACAGAAACGTTTTGAAGAAGGAAGTATGGACTTTAATTTTTCAGAAGTAAAAGTTGAGCTTGATGATAATGGCAAACCGATTAATTTGATTAAAAGAAGTCATAGAGAAGCAGAACAGCTTATCGAAGAATTTATGATTGCTGCTAATAGAGTTGTTGCTGCAGAAATGTCATGGAAAGAGATGCCTTTTATTTATAGAGTTCATGAAGAACCAGATTTAGACAGGATACAGCAGTTTAATGAATTTATTCACAATTTTGGCTACAGCTTAAAGGGTGTAAAAAATGGAATTCATCCCAGAGCACTGCAGAAAATACTTGAACAGGTAAGAGAAAGCAAAGAAGAAAAAATAATTGAAACGGTTATGCTGCGTTCATTAAAGAAAGCCGTTTATTCCGAAAAAAATATTGGTCACTTTGGATTAGGAGTGACTCATTATAGTCATTTTACATCTCCAATTAGACGCTATCCAGATTTGACTGCTCATAGAATAATTAAAGAAACAGCTTCTAAAGGCTATTTAAGTGAACAGAGACAGGAAGAATTGGACAATAAACTTCCCAAGATTGCCGATCATTGTTCTCTGCAGGAAAGAAGAGCTGTTGATGCAGAAAGAGATTCGGTAGATCTCAAAAAAATTGAATTCATGCAGGATAAGATTGGTGAAGAATTTGAGGGTATAATAAGTGGTATAACAGGATTTGGTATTTTTGTAGAGCTGGAAAATACTGTTGAAGGTTTAATCCATATTAAGAACCTTAAAGATGATTATTATCATTATGATGAAGAAAAATATCATCTTATTGGAGAAAGAACTAAGAAAATATATCGTATTGGTGATGAGTTAAAAATCAAAGTGGATAGTGTTAACCTTGAAGAAAGAGAGCTTGATTTTAAACTTATTGAAAAAATAGATGAGAAGTAGTTTAATAAATTAAATGATAATTAAAGATTTATAAGAATTGATTATCATCTTAAATAGATTAAAATAAGGAAGTGATAATTTTGGCTGATAAGGATATAGAGATTGTAGCTAGAAATAAAAAAGCAAGACATGATTTTTATATAGAAGAAGTCTATGAAGCTGGTATTAAATTAAAAGGGACAGAAATTAAATCTATCCGCAACCATAGAGTCAATCTTAAAGATAGTTTTGCTATAGTAGAAAATGGGGAAGTATATCTGCACAATATGCATATTAGCCCTTATAAGCAGGGGAATAGATTTAACCATGAGCCAGAACGTAAGCGAAAACTCCTTCTGCATAAAAGTCAAATAAGAAAGTTAATCGGTTATACAAATCAAAAAGGTTATACCCTAGTTCCGCTTACTTTATATTTGAAAAAAAATATTTGCAAAGTAGAACTTGCAGTTGCAAAGGGTAAACAAAAACATGATAAAAGAAGAGATATTGCCAAAAAGACTGCGAAAAGGGAGATGGAAAAAGCCTTTAATAGGCGGCAGAAGGGCGATTATTAATTTTTTTAAAAAATATCAATATAAGTTTGACATTTCCTGACCTTTAGGTTATAATAATTATGCAATAAAGAGAAACAAACATTCGGGGGTGTTCTGGCTTCGCCTGGATGGTGAACCTCTTAGAAGCGGGTCGAGGATTTCCTTTCACTCGTTAAACACTGGAAAATATAAAATTATCTGCAAACGATAATAATTACGCTTTAGCTGCCGCGTAGGCAGTTAACGCCTGAACGGATCCTGTCTGTGGAGTCGTCTCAGGTGCCATACAAAACAGGCTAACTTTCTTCTGAAGTCTGTAGGAAGAAAGGACACTTAGCAGGCTAGCAGTAAATGATCCTGTTCAGTGGAGCATTTACTGTGAAAATAAAAACTGAACTACGCTCGTAGAAACTACTGGGTGAGCTATTCAGTACGTGGGTTCGACTCCCACCACCTCCACCAATTAAAAATAATATAATTTTACTTTTTTGAAAAGACAAATTTACTTAGATAATATTTTTAATGAAAGTTTTGAAGACCTTGATTTGGTCTGAAGACTTTCTTTTTTTTATGTCGACAAAGCTTACTGCAGGAATTTTTAAGAAATTATATAATATATGAAGTACAGAAGAAATTTATATTAAATTAGTGATAAAATTAAATATCACTAACTATATTATAAGAGGAGGTCATATTAATGGAAGAATTAACTTTTAATACTGTTATATTTAATAACTCTATCGGTAATTATCTTAGAGCATTACTTATTATTTTTGCAGTATATATATTTTTGAAATTTTTTGATAGAATAATTTTAAAAAGAATTAAAATAATCGTAAAAAAATATTCAAAGTCTTTTTGTGAACTGTTGGAAGATATTATAGATAAAAGAGTATATCCACTTGTCTATTTTTTGACATTTTATTTTATTTTTAAGCAGCTAAAAACAGTTACTTTTTTGGATAATATTATCAGGATTTTTCTAATAATATTTACTGTGTTTTATTCTGTTCTGGTTTTACAGGATGTTCTTTCTTATTTAATAAAAAAATACTGGGATAAAAAACAGAGAAGTGATGAACAGCAGAAATTATTAAGTATAATATTACTGCTTTTTAAAATTATACTCTGGAGTATAGCTTTATTGTTTGTTTTAGATAATTTAAATATTCAGATAACCGGCCTGATTACTGGTCTGGGAATTGGTGGTATTGCAGTTGCTTTTGCAGCTCAGAATATTTTGAATGATCTTTTTAATTATTTTACAATCTATTTTGATAAACCATTTGATGTTGGAGATTTTGTTATCGTAGGAGATTATAAAGGGAATATTGAACATATTGGTATTAAGACTACCCGGATTAGAAGTTTAAGTGGTGAACAGCTTATTATATCAAATACAGATCTTGTCAATTCTAGAGTTAATAACTATAAGCGGATGGAGAAAAGAAGAATTAATTTTAGTTTTGGTGTTACATATAATACTCCACTGGAAAAATTAAAAAAGATACCTGTTATCATTGAGGAAATCATTAAAGAAAATGAAAAGACAGAATTTGCAAGAGCACATTTTAGTGAATATGCAGATTTTAGTCTGGTTTTTCAGGCGGTTTATTATGTTCTGGATAGTGATTATACAGTATACATGGACATCCAGCAGCAGATAAATTTTAAATTAAGGGAGAGATTTGATGAACTTGGGGTAGAGTTTGCTTTTCCTACCAGGACAATATATTTAAATGAAAATAAAAATAAAATAAATGATCAGAATAATAATGATTTTGTAAATAATTCACGAGAGAATAACTCATAAATTTATTTTGCATAATCTAGAATAACACAATAGGGAGGAAAAAAATATGCTAATTGCCAGCTGTAGATTGAAGCTTTATCTGCCTGGTGCAGCTTCACTTAAAGATAAAAGACAGATAATTAAAAGCCTGCTTCAGAAAAGCAAGAATAAATTTAATGTTGCTGCTGCAGAAGTGGATGCTCATGATTATCTACAGACAGCAGTTGTGGGAGTTGTAACTGTAGGAAATGACTACAGATATCTGCAGAGTGTAATGGATAAATATTTAAATTTTGTTGAATCTTATCCAAATTTCTCAGTTACGGAATATAATATTGAGATTAACTCAGATTAAATTTTTTAATATTTAAATATAATACCAATTAAAGCGGCTGCAATTATATATAAAACAGGATGTTTTTGATATTTTCTTACTGCAATAAAAATAATCACAAAAAGCAAAAAAGCTTTTAAGTCTATAAAATTGAGAACTTTACTGTTTAAACGAAAATTTTCAGCAGCAAAAATTTCACCTCTGCTCAATTCAAAAGCTGCTGAAGCAATCAAACCTGCTACTGCAGGTCTGATACCAGTAAAAGCCGATTGAACTAGTGGATGTTCATTAAATTTTTGAAAGTAATGTGCAATTATTACAATAATAATTATAGATGGGGCGGCTAAACCTGAAGTTGCTGTAATAGCTCCCCAGATACCTGTAGTATTATAGCCAATAAATGTTGCTGTGTTTATTCCAATAGCTCCTGGGGTTGATTCGGATACAGCTATCATATTCAGCAGTTCCTCAGAGGTTATCCAGCCATATTTTATTATTAATTTTTGCAAAAAAGGAAGAGCAGCCAGTCCACCACCAAGAGCGAAAAGACCTACCTTAAAGAACTCAAAAAATATAATTATATAAATCAATGTTCGTCACCTTCTGATTTATTATTTATATCCTTACGCAGCATTTGAATAATAATTCCAGCTGCAGCCGCAGAAAGTATAACAAAGACTGGGGAGATATCAAAAACAGCAAGTAATATAAATGCTGTCAAAAAAATCAAAAGGCTAATTTTGCTTTTATCTGATTTATTCCACATCTTTATTACAATATCTAGTATTAAGGCAACTACAGCAATTTGTATGCCTGCAAATGCATGTTGAAATAAAACAATTTGCTGAAAATACTTAAAAAAAGATGCTATCAGGGTTATAATTATTAAAGAAGGCATAATAAAACCTGTTGTAGCCGCAAGAGCTCCTTTTATTCCTTGAAGACTATAACCTGTCATTGTTGCTGTATTTACAGCAATAATACCAGGAGTGCTCTGTCCAATAGCATAATAATTATAAATATCTTCCTCTTTAACCCAACCCAGATTATCGACTAATTCTCTTTTTATTATTGGCAGCATTGCATAACCACCACCAAAAGTAAAAGATCCTATTCTAAAAAATATAATAAATATTTTTAATAACTCTTTCATATTTACCTCCAACAATAAATAGATTATATTATCCAATTCTTCTACTGTTTTTTAAAAAGATAACTAACTGAGATTTATTATACCATAGATAATAAATTTCTTGAAATCTGAGAAAATATGCAGGAATAATTAAATGTAATAAGAATAGATGATATAATGGTATTCAAAAGAGGGAATTTTACATTTTTAGAGAATTATTATTAATAGATATTTTTTTAAATTATGGTGTATATTAAAGAACTTTAAGTTTATTTTCAGAAAGGAGGCATTTTCATGGCTGAAATAGTTGGGATTATAGTGATTATCTGGGCTCTTGTATACTTTTTTGAAAGAATGGCACCTTAAAAATATTATTTATGGGAGGAATATCTATTTCTCCCATAATTTTTTTAATAACCAAGTTTTTTAGATGTGCAGAGAATATTTTATTTAAAATTAGCAAGTAATTGTTTTGAGGAGAAAATATATGGATAATTTTTTTTATAATGTTAATATAATTTTTATTTTAATCAAAAAAGATCTTAAAGAATCTTTAAAAAACCGTACTGCATTAATGATAATTATGCTGCCTTTATTTGCTTCATTAATGTTTTCTTTAATTGATTCTCAGCAGCTTGTTAGAAACTTCGAAATTGGCATTAATGGAGAATCATCTCAAGAAGTTATTTCTTATATAGAAACAAATTTTCAAAACTTTTCTGTAGAAGAATACGAAAATCTAGAAGCTGGAATAAAAGATACTGCATCCGGGAATATTGATGCTGTAATTGCTTACAATAATCAGCAGCAAAATATTGCAGATAAATATAAAATTTATCTAGACAGCAGAGATACTATTAATTATTTTATTTTGCGTGAAAATATTTCTATGCTTCTCAAGAATTTTCATGGTGTTGAAGATGAAGTTCAATTTTCTTTCAGCAGTGCAGCAGAGATTAAAGCAGCCAGTTCGATACTCCCAGTCTGGCTTACTGTTACAGTTACAATGATTGGCCTAATGCTTATCTCAGGATCATTATCTGAAGAGAAAGATAATTATACCCTTGCCGCTTTATTGGTAAGCAGAGTCAAGGCACACCATATAATAATATCTAAAAGTATTTTTGCTTTATTCTTATCAATTATAACTTCATTTTTGATGGGAGCACTTAATAATGTTTTTTCTCTATCATTAGGGCGTTTGTTTTTTGCAGTTTTAATAATTTCGACGGCTGCTTTTGTTTTTAGTGGTCTTGGTATTTTGATTAGTCTTTTGACTGATTCGCAAGCATCTGCAAGGTCGATATCTACTGTTTTATATTTTCCCATTATTTTTCCAGCTTTAGTTGCTGATGTATCTCCATTAACACAAAAATTAGCCAGTTTCTTTCCAACTCATTATCTTTATCAAGCTTTAGATAAAACTCTTGTTTATAGCGGTTCTAAGATTGATATTAATTTTGAATTACTTATTCTTTTACTTTTTGCACTTATATTGTATATTATTATATTTATTTATATAAAAAGGGCTGATTCTTTTGTTGAATAAAAATATTTATAAAATATCACTTATTATTTGTATCTTATTTCTATTTGTTTTCTGCAGCTTTTCTCTTAAGGCTGAAGACCAGCAAACTCCTAAAGAATTTATAGAAGCTATATATGCAAACTATGCTGCTCAAAATTTTAAAAAGGTCTATGCTAACTTTGCAGATGAATTAAAAGAATTAATAACGGAAGAAGAATATGTTAATTTTCAGAAGAAAAATTTTGATAAATACAGTCTTGATTACAGCAAAATAACTGTAGATGATCTTAAAGAATTAAGTTATGAAGAATTTAAAGATGAGTTTTCTTTTTTAGAATCAGATGGCAGTTTTTATTCACTTGAGGTTAGTTATCTATTGAAATTCAATAGATTTGGTGATAGAGAAGAAAAAACAGAAAAAAGAGTTTATTTGCGCCAGAAAAATTCTATGTTCAATGATGAGAAAAATAATGGATTTCATCTTTTCTGGGATCCTGAGCCCATTTTAAAAAATGAAGATTCCGAAAGTGTGAATTAATTTGAGGTTAGATAAATATGTACTTGAAGTTAAAAATTTAAGTAAAAACTTTTCTGGATTTGAGGCACTCAAAAATATCAATCTCAAAGTAAAAAAAGGAGAGATAGTGGGTTTATTGGGGCCTAATGGTGCAGGTAAAACAACTACTATAAAAATTATAACTGGTTTATTGAAAGCTGATCATGGTCAAATTCACATATTTGGCAAAAAAATATGTGGTGCTGTTGAATCTGAAATAAAAGCCAGAGTGGGGGTTGTTTTTGAAGAAAGTAATTTGTATTCAAGACTTTCTGCTTTAGATAACCTCATGCTTTTTGCTAATATTAATGATGTGGAAGTAAATAGAGTAAGAGATTTGCTCAAAGAATATGAATTATATGAAGTTAAAGATAAAGAAGTAAAGAATTTTTCTAAAGGGATGAAAAAAAGACTTATGATTTGTAGAGCACTCTTGGCTGAGCCTGAACTTCTTATTTTTGATGAAGCTACAGGTGGATTAGACCCTATTTCTGCAGAGATTATAAGAGAAAAATTATTGGATTTGAAAGATCAAGGTAAAACAGTACTCTTGAGCACCCATTATTTAGAAGAAGCGGACAGACTTTGTGATAAAATTGCATTTGTAAATAATGGTAGAGTAATTGCTTTTAATACTCCGAATTCTTTTAAAGATAAATTAAGTCAAAACTTTTTGAAATTGCAATTTGCTCTGCAAAAAGATAAAATATCATTAGATAATTTAAAAAGAAGTTTAAATAAATTTCTAAAAAATACTGAAAGCTATGAGATTGATAAAAATAAATTTTTTGTATTTCTATTAATTGATAAACATGTATTTATAAGGGCAGCTCAGTTATGTAAAGATTATCAATTTATTGAAGTAAATCGAGAAGAAGCCAATCTTCAGAGAGTTTTTAAAGAAATAAATTCTTAGTCTTATTGGAGGCCATATTTATGATAGATAATATAAGGGATGACAATATTTTAAACTATAGAGAAAGATGTAAAGCAGTTTTTGAACAGGCTCCACTTGCAATTGTTATTACTGATAGACAAAATAACATTATTGACTGGAATGATAAAGCTCAGGAGATTTTTGGCTGGTCAAAAGACGAAGTTATAAGTCAGAGTTTAAATATAATTATACCAGAAGAAGATTATGCTAAAAATACAGAAAGAATCGAAAAAATATTTTCAGGAGAAAAGATTGAAAATAGTATAATTAAAAATTTATCTAAAGATGGCAGTAACAAATATTGTGAATGGAATACAAAAGTAATAAAAGATAGTCAAAATAATGTGATAGAAATCATTTCTATTATAAGTGATAAAACTAAAGTGCTTGAAGTTGAAGAAAAAATGAAAAATCAAAAAGAAGAAATAGAATATAATCAGTTAAGAACACAGTTTTTTGCAAACATCTCACATGAATTAAAGACCCCTTTGAATTTAATTTTTTCCAGTCTGCAGCTAATTGATTTTCATTTTAATAATGGAAACCTACAGCAGAAAAAAGATAAAATATATAAATATCTCTCTTCTATTAAGAACAATGGCTATCGGCTGCTGCGGCTTGTAAATAATGTGATTGATATTACTAGAATTGATGTGGATTCTTTTAATTTAAGCAGGGGTAACTTTGATATAGTAAAACTTTGTGAAGCGGTAGTTGACTCCATAGAAGATTATATTCAAGAAAAAGACAGAAATTTTACTTATAAAACAGATATTGATAAGGCTATAATTGCATTTGACCCTTTCAATATAGAGAGAGTAATTTTAAATTTAATTTCCAACTCTGTTAAGTTTACTCATCCTGGTGACAATATCACCTTAAAATTAAGTAGAGAAGCTGATCAAATTGTTATTTCTGTTATAGATACAGGAATAGGAATTAAAAAAGAAAACCATACTGTTATTTTCGATCAATTCAGACAGGTAGACCAGAGCTTTAAGAAAAAAAGAGAAGGAAGCGGTATTGGTCTTTATCTTGTTAAGTCGATTGTAGAGATGCATGGAGGTAGAGTAGAATTAGAGAGTTATTTTGGCGAGTATACTGATTTCAAAATTTATCTTCCCGCCATAACAATTGACCAAAATACTGTGGAACAGGAGAGCTACTCTCCTGCTAGTCTATTAGATAAAATAGAAATTGAATTTAGTGATATATATAATCTTTGATTTGAGAGGAGGAGTCAGTTTGTCTTTAAAATACAAATTTTTAGTAATATTTTTTATAGTAATATTTTCATTGATGATGCTTACTGCATCTCTTTATGCACAAAATACAATATATTTTAATGGGGAAAATATTACCGGTAATATTTCTACTGTTAGTGTAAAGGGAGAACTGTTAGTTAAAGCAACTGACCTAGCTAAAATGCTTGATGCAGATCTTAAATGGCAGCCTGCTCTCAAATTGCTGGAAATGGAAGCAGATGATGTAAAAATAAAATTAATGGCAAATAGTTCCTATATACAGATTAAAAATGATGCCATAAGAACAAAAGCTGGCCTTCAGTTAATTGATAATCAGGCTTATCTTCCACTTGCTAAAGCTATTGAGGCCTTTGGTTATCTTTTAGAATTCCAGCGTGATAATGAAGAATTATATATTTTCCAGCCGGAAACAACAATAAGTAATGTCAGTTGGCAGGAGAATGGCAATCAACTCCAGATAAAGATGGACGAAATTACTCCTTATCGAATTTTACATAGTGATGATGGTAAAGAATTAATTGTAGAAATAGATAAGGCAGAAATTGATGAAGAGTTTAGTGATAATATTTCTAATAATAATTATTATCTCAAAGTGGTAAATGTTCCTGATAAAGCACTTTTGCGTCTAATAATTAGAAGCAGAAATTCAATACCTTTTAAAATTGACGGTGGTGTTTATGAGAAAGAGGATGCTCTAATATTAAGCTTTTTACCTCAGCTTAAAAAGATATATATAGATGGAGATAATACTTTTGCTGTTGAGGCTACTGGAGAAATACCAGAAGCTGATATCCAGTATCTTCCTAACTCTCATAAAATGATTATAGATATTCCTTCAATAGTAGTTGGGAAATATGATCTGGATATAGAAGAAAATTCATTTATAAAAAACGTTAATGTGAGTCAGCATAATTTAGATCCAGTTATATTAAGGATAGAAGTCGAGACTTCAGGAGAACAGCTTCTGCAGCCTATAAATAATTACGAAGACCAAAGAAGTAATGTTTTGAGCTTTAAAGAAGGAGAAAAAACTATTATAAGAGATTTAGCATATAAATCTGGGCAGATGAGCTTTAATTCTACTGCTCATATCGATCCAGAAACATTTTTATTATCTGATCCGCCAAGATTAGTAATTAATCTCTTTAATGCTCAGAGAGGCGATAATATTTTAGATGAAATTAATGTGGATGACTCTATGCTAAAGAGTATTAGGACTGCCAGGTTTGATGAGAAAACGGTAAGATTGGTGGCAGATCTTGCAGAACTAACAGGTTATCAAATTTCGGAAAAACAGAAGGATGGTTATTATAATTATATAGTTAGTTTTCAAAATAAATTTTCTAAGGTTAGCAGTAATGAAACTGCTGATTTCCAGAATTTAAATATTTCTTTAACAGGTAATACTGATTATGAAATAAAGAAATTTACTCATCCTCATAGAATAGTGATAGATGTAAAAAATGCGTATAATAATTTAAATGAGTTGGAACTACCTAAAACTGGTGGGCTAATAAAAGAAATTCGCAACAGCAATTATGAGCTTGAGGGAGAAAAAGTTACTAGATTAGTTTTTGAATTAAATAAATATTTCAGTCATACAATTAATAAATCAGATGAAGGAAGATTGATAAATATAGCGCTTGCTAAAAATGCTTCTGCAGCCCCTGATAAACCGATGCTTATTGCTGCACCAAAAAATAATTTAATTATAATAGATGCAGGTCATGGTGGTTTTGATCCTGGAGCTATTGGACATAGTGGTCTTCAAGAAAAAATTTCTAATCTTGCTATTGCAAGAAAACTAGCTAAGATTTTAGAGGATAAGGGCCAAAAAACTCTATTAACAAGAAATAGTGATACATTTTTATCTCTTCAGAAACGTGTAAATATTGCAAATGGCGCAGATGCTCATCTTTTTGTTAGTATTCATGCTAATTCAATAAATAATAAAACTGCAGGTGGTGTAGAAACTTACTACAATAGCAGTCATAAAAAGAGTCGTTTATTTGCAGAAAAAATACATGATAAATTATCTAGAAGTTTAGGTATAAATGATCGCGGAATAAAAAATGACAACTTTTATGTAATTAAATACACAGATATGCCTTCAGTTTTAGTTGAAACTGCCTTTTTATCTAATCCAGAAGAAGAAAAATTGCTCAGTTCACCTGACTTTCAATCAAAAGCAGCCGCTTTGATTGCTGATGGAATTATTGATTATCTCAGAGAGAACGGGGGCAGATAATATGAATTTTAAAGATAAATTTATGGAGCTTATAGATAAACGAAAAATTCTTGCTGTGTTAAGAATCCTTGTTCTGACGGCTGCAGTTTTATATTTAGTCTTTGTTTTGAGCAGCAATTTTTTTGGTGACCAGAAAATTATTAAGGTGTTTTTCTCTACGGAAGATGCAATGTATTTAAAATCTGAAACCAGAGATATTAATCCAGAAAAAGACCTATATTATCAGATAATAGAAGAATTAATAGCTGGTCCTGAATCTGATTCATTAAGAGCTACAATACCGGCTGGAGTTGAGCTTTTAGATTATAATATAGAAGATAAGAATATTACATTAAATTTTAATAATGAACTGAGAGAAAATCATTGGGGTGGTAGTGCAGGAGAGTTATTAACTGTCTATTCTATAGTTAACAGCTATACTTTCTTTAATGAAATTGATAGTGTATCAATAATATTAGAGGGAGAAGAAGTTGATTCTCTTGTGGGACATCTTGACTTAAGTGAACCTCTCATGTACAATCAAGAACTAGTTATGGAAGAATAATAATTAAGAATATTTGTAGTAGGAGTTGGTCTTTTTGGATGATTCAAATAGAGCCTTAGGCCTCCTCGATTCAGGTGTGGGAGGTTTAACTGTTGCTCGAGAAATTTTTAATCTATTACCTGAAGAAGATGTTATCTATTATGGAGATACCCTGCATCTACCATATGGACCTAAAGATCTTTCAGTAGTAAAAAGTTATACAGAAACAATAATTAATTATTTGCAAGATGAAAAAAAAGTTAAGTCTGTTGTAATTGCATGCAATACAGCGACATCAGCTGCTTTAGAATATGTTAAGCAGAAATTTGATATACCTATATTTGGAATGATAGATAGTGCTGCAAAAAAAGCAGTTAAGGTAAGTAAAAATAAAAAAATTGCAGTTATTGGTACAAAAGGAACTGTCAACAGTCAGGCATATCAAAATGCAATAAAAAAACAAGATTCTGAAAGCATAATTTTTTCTCAACCTTGCCCAGAGTTTGTTGAGCTTGTTGAACAGGGTAAATTTGATGGAGAGGAAGTTAAAAAAACAGCTTATAAATATTTGAATTCATTAATAAGTGCAGATGTTGATGTTTTGATACTGGGCTGCACACATTTTCCTTATTTAATGCCTGTTTTAGCGGAGGTAATGGGTAATGATGTTACATTGGTTAATCCGGCTGAAGAGATGGTTCTTGAGGTTAAAAAAGAATTAGATGACTCAGGTCTGCTTAAAAATAACTTAAAAAATTTGGGATCTCTTAAAGGAAAACATGAGTTTATTGTAAGTGATAAAAATAGAATTTCAAGATCATTTTTAGAACATGGTAGAAGATTTTTGAAACTTGAAAACTTAGATTTTAAAGAAGATAATATATTTAATGCTGTAAAAAAATAAGGAGGAAATTAAGATAATGCGCACAGATGGAAGAAAAATTGATCAACTAAGGGATGTTGAGATAACGAGGAATTACACAAAATTTGCTGAAGGATCTGTATTGGTAGAGACTGGAGATACTATGGTTTTGTGTAATGTTTCTATAGAGGATAGTGTACCATACTTTTTAAGAGGACAGAATACTGGCTGGTTAACAGCAGAATATTCTCTGCTGCCTAGAGCAACTCAGGAAAGAAATATCAGGGAAGCTGCCAAAAGAAAATTAAGTGGTAGAACTCAAGAAATCCAGCGGTTAATCGGTAGAAGTTTAAGAGCTGTCGTTGATTTAGATAAAATGGGAGAGAGAACAATCTGGGTTGATTGTGATGTATTACAGGCTGATGGAGGTACAAGAACCGCTGCTATTACTGGTGCTTATGTCGCTTTAGTTGATGCAGTTAATTATCTTATATCTGAAAATAAACTTGAAGAAAGTCCATTAAACGGTTTTATGGCTGCAACTAGTGTAGGAATTGTTGATGGAGAGCCAATGCTTGATTTATGTTATGAAGAAGATTTTAAAGCCCAAGTAGATATGAATATTGCTATGACAGAAAAAGGTAAGATTATTGAAATTCAGGGTACAGCAGAAGAAAAACCTTTTTCTAGAGATGAATTAGATGCTTTATATGATCTTGCTGAAAAAGGGATTAGAGAATTAATTGAAGAACAGAAATTGAGTTTAGCAGGTGAATAATGGTGACTACAATTATCATAGGTAGTGGCAATCAGCATAAAATTGAAGAAATTAAGGCTTTTTTTAAAGAACTTAATTTAACTTTTAAATCTCTACCTGAAGATAGATATCTTGCAGAAGTTATAGAAGATGGTAAAAGTTATAAAGAAAATGCTTTAAAAAAAGCTCGGCAGAGGGCAGAGGAACTCAATGAGATTGTCCTGGCAGATGATTCGGGATTGTCTGTTGAATACCTTGATGGAGCTCCCGGTATTTACTCGGCTCGATTTGGAGGTGAAGATCTTGATGATGAAGAAAAATATCTTAAGATCTTATCAATTCTAAAAGGGGTTCCTTTTGAGAAGAGAAAAGCGGCATTTATATCTGCCGTTGCATTAGTGGATCCTTTTAAAGATGAAGAAATAGTAGTAGAAGGACGTTGTGAAGGAGTTATAGCTGAAGAACCTTCTGGAACTAATGGCTTTGGTTATGATCCCATTTTTTATCTACCAGAATATAATAAAACAATGGCTGAAATTTCTCAAGAAGAAAAGAATAAAATTAGCCACAGAGCACGGGCTCTCAAAAAAATGAAAGATGTATTAAAAGAGAGATATATCGAGTATTAATAAGTATTTAATATTTAATTTAATTTAATGGCTAATATATGCTCTTTTCTTTTTTGACCGATGCCGTCATTTGCTATATACTATTAATTGCTGTCACAGAAAACCTAGTTGTTTTCACCGGCAGAATAGTATCGGAGCGTGGCGCAGTTTGGTAGCGCACCTGCTTTGGGAGCAGGGGGTCGAAGG
>CAZYRX010000026.1:0-25350 GCA_964649895.1 uncultured Halanaerobium sp.
TGTATCTTTTCCAACAATTCCAAGATCAGCTGTACCATATTCCACATAAATTGGAACATCCGCTGGTTTCACCAAAATTATTTCGAGCTTTTCTTCCTCTATCTCAAATATTAACTTTCTCGATTTAAGCATATTTTCAGGCAAACTATAATCTGCTTTTCTAAATAATTTAACCGCCTCTTTGGCCAATCTTCCTTTGGCCATAGCTATACAGAGATTTTCCATTATTCCCACTCCTCTATTTTATTAATAATTAAATATTCAAGAGCAATTTTTTCTTTTCTCTCGATTTCAGCTTCTGCACCAGTATTTTGTCTCAAAAGCAATTTATCCTCAAAAAGCTCTACATGATAATCAATCTGCTGAAAGTCAAGATATTCCTGATCAACCTCTGCTGCTGTTTCTGCTGTATAACCTGCATTCCTTAAATCTTCAGCCAGTTCTTCGATAAGCATAAAATCTGTTTTATTATTATAAGAAAGCAAAAATCTTCTTTTTTCATCTTCAGTAAAATTTTCTGTTTTGCTTAGATAATCAAGTAAATTTTCTATCTCTAGAGCAAAACCAACTGCTGCCTCTTCAACCCCAAATTTTTCTGTAAGGTTATCATAACGGCCTCCACTTGCCAGAAGATTGCTGTAACCTTTTGCATATCCTTTAAAAATCAGTCCTGTATAATAGCCATGCCGGGAAATTAGCATCGGATCAAATGTAATATATTTAAGCAGCCCAAAAACTTCTAATTTATTAAATAATTCTTCTAAAGTTTTTAAAACTTTAATTGTTTCTTTTGACAAAGGCATTTCTTCTAATTCTGAAACAACCTTTTTGGGATCTCCGAAAAGAACGGGTAGACGCAGCAGAACATGCTCAGCATCTTCACTTAGATCAACTTTTTTTAAATAATTTTTAACTCCTACTCTGTTTTTAGCAGCTAATAATTTGCGGAGTTCAATTTTTTGTTTTTCGTTCAAATGAAGATCGGCAAAGATTTCATTTATCAAATCAGCGTGACCTATATCTATAAGAGGCTCTTCCACCCTAACAGCCTGCATCGTTTTAATTAAAAGCATCAACATTTCCAGATCTGATTCTAAACTACCTGAGCCAATTAGCTCAACACCTGCCTGTGTTTTTTCTTTCAAGCTCAAACTCTGACTATTTTTGGACTGAAAAGCTGAACTTAAGTATGAAAATTTTAGTGGTCTTGGACTATCCTGAAATCTGCTGGCAGCAAGTCTGGCAATCGGCATCGTCAAATCAGGTCTTAATACCAATATTTGGCCGCGATCATCTACTACCTTAAACATCTCGCTCTTATCAACAAGTCCTTCTATACCTGCATAAAGTTCTAAGGATTCTAGAGTTGGTGTAATAACCTCTCTAAAGGCATTTTTTTCAAAGACGTTTCTAATTTTCTCATAGATAGACTTTCGCTTTCTCAGTTCGGCTGGTAAAATATCTCTAACACCTTCAACAAATGCATTCATTTATATTTTCCTCCTATAAATTAATTTAGTGCTTTATCATATTAAAGTAATAAAATGTTGTATTAATTATAGTGATATTATTAGCTTCTGTCAAGCACTTTCTACTTATTCTTAAAATGTCTAAATTTTAAAACTATTGATTAGTTTCACTTTTAGATAAGATGTGCTATGATATTAGTAAATCTTATTATTTGGAGGAGATTAAGATGTACTGTGATTATCACATCCACTCACAATTTTCTGCAGACTCAAAAATGACTTTAAAAGAAATATGTGAAACTGCTTTAGATTTAGGTTTAGACCAAATAGCAATAACAGACCATCACGACATAGATTATCAGGATGACAGTATAGAGTTTTTAATAGATAAAGATAAATATCTTAGGGAAATCGAAAAATATCAGCAGAAGTATAAAAATGAATTGACAATCAAAAAAGGAATTGAGATGGGGCTGCAGCTTGATATTTTAGATGAATGTGATCAATATTTAGATGATGATTTTGATTTTATAATAGCTTCTTTTCACACTGCAGATAAAGCAGATCTCCATACTGGAGATTTTTTTGAGGGTTACAGTCAGTGGGAGGCCTATTTAAGTTACCTGGAAACTGTACTCAAAACTGTAAAAAAGTATGAAAATTACAGTGTTTTAGGTCATTTAGATATTATCAGAAGATATGGTGGTTATGATAACAAACCTGAGCTAATGGAAAATCCAACTGCTGCTTCTCTTATCGAAGAAATACTGAAAACTATAATTAAAAAGGATAAGGGTCTTGAAGTCAACACTTCAGGTTATAGGATTGACGGGGAAAATCCAATGCCCAGTTTTAAAATTTTAAAATTATATAAAGAACTGGGAGGAAAAATCTTAACGATTGGTTCAGACAGCCACAGCACTGATCAGCTAACAAATAAGTTTAATTATACAATAAAAAAACTAAAGGAAATTGGATTTAATGAACTTAGCACCTTTAATAATATGAAAGTTGATTTTTATTCTATCTAAAAAGAAACGCAGGAG
This sequence comes from uncultured Halanaerobium sp., assembly GCA_964649895.1. Taxonomy (GTDB): domain Bacteria; phylum Bacillota; class Halanaerobiia; order Halanaerobiales; family Halanaerobiaceae; genus Halanaerobium. The sequence goes on from CAZYRX010000026.1 coordinate 2,516, forward strand.
ATTTATAAGTCTCCTGCTATTTCTATTAATAATTTTGCTGTGTCTTCTGGATCTTTGAGATAATAATCCGCTTCTGTTTCTAAATTATCATCATTTTTTACATAGATTGATATACCAGATTCAATTACCCGAAATGCATCTTCATCAGTTCGGTCATCACCTATATATATAGTTAGATTATCATTTATATTATAGTGGTCTTTCATTTTTCTACTTATATATTCCACTGCCTTTCCCTTATCCCAGCCTTCAGGTCGTAGTTCAACCAATTTTCTTCCAGCTAAAACCTGATAAGCTGTTTCATCAAATTCAGCTTTTAAACTACTTGCAATTTCATTTTTCTGCTCTTCACTGCTGCAGTGAATTGCAATACCAAAACCTTTATCTTCAAGTTTTATATCATCCATAATCTCATATTTTTCTTTGGTTTTTTGATAGAGGTCTCTGTTATTTTTAGAAATATCATTATTCTGGAATGGATAGATTATTTCATCTTCAAAGCATAATTTAACTTCCAGACCATGACTGCCTGCATAATTTACATTTTCCATTTCTATCATTTTCTGCAGTCCACTTAATTTTCTCCCTGAAACAAAGTTTATTTTATATTTCTCTGATTCACTCAACTTTTTCAGCATTTCAATTGAATTTTCTAAAGCATAGGCCTCTTCTGGCATCTGATGAAATGGAGCAAGTGTGCCATCATAATCTAGAAAAAGAAATACATTCTCAGCTTTTTTAATTCTTATTTTAAAATATTCGAGATGCCTATCTTTTAATAAATATTTTTTATTCATAATAACTCAACCAGTTCTCAAGGAAGTAATCACGCCACCAGTTGATATCATATTCTTTTAAATCCTTTTGGATTTTTTCAAGCCTCTGTTTTTTTTCAGCTTCATCCATCTCCAGAGCCTGGTAAATTGTATCTGCCAGAGCTTCTACATGATAGGGATTAACCTGCAGTGCCTGATCCATATATTGAGCAGCTCCTGCAAACTCGGATAAGATGAGAACCCCGTCTTCTTGTACTGCCGCATATTCTTTAGCAACTAAATTCATCCCATCAATTACAGCAGTGATCAAACCTACATCTGCAGCCTTATAATAAGGAAGTAGATCTTTTTGTGGTACAGAACCATAAAAGTACTTAACAGGAACCCATTCATCTTTTTGAAATTTACCATTTATTTGGGCGATTTTTCTTTCTATGCTCTCTTTCATGATTTGATATTCTTCAACCTCAGTACGGCTGGGAGCAATCCTCTGTACAACTGTAACTTTTCCTTTATATTCGGGGTACTTCTCAAAAAATCTTGCTACACCATTTAATCTTTCCTCAATCCCTTTTGTATAATCCAGTCTATCAACAGCAAATATCAATTTTTCACATCCATAACTTTCTTTGACTGCATCAGCTGCCTTTAGATACTCTTCATCCTGAGCTAGTTCTTCAAAACTATCTATGTCTATACCTAGTGGTACACTCATCACCTTTGTCTTATTACCTTTATAGCAAACCTCTTTAGTTGAAAAGTCAACATCGGCCCCAATTTTTTTTGCACAGTTTAAAAAGTTATAGACAAATAAATCAGTGTGAAAGCCTATAAAGTCTGAGGCAAGTAAACCCTCAAGAATTTGCTCGCGCCAGGGTATTGTTCTAAATGCCTCCCATGCAGGCCATGGTATATGCCAGAATAGTGAAAGATCAACATTATTATTTTCTTTCAACATAGCAGGAACCAATGCAAGATGATAGTCATGAATCCAAACTAAATCATCATCTTCTAGCTCTTCCTCAACACTATCCGCATATTTTCTGTTAACTTTTTTATATGTCCTCCAGTATTCCTCATCATAATTAGCTCTAGAAATAAATGTATGACAGATAGGCCACATTACCTCATTAGAAAAGCCATAGTAAAATCCGTCTTGTTCTTTCTCAGTCAGTTCTACCCTTTTTAAAGTATAACCTGACTCATCAGGAACCTTTACTTTATTATTCTCATCTAAAACTTCAAAATCAGCTTCACCTCTACCCCATGCAATCCAGAGTCCGTTTCCTTCCTGCATCATCGGGTCAAGACCAGTAGTCAGACCTCCAGCTAGTTTTTCCATCTCAATTTCATCATCCTTATAAACATGTTTATATGGTTCCCCATTAGAAACAAGCACAAGTCTTCTATCATTAAATTCTGCTTCCATAATTCAACCCCCCAAATTTGAACGATGAAATAAATTAATCAATTACCAGTTCTTCTCCTAATTCAAGCACCTTACTTTCACACCCAATTTGATTATATTTGCTGGATAAACCCTTAGCCTGAAGAAGTTCCTGTCTTTCTTCAGGATTATAATGATATGGTACAGCCATATCTGGATCTAATTTAATAATGTTTTCTATATAATCAGCAAAGAAATCATTAAAACAGGCGGTAAAAATTATCTTGATCTTTTCTCCCGGATCGGGATAATCTGCAGCATCTGCTGTATGATAAATACCATTATAAAAATATGCTACAGAACCTTCGGAATTATAACAGTCAACATCCAAAACTTTTATTTTATCGTCAATTGTTTGCCCGCTCTCAACAACTTCTCCATCTAAATCAAATTTATCATAAACTGATTGGGGTGCATATACTTCTGTATCATCTTTTATAATTTTCTTGAGATCTTCTAGATTAATATGGTCATCATGCTCATGTGTAATCAAAACAATATCAGCTTTAACCTCAGTATCAACTGAAAAGTTGGGATCAATAATTATATTTTCTTCTCCTGTAATTTCTAATGCAGCATTTCCGAGCCATCTTAATTTGATAATAATCATCCTTTCATTTTCTAAAGCATTTTAATTGCAATAATAAATTATTTTTTGACCTTATATTATTATTTTAACATAGATTTTCAAATCAACAAATAATATCGGGGCTTCTTTTTATTTTTTGAGTTTATTTGCAAAAAAACTTCCTACCTAATTTACAATATTGGAATATATTTATTTCTTGATATATTTTTGCTTGCATTTATAAATATACCTATTAAAAAAGAGGCTTTCTCAATTATAGAGAAAGCCTTGATGTTTATTAATAGATTTAATTATCTCAAAAAGTATATCAGGTATTCAATTCTCTTACCTGATCTTCGTCTCCTTCTGCAACTTTTTTACCCACTTCAGAAGTGAGAGTGCTGCCGCTCTTTATATGTTTACCATCAAAGTTATCAACCCCAACATAAGAGAAAATTCGGCAGTTTCTCTCAATTGTAGTGCCCTCAGGTATAACAGCTCTTTTGGCTATAACATTAAGCCCATTATATAGAAGGTCAGGTTCTTCCTTATTTGGTGTGAGATCATCACCAACACCTATTTTGCAGTTTGCCTGTATTTCAACTTCTTTATCAATTATTGCTTTATCAATAATTGAATTCCTTCTAATTATCGTATCATTGAAAATAACTGAATCCTTAACAACAGCTCCTTCTTCAATATATACGCCAGGACTTATAACTGAGTTTTCTACTTTTCCATTAATTATTGAACCATTAGAAATCAAACTGCTTGATGCAGTAGAATTATCTCCGAATTTAACAGGCGGTTTTTCTTCACTTCTAGTATGAAGTTTCCACTCCTTATTATATAAATTTAATTCAGGCATTTCAGCTGTTAAATCAAGATTAGTCTGCCAGTAAGCTTCTAATGTACCAACATCTTTCCAATAATCATCAAAAGCATATAAATATACTGCGTCATCTTTAATCATTGGGGGAATAATATGATGACCAAAATCGGAGTCTTCTTCACTGCAGTATTTCTCTAAAACATCTAAAAGTTTATCAGTTTCGAAAACATAAATACCCATAGAAGCTAAATTACTTGGTGGATCCTCTGGTTTCTCAACAAAAGCTTTAACTTTCCAGTCATCTGTATGATCTAGAATTCCAAATCTGCTTGCATCTTCATAAGGTACTGGCTGAGCAGCTATTGTTAAATCAGCTTCATTTTTTTGATGAAAATCTATCATTTTACTATAATCCATATCATATACATGATCACCAGATAAAATTAATACGGTTTCTGGATTTTGATTTCTAATAAAACTTCTATTCTTATAAATAGCATGTGCAGTACCTTCATACCAATCAGTAGATCCAGGTTTACCCTTAAATGGCTGTAATATCGTTACTCCACCACGTCTTCTATCCAAATCCCAAGGTTTGCCAATCCCAATATGTTTGTTTAAAGATAATGGTAAATATTGTGTTAAAACTCCTACATTGAATATTTCCGAGTTAACACAATTACTTAAAGCAAAATCTATCAATCTAAATTTGCCTGCAAATGGAACACTGGGTTTTGCTCTGTGGGCTGATAAAATATCAAGTCTAGTCCCTCTTCCTCCGGCTAAAATAAGTGCTAAAGTTTTTTTCATCTGTAATCCCCCTCATCAAATTATATTTTTCTGTGACTGTGTAAATTGAGAAAATAAAATTCTTATATATATTATATTAAACAATAAAAAGTAAAATCCTTCTTGCTTTTTGACTCTTTAAGTAAATATAAGATTAATAATTTTTTTCAGCCAAAATATACTATATAAACAAGTAATCCGTGGATTGCAGCAGTAATAATTGTCAGCCAAGCAAATATTTTATGGAGCTTGAAATTCAATCTGGGGTTGAGGTCAAATAGTTTTACAAAAACTCTATATCCAAGTAAAAAAGTAACAAGCAAAAAAGTTATAGCCGTTATACCAAGCGGAATTATCCATTGTCCCATTTTAATCCCCCTCTCCCTTTATTATTTAGTAGAAATCGAGTTCTTCAGCAATCCTTTTAACAGCTGTTGAAGCTTTATCTTTTAAGAATATATCTGTTATCTTATCAGTGAAATTTGACTTTTTGGTATTGATTTCTATTATTTTAGCACCATTGTCATTAGCATAAATTGGTATCATTGAAGCTGGATAAACCTCACCTGTTGTCCCAATAACTAAAAACAAATCAGCATTTTCTGCTTCTTGATAAGACAACTCGCGAGCCTTATCAGGTATAGGTTCACCAAAAAATACAAAATCTGGTTTTAAAACTCCCTGACACTTATCACATCTAGGAGGAAGTTTCTCAAAAATTGATTCATTAACTGAATATCTTTCCCCACATTTAGTACAAATTAATTTTTTGGAATTACCATGAAATTCTAAAACATTTTCACTCCCTGCCTCCTGATGCAGATTATCTATATTTTGTGTAATTACAGCCTTAATTATGTCTTCATTTTCCAAGTCGGCCAGAAATTTATGTGCTTTATTAGGTTCTGCTTCAGCAAAATAGTCATAAAATATTTCTTTTATATAACCCCATATCTTTTCTGGATCTGCATAAAATCTATTGATATCCAGTATAGCTGGATCATATTTATTCCAGAGGCCTCTTTCACCTCTAAAAGGTGGGACCCCACTTTCTACTGATATACCTGCTCCAGTAAAAGCTGTAATATGTGAAGATTCTTTTATAATTTGAGCTGCTTTTTTATAATTATCCATCATATCAACTCCCGATATTAGTCTAATTCTTTTAACTGATTCTTTTAACTGATTTTTTTATCTTATAATTAATTCTATCAATAATATTTAGCAATTTAAAGCAAATTTTGTACTGAAGAACTGAGTAAATTAAATTTCTATAGACCATATTCAGAAATCCAAAAATATTATAATTTGTAATCTATTATTTTTATGACAATAAATAATATATTTACCTATAATTCTATATAAAATAAGGTTTAGAATTAATTAATTTTGTTAATGAGGTAAATTTGAGATATAATAAAATAAGCAAAGTAATATATTTACAAAAATTATTTCTGGAGGTGTTAAAATGGATATTAATAAATTGACAAATGAAAATCTTGTTAATTTAAATCTTAAAGGAAATACCAAAAAAGAAGTTTTAAAAGAAATGATTAAACTATTTGAAAAAGAAAATAGAATTATATCAGCTGAAGAGTTTTATCAGACAATACTCGCTAGGGAAGAAGAAGGTACCACAGGTTTAGGCCGCGGAATAGCAATACCACATGGAAAAAGCGAAACCGTAAAAGAATTAACTTTAGCAGTAGGAAGAACAAATCAGGGAATTGACTATAACAGTCTTGATGCTAAGCCTGTTCACTTGATTTTTATGGTAGCAGACTACCAAGGCTATTCTCCTGGTTATTTAAAAATGGTTTCTAAGTTAGTAAGTAAGTTAAGAATTGATGAATACCGTGAATCTTTAATGAACGCTGAAAGTGGAACTGAAGTAATAGAAATAATTCAACAGCTATAAAAAAGCTAAAAACCATTTATTCCAGGTTTTTAGCTTTTTTATTTAGTCTTTTTATCAAGACAATTTATTATATTTTATGATTTAATCATTTGTTCTTAAAAAGTTATCAACTATTTTTTTGTCAGGCAGAGAGCTCTGAGCTCCTAATTTTGTTGTCGATATCGCTGCAGCTGTATTTGCATATTCAACTGCCTCTCTTAAATTATTACCATCATAAACAGCTGCAAGAACACCAGTAAAACAATCTCCTGCTGCAGTACTATCGATAGATCTAACTTTTTTTGCTCTAATATGTAAATCTTCAGATGAACTTTTTAAATATACTCCATCTTTACCAAGAGTTAAAACTACGGATTTAACACCTTTGTCCAACAATTTTTCAGCAGCTATTTTGTAGTTATTTTTATTTATTGACATATCAAGTAATCTTTCTGCTTCTTTTAAATTGGGTGTAATAATATTTATTAAAGGAAATATTTTCTCGGGTATCTTGCTCGCTGGTGCTGGGTCTAAAATAACTCTAATCCCATTTTTTTTCGCTAATTTAATGCTGCTAAACACTGTTTTAAGTGGAATTTCGAGCTGGACTAAAATAATATCAATCTTATCTAATTTATTTTCAATAATCTCTAAATCTGAAACATTCAATTTCCCATTAGCACCTGGAATAACAATTATGGTATTATTCCCTTCTTTATCTACACTAATAATTGCTGTACCGGTCTGAATTTGTTCTGCTTCAATTAAAAAATCAAGATTAACATTATTATTTTTTAAACTTTCTCTTAATTCTTTGCCATACTCATCACAAGCAACTTTACCGAGAATCCAAGTTTTACTGCCAAATTTAGCAGCACTTACTGCTTGATTTGCACCTTTACCACCTGGGATTTTTAATAACTCATTACCCATAACAGTTTCTCCAATTTCAGGAAGATGGTCAATTTTAGCAACAATATCCATATTGATACTGCCAACAACTAAAATATTGTTCAAAAAAATACCTCCTTTCAGAAAAGATATATTAAATATACTGCAAATTATTTAAAGTCCAATCAGCAAGTTCACTTATCTGTATTTCTTCGTAACCAGGCAAATAAGTTTTAAGTTTACCTCCGATTGGTTCAAGCCACTTACTATCAATTTCATGATTATCTAAAACACCAAGAATAGATCCAACTTCTCCAGCATTACAATCAACATCATATCCACAATTAGCTAGAATTCTAAATGCTTTATCAATTTTATCTTCCGAAAAATAAAGAGCAATTACAACTGCAGCCATATTCGGATATGTATGAATCCAATTATATTTTTTGAATTCATTTTTAATATTTTTCCAAGCACTTTCAGCTGTTTTCGAATTTTCACATCTGTTGAAAGCCATTTTAAGATAATAATAAAATTCACTTTTTTTCGGTATAAACTTCATTGACTCTTTTAATATTTCTCGCGCATTGTCTAATTTGAAAGCAAGAGAAGTCATAACAGCACCGTGAATCCCACCATATATACCATTTTTGCAGTGAGAAACACTGCTGTCTAAATAAGCATAATAAGCCGCTTTTAAAGGTTGAGCTGGAGCAGCAAAACCACATACCATTGTTCTCATTTGTGCACCTATCCATTCCGAAAAATAATTATTGAAATTCCCCGAAGCTGGCGGATAAATTCCTCTCCTTAAATTCTCAAGTGCAAAGTATTCTGCCGACCAACCAAAAGGAATAAGCTCAAGCCATTTATCAGCAATATGCTCAGCTTTTAAATTAGTTTTATTTTCTTTTAAAGCCTTTAAAAATGCTATCTCAAACGTGATATCATCATTATAAGTTTCTGGTTCAGCTACATAATAGTTAAGTTTTTCTCCATAATAATCATTTAAGACTTCACCAGTATATCCCTCTAGAGCAGTTCCATAAGCTCCACCTACTATTTGAGCCTGCCAACCTTTTAATATTTTATCATATAATTTATCTTTATCAGTTATATATTTATTGTTCTCCAATTCTGAATTAAAATTATAATTATTATCTAAACTCATTGAACTTCTTATATCATCCCATTCAGAAGGATTTTCGAAATTCCAATAACTGTGATCATCTAGTTTCTCTGCATTATTTAATTCTCTCATAATTCTGGATGAAATTATTTCAAGCTCCCTCATATCATCTTCTTCTAAAGCTTTTAAACCCTTTTCTATATACTTTTCGGCTTCAGAGACATCATAACCACGATTTGACCAAGCCTGAATCATTTCAATATAAAGAGCTTCTGGAGCTTTTGAACCTGGCACTTTACTATCCCAGAAGTTTTTTAACAATTCTTCTCTTTCGGCCATCATTTCAGCGAATCCAGACCAACCATCTTCAGCATTCTCTAAATCTACAGGTCTGGCTTTCTTTCTTTTTTCATATTCATACTGCCATGCTTTCATCTTCTAAATCCTCCTTGGACTCAACTTTTTTCTTTTTTGAATAAAAATATAAAGCTACTAGTGTTGCTAAGTATGGAACCATTTGAGTAAATTGTGAGGGAATAAATGTGTTCTGCAGTGCAAATCCTAAGCCATCAAAAAAGCCAAACAAAAGGGCCATAAAAAGTAAACCGATTGGTCTTCCGCGAGTTAATATAATGACAGCTAAAGCAATCCAACCACGTCCATTTGACATATTTTCTGCAAACATATTTACATAAGCCAGTGATAAAAATACCCCGCCAAGGCCAGATAGTAAACCAGAAAGTAATATCGCTTTACTTTTGATTAAATTAGAATTTATACCCACTGAATCAACAGTTGAATCATCTTCTCCAGTAGCTCTGAGTCGAAGGCCAAAACTGGTTTTAAATATATGGAATTCTACTAAAATAGCAATTAAAAATGTAATGTAAAGCAAAAATGGATATCCACTTAATAATTCTCCAAGAATAGGAATCTTATCAATTATCGGAATATGCCAATTTGGAAGTGCCACAATTTTTGAAGAAGCAAAAGCACCTTTAACAGAAAATATTTGCCTTAATAGATAGGTTGTGGCTCCTAATGCAAAAAGATTTAACGCGATTCCTGTAACAAATTCATCTGTTTTTAAATAAACTGCAAATAAAGTAAATATTAAAGCAGCAAGTATTCCACCACTTATTCCAGCCAATAAACCTATAAACCAAGACCCACTAAAATAACTTCCTAATACTGCTGCAAAAGCACCTATCAAAAGCATACCTTCCATGGCAATATTAAAAATATCTGCATAATAAGTATATGTTCCACCGAGACTTGCCAGCAGAATTGGAACTGCAGCCAAAAATGTTGAGCGTATAAGTTCAATCATTAAGTTCATTTTCTTCCAGATCACCTCCTGAACGCAATTGGCGTATCTTAAGGATTACACTTAATTTATTTAAAAGCAAATAAGCAGATTTTCTGCTTGCCACCACAAATAATACTGTTATTGCCTGCAAAATTAATACAAATTCAGAAGGAACAGATGTTTCAAGTTCCATTCCCATTGCCCCAGTCTGAAGAACTGCAAAGAAAAGACCATAAATAATCGTCCCAACAATACTATTGTTGGCCACTACAGCAGTCATAACTCCATCCCAACCATAGTTTGCTCCAATACCTTTTAAAAATCTGTGCTGCATGCCACCCATAATTAACATGGCTCCTGCTAAGCCTGCAAGTGCTCCACTTATCAGCATAACACGAACATAATTTTTATCAATTTTCACACCACCAAAACGTGCAAAAATGTCATTGCTCCCCATAACTTTCCATTCATAACCCATCTTGGTATTATGCCAAATAAAATATATAACCGCTGAAACAACAAGACTAATAAAAATTGTAGTTTCAAGTCCATTTAAAATTGGAAGCCAGCCACCACTATTTATTTGTTTAGTCATCGGAGAATGCATCTCTTTATCAATCATTGGACCAGTTATTAAATATAGAGTAAAATATTGAGCAATAAAATTAAGCATAAGGGTTGTAATAAATTCATCCATATTAAATTTAACCCGCAAAAAAGCAGCTAACCCAGAATAAAGTGCTCCAGAAATTAGTGCTGTTATAATTAGTATTGGAATCATAATTACTGCAGGTAAATTAACAAAAAGTCCCACTATAGTAACACTCATTGCTCCAATTAACAGCTGACCAACTTGACCTAAATTAACAACATTACTTCCAAAACCAACTGCGGCCGAAAGACCGGTAAGAATTAGAGGGGCTGCCTTAGCTAAGGTACTAAAAAAAGAAAAACGTGATAAGATGCTGTAATTAAAAAGCTGCTTGTAGCTAGCTACAGCTGGATAGCCTTGTATAAACAATATTATCAAACCAACAACTAAAGCAGAAATTATACCCAAAAAACCCGTTAATATATTTTTTTTCATGCTGTATCACTCATTTCAGCACCCAACATATATTGTCCTATTTCTTCCTTATTTGTCCTAGAAGTATCTATGTTGTATACTATCTTACCTGAATGCATAACAATTATTCGATCAGTCAAGCTAAATAATTCATCCAGGTCTGCTGAAACTAATAGTATAGCTGCTCCTCTATCTCTCTTATTAATAATCTCTTCTTGGATAAATTCTATAGAACCAACATCCAATCCTCTTGTAGGATTATCCAGCAAAATAAATTGATCTGAAAGCAAAAATTCTCTACCAACTATCAACCTCTGCTGATTACCACCAGATAAAGAACTGATTGGCTGATTAAAATTTTCAGAAACAACTTTAAACTTATCAATTAAATTCTTAGTGAATTCTATAGAAGCAGACTTTGAAAGTAAGGTCGGATGATAGTAACTCAGCTTATCATTTAAGCGGTGATGAGTCATTATTGAATTATCCATAAGACTCAAATCCTGAGCGCTTCCCATAAATTTCCGATCCTGTGTTACATATGCCATTTTTTTACGGCGTTTTAAAATCTCTAAATCTTCTATATTTTCATCTCTAATCTTGATTTCCCCGTTATCTAAGTCAAGAAGACCACTAATTGCTCTGACAAGTTCATACTGACCATTACCCTCAACACCTGCTACACCTAATATTTCACCTGATCTAATTTCCAAACTAACATCTTTAAGCTGCTGAATCTCATTTGTATCTTTATAATTCAGATTTTTCGCAGAAAATATAATTTCACCTAAATTTGCCTTTGTTTTATCAATAGAAAATACAACATCGCGACCAACCATAGCTTTTGCTAATTCAGATTTTCCTAAATTTTTATTTTTTAATGTGGTAATTTTTTCTCCTTTTCTCATAACAGTTATAATATCTGACAGTTCTAGTACTTCATCTAATTTATGGCTAATAAATATAATGGTCCTACCTTCATCTCTCAATTTTTTTAACCGCAAAAAAAGATCTTCAATTTCCTGTGGTGTTAGAACAGCCGTCGGTTCATCAAGAATTAACACATCAACATCTCTGTAGAGAAGTTTTAGAATTTCAACCTTTTGCTGTGCCGCTACCGATATTTCTGATATTTCTGATTGTAAATTAAGATTAAAATTGTACTGATCTATTAAATCTCTTATATTTTTTTCCGCTTCTTTTCTTTCAATTATTCCAAATTTAGAAGTAGGTTCTACACCAAGTATTACATTTTCAAAAACCGTATAACTGGGAATAAGCATAAATTCCTGATGAACCATTCCAATCCCATACTTTACAGCTTCCTGAGGTGAATTAAACTTAACTTCTTTGTTTTTTATTTTTATTTTTCCTGATGATCGTTCTGTCAAACCATATATCATCTTCATCAATGTAGATTTACCAGCTCCATTTTCTCCAATAACTGAATGAATTTCTCCCTTATTGATTTTAAGGTCAAAGTCCTTTACAGCAAGAGTAGAAGGAGGATATATTTTGACAAGTGAATTAATTTCTATTAATGCTTCTCCCAATAAAAACACCTCTTTTCACTAAGTTAAATAAAGCACTTATTTATAAAAGGTACTAAATCAGATTTTCTGATATCAAGCAATCAAGCTGAATTACATAATAACTGATTTAGTACCTAAAACTATTTATTCATCTTTCAATAATCCTTATTCGTATCGTTCTACCTCAATTTCGCCTTCTGCTATTAAATTACTAATTTTCTGAATCAGATCTATTTGATCTTCAGAAAGAATATCACGGGTATATTCATCAATTGCAAGACCAACTCCACCTTCTTTAATTCCGTATTCAAGTACTTCACCTTTTTCAAAACTTTCATCAATTATGCTTTCATATACTCTAAAGATTGCATCTCCAACATTTTTTAAATCCGAAGTAACAACATGTCCAGGCTCCATGGCATTTTGATTGGAATCTACCCCAATGGCATATTTATTATTTTCCGCTGCAGCTTCTAATACACCATTTCCTGTTAAAGAAGCTATTTGGAAAATTATATCAGCACCTTGAGAATAAAGCTGATTTGCAGCCTGTTTGCCTTTTACTGGGTCAGTCCAGGTACCTGCATAAATATTTTTTACCTCAATTTCTTCATCAATATATTTTGCTCCCTGTTTATATCCAAAAATAAAAGCATCAATAACCGGATCTTTATCTCCACCTACAGAACCAATTATTTTTTCTTTATTAACTCCTTCTAAAGAAAGATCATTTGTTACTATGGCTGCAGTTACTCCTGCCATAAATGCTCCTTCTTCTTCAATAAAGTCAACACTTGTTATTGTGTTTTGATTATTCTTGACCACTGTATCAATATTTACAAATATTTTATCTGGATACATATCTGCATATTGTTTTAAAAGATCCTCAAAACCATAAGAAATTATAAATACTACATCTGCATTCCACTGTACAGCAGATTGTAGTGACTGTTGATATTTTGCTGTATCAAAGTTGCACTCAATTGTAGTAGTTTTAACATTATATTCCTCTGCTATCTGATCAATCCCTCTCTGACCAGAATCATAAAAAGACTGATCACCTAAAGCACCATTAATTATGTATGCTACTTTCATTGGTGCTGCACTCACCGAAATTGTAAAAAGCAAGAAAACAATTGTCAAAATTAATAAACTAAAATATTTTTTCACTAAAATAACCTCCTCTTTAATTTATAATAATTATATGAAAAACAATTAACTAACAGGGTTATCACCTCCACTTATTAATAAATAAAAAGCCATATAAAATCAAGTATTTTTCCTTGTGGATTGTCTTCTAATTAATTCTGCTGTCAATATTACGTCTTTGGGCTCTTTTGCATTTTTCTTAATAATATTAATTAATAACTCAGCAGCTATTTCTCCTAATTCTTTTTTAGGTTGAACCATAGTTGTAAGTCGAGGTTTTACAACTTCTGAAAAACTAATTCCATCATGACCAATAATCGAAATATCTTCAGGTATGCTAATATTATATTTATCTGCAGCCTCATAAGCTCCAATTGCCATTAAATCATTTGCAAAAAATACAGCTGAAGGAAGTCCCCACTCAACCATTTTCACAAATGCATTAAAGCCTGATTCTCTGCTGAAATCTCCTTTAATAATATTTTCTTCATTTATTTCGATATTATTTGCTCTTAACACCTCTTTAAAACCAAACAAGCGATCTTGAGCTGTTTTAGTTTTAAGTTCACCTGTTACATGGACAATACTTTTATGGCCCAAATTTATTAAATGTTGGCCTGCTTTATAAGCAGACAGTTTATTATTTATACTTACAGTAGGATAATCAAGCTGAGGTATATTACGATCTAGTTGAACTATTGGAAAATTATCCAAATTTGAGTTGTTAAACTCATCAATAACATCTGTAGAAAGAGCTGTAATCATTCCATCAACCTGCTGACTCAATAACAGATCAATGGAAGTTATTTCTTCCATTATCTGATTATCAGTATCACAAATTATCACAGAATATCCTAATTGTTTTGCTTTGTTTTCAACACCCTTTATAATTTCTGGAAAAAACGGATTGCTTATATCAGGAATAATTAGACCAATTGTCTTTGTTTTTTTCATAACAAGACCTCTAGCAATTTTATTTGGCTTATAATTATGTGTTTCCATTATTTTTTTTATTTTTTCTTTTGTAGATTCACTAACATCTGGTTTATTATTAATAACTCGAGATACTGTGGTGGTTGAAACATTTGCTTCAGCAGCGATATCTTTTATTGTAATTCCCAATATAATCAACTCCTAAAAAATAAACTCGGTAACGATTACGTTATCGTTTACGTATATTTTATAATATTCAGAAAAATTTGTCAAATTAGCCTATATAATTTTTAAATTATATAATCTGACAACTTATAATAATTTTAAAGCTATTTATATTATTAGAGTGATAATCTTCTGAAAGACCAACTATTTATAGAATATAATTTGATTACATATTTTTATGATTAGCAGCTATATCTAATTATCTTGCAACTAGTAAATTTCTTAAAAAACTCCAAGAAGATTAAGTGCCATCATAATTACAGCAAAGGTTAAAACTCCCTTGATCAATTTTTCTCCTCTTTTGACTGCTAAAGTACTTGCCAACCAGGCACCAAAACCATTACCAACAGCTAAGGTTAAACCCAATGTCCAGTTCACTTTATCATTCAAAATAAAAACTAAAAGTGATGAAAGCATATAGATAGCTACAACAAGCACCTTGATACTATTTATTTTTATAAGGGAAAGCCCAGTAATAAGAGATAAGGCTGCAATTATTATAATACCGACTCCTGCCTGAACAAATCCTCCATAAATTCCAATAAAAAAGAAAGCAGCCACAGCTGCAAGCTGTCTTTTAAAAGAAAGATTTTCTTTTGCTTCAGTAAACTTTTTTGTAGGATTCCAGAGTATTATTCCCAGCATAATAAACATAACAACAGCTAAAATCTGGTTGAATATCTCATCAGGCAAAGTTATTGCCAGCCTAGCACCAATGATTGAACCGATTACTGCTGGAATACCCAGCTTTATACTCAAAGAGAAGTTAGAATAACCTCTGCTTTTAAAATTACTAACTGCAGTTAGATTCTCCACCATTAAAGCTATCCGATTTGTTCCATTAGCCACTGCTGAAGGTAAACCTAAAAAAATTAAAAGTGGTAGAGTAATAAGTGAACCCCCACCAGCCATTGTATTTATAAATCCCCCTGCTGTTCCTGCTGCAAGAATTAGTATTATATCCGTTATAGTCAATTTAAAACCTCCTGAGATTTTAATAGAAATATCATTAAAAAATTTAAATTTTTTCTGTATATTTTGATTTTTAATACATTCTCAAATATTATTTTTCTGATTTTTACCTGATCAGCTAACTTAATCAAAACTTAAAATTCATCACTATCTTTTTAATCTATTATTTTCAAACTGATTATATCAGATTAATTATTCATTTTAAATATTTTTCAATCATTTAATTATAATAAAAATATATTCTTTTTTTGTAAATAGCTGTATATCATATTGACATTTTACGACATTTTAAATACAATTAAAATATAATAATTTTTAATTTTTTGATAAATTATTATATTTTGTCTTTATTCGAGACTAGAATAACACAATAGGGGGGTTTACATTGTTTAAAAAATTTATTATTATTATTTTATTAGCAGTAATTTCTCTGTCACTTTATACTGTTTTTGTAAATATGTCATTGGAGTGGGAATTTAATCAGGACATTAAATCTTTAAGACAGAATTATTCAATAAATGATAATATTTCTATTGCTAATATTAACAGCAGTAGTATTCCAACCCCTCTAAGTAATTATATAAAATTTAGTACAATTAGCAGAAGTAAATTTTCACCATATATTAGGTTAAATTATTCCGGTCAATATCAAGAAGATGATTACAGTAAAAAAAATGATTTTACAGTTAATTCTTTTTTCTCAGTCAGAGACAATTCATTTGTAAGTGACTGGAAAATTGAACATAATAGAATTCTATTTTCAAAAATTACTGAAAAATTGATAGGCCAAGAGAGAATATACAAAAAAAGATTTTATGGTATTAAAGAAGAAGCTGGTGTTAATGGTATCAATGCAGAGAATTATTTGAATACAAGAATTATGTTTGATGCTGTTTACTTCCCATATTATTATCTATCCAGCAGCTGTATAAGATGGGAATATACAGGTAGAAGGCAGGTAAGAATTACTCAAAAAACTGCTAATGACAATATGCTTTATTATTTAGAGTTTAATGAAGACGATTCCCTGCGATCTATTAGCACTGAGAGATTTTCTTTTATGGGCGATACAGTAAAGTATACTGCATTTTATGATAATTATATTATTAAGGGCAACTATAGAGTGCCCAATAATATAAGAGTAGTTTGCGAGAAAAACTTTAATGAATTTACCCTATATAATGCTTATATTAATAATATAGAATATAGGTAAAAGGGAGGTCAATTGATAATGAATTTTCTGGACAGAATCCTAGGTAATGCAGGTAAAACAGATATCGAAGAATTAGAAAAAAAACTTAAAAAAATAACTATAGAATATGAAACAATTGAAGCTGGATATAATATATTTAGAGATTATTTGGTTTTTACAGATATAAGACTGATATTAATAGATAAAAAAGGTATAAGTGGTAAAAAAGTTGAATACCACTCAATTCCATACAAAAATATTAGGCATTTTAGTATTGAATCTGCAGGAACTTTTGATAGGGATTCAGAATTAAAACTCTGGATAGCAGGAATTAATGAACCCATAGTTAAAAAGTTTGCAAAAAAATCAAGCAATATTTATGAGATACAAAAAACTCTTGCAAAATACTTATTTAATTAAATAAACAGAATTTACTTATCCACCCGGTAATATTAACCAGGTGGATTTTTTTGTTTTAGATGATTATTTTCGACTTTATTAAAATCAAAACAGAAAACCTGCATTTCAGCAGGTTTTAATTAGTTATTGTGAGCCTCACCACCCAATTCATAGCTTGGGTAGATTTTTCTTGACAGTATTAGATAAATTTTCAATAATTATTCCTCATCCAATATATCCTTAACCTCTTTTATAATTCTATAAGGTTTAGTCAATAATCTTTTTGGCAGTGAATTTATAATTGAAAACTTTTTGTCTCTAAGCTGTTTACTTAATTTAAAAGGCTCTTTTAAAATATGCTCAACAGTTTCTACTGTATAATGCTCCAGCAGCTCCTTTTTATTGATACCATGAACACTATTACATTTATTACATCTAATCCTCTGAATCTCATCTTCAATATAAATAATTGTATGTGGAGTCTCTTCATCACATTTAACACAATACAGAACTGTATCTACCTTTTCCATAACTGGCTCACCCTTCCACTTATATAATAAAGATTATTTGCTATATATTAATTATAGAATATTGGCAGAAAAATAGCAAAAATAAATGATTAAGGTACCTGGTACCAAGAATATTCAATGATATTCGACAAAATATTATTTATAAATATTTTTACATATGTTATTTAACACAGCAATTATAAAATTCTGCCAGAATGATGAGGAAATATCATCCATTGAAAACAATTGTTAGTTTATATGTCTTATGTTATTATATAATCAGCAAAAATAAACTATCTTAAATTTCTACTTGAAGACAACTGGAGGTAAATATGCTGCAAACAACAAACAACCGCATCAATCAAATATTATATATATTACTCCAAAAAAATAAAAAGATGACTATAAAAGAGCTGGCAGCAAAATTAGATATTTCTAAACGAACCATACGTAAAGATCTCAAAGAACTGCAGAATTATTTAGAACAAGAAAATATTGCTTTAATTATAAAGCCCAGTGCTGGTGTCTGGTTAGAAATAGAAAAACAAGATTTAAATTCTTTACAAAATAAATTTTTGAATATTTTCAAAGAAAATAAACAATTTGGTCCTGAACGAAGACAGTATCATATCCTGAAAAAAATTATAGAGAAAAATAATTATACAGTAAATAGATTAGCAAAAAATCTCTGTGTTTCCAATGCAACTATATATAAAGATCTTAAAAAAATTGAGAGTTTACTTAATAAATACAACCTGAAATTAATAAAAAGCAATAATAATTTAAAAATAGAGGGCAAAGAGAAAGATTGGAGAAAATTTACAGCAGAATTATTAGTTAGTTTTAAAAATCAGAATATTTTGTATGATTTGTTCAATCAAGATAATAATGATTCTAGAATTGATAATGAAATTTTTAATTCTTTAATTCAATTATTTGATGATATTGAAATTAAAAATTTAATTAAAACTTTAGAAAATATATTAGAAGAGGTTGAATCAGAAACTAATTATTTATTTACAGACCAAACATTTAACGGTCTTATAATTCATATAGCAATTGGCATAGAAAGATTAAAAGATAATAATAGTATATTTATGAATAAAGAGATTATTGATAATTTAAAAAATAAAAAAGAATATCAAATTGCTACATTCATAGCAAATAAAATACAAGAAAAATTAAATATTAATATTCCTAAATCTGAAATTGCATATATGTGTTTGCATATTCTTGGATCAAAATCATTAGAAAATATAGATAAAAACAATTTAGACAATCTTTTATCTGCTGTTGAGCCCCAAATAATTTCTATTGCAGAAAATATTATTGAAATGGCAGAGGATATATTAGATGTCAGACTCAAAGATGATAAAAAACTTTTAACTGGTTTAGTTTTACATCTTCGCCCCGCTGTTAATAGACTTAAATATGGCCTTAGCCTTCGTAACCCGATATTAAATAGTATTAAAGAAAATTATCCCAATGTTTTCGGAGCAGCCTGGGCAGCTAGTATACTCTTTGAAGAAACTATTGGAGTACCAATTAAAGAAGAGGAAGTGGGGTTCATAGCTTTACATCTAGGAGCAGCTTTAGAAAGAAAAAATATCAATATAAAATTATTATTAGTATGCGGAAGTGGTATTGGAACTGCTCAATTATTATCATCTAAACTAAATGAGAATTTTACAAATATAGAAATCATCGATTCTATCGCAATGCATAAATTAAAAAATTATGATCTTAAAAATATTGATTTGATAATAAGTACTGTACCAATTACTCCATTGGAAAAGCCGTATCTGCAAGTAAATCCACTTTTATTAGAAGGCGATATAAAAGCTGTAAAAAAGAAACTGAATAACTTGGTTCCAAAAAATAATATAGTTCAAACCGAAACATCCAATAATGAAATATTTAATGAAAATTTAATTTTTTTAGATCTAGATTTCAAATCAAAAAATAATTTACTTGAATATTTATGCAAACAATTAACAGAACAAAAAATAGTTAAAAAAGGATTTTTAAAATCAGTGCAAAAAAGAGAAAATTTAACCTCTACAGAAATAGTCAATGGGCTAGCAATACCTCATGGAGACAAAAAATATGTTTTGAAATCTAAAATTGTATTAGCTAGACTGAAATATCCAATTCAATGGAGTGAAAAAAAATCAAGTTCAATTAACTTTGTTTTTCTTCTTGCACTAAAGAATCGAGAAAAAGCAAAAAAATTTTTTAAAATTTTTAATCAAATAGTAAGAGAAGAAGAATTTTTAAATAATATTTTAAAAGCAAAATCAATCGAAGAAATTTTGAAGCTTCTATCTTCAAAATAAAATGTATTATTATCGTATCAATATATAAATAAGGAGGATATTTAATTATGCAAAAAGAGACTACTCTATTGAACATTTCTTCAATGATAAATGAAGATTTAATATTAATTAATGAAAAATCCGATACTCCAAAAGATCTATTTATGAATGTAGCTGAGATTCTAGAAAAGAAAAATATTGTAAAAAAAAGCTTTTGTAAAGCTATTCTTAGTCGCGAGAATAAATTTCCCACAGGTATTAACACAGAACCAATAAATGTTGCAATACCTCACGCTGACCCAGAACATATTAATAAAGCCGCCTTAGTAATTGTGAAAACTCAAAATCCTATTCCTTTTAATCAAATGGATAATAAAGATAATAAAGTAAATGTAGAAATTGTTTTCTTTCTTATAATTGATAAAAAAGAAAAGCAAAGTAAATTCCTTAGCAAATTAATTATTGCAATTCAAAATTCTGATTTTTTAAAATTTATCAAAACTAATGAAGATCCAAAGGAAATTAAAAAACGTGTAATAAAAGAGCTCAGTTGATTCAATTTTATATTTAAATTAGTGATAAAATTCAATATCACTAACTATATTATACAAAGAGGGAGGTGATTTGATTGAAAAAAAATATTCTCTTAGTATGTGGAACTGGTATCGCAACTTCGACTGTTGTCGGGGAAAAAATTAAAGAAATTGCTAAAGAAAACGATTTTGATGTCAATATTACTCAAGTAAAGGTAACAGAAGCAAAAAATTATATCAAAGATAATAAAGTTGATCTTTTAATTGCTACAACCCAATTACCTTTTGAAGTTGAAGTTCCATATGTAAAAGGTCTGCCCTTTATAAGCGGAGTTGGAGAAGAAGAAACCATTGAGGAAGTCATAAATATTTTAAAAGATTAAACATAGGGAGGAGAATTTATGCAAGCTATTATTCAATATTTTTTGGATTTAGGTGCATCAGTATTTTTACCAATTATAATATTTATAATGGGTTTGATATTTGGACAGAAGCCAGGTAAAGCTTTTAAATCAGGACTTTTAATAGGAATTGGTTTTGTGGGAATTAACCTTGTTTTAAATCTTTTGGTAAGTAATCTTGGTCCTGCTGCCAAGCAGATGATAGATAATTTCGGCATATCATTAAATATAATTGATGTAGGTTGGCCTGCTTCAGCTGCAATAGCATATGGGACTAAAGTAGGTGCATTTGTAATACCAATTGTACTCGGAGTTAATATTATAATGATATTTCTCAAACTTACTAAAACATTAAATGTAGATATCTGGAATTACTGGCACTTTGCTTTTACAGGTGCTTTAATTGCAGGAGTTACAGATAGTCTTGCTTGGGGATTAGCTACAGCTGCAATAAACGCAGCAATAGTCCTAGTACTTGCTGACTGGACAGCCCCAATGGTTCAGAAATTTTATAATATACCGAATATATCATTACCACATGGATTTTCAGCTGCTTATGTACCAATAGCATTACCTTTAAATAAATTATTTGATAAAATTCCTTTAATAAAAGATATAGAACTTGATCCTGAAACAATACAAGATAGATTTGGTGTTTTCGGAGAGCCAATTTTCATGGGCTTAATTCTTGGTATAATTGTTGGTTTATTGGCTCAATATGAATCAGCTGCAGTTCTTCAATTAGGTGTAACCATGGCAGCTGTAATGCTTTTATTTCCAAGAGTAGTAAAAATTCTAATGGAAGGTTTAACTCCATTATCTGAATCAGCAAAAAAGTTTATGAGAGAAAAGTTTAGCAACAGAGAATTCTATATTGGTTTAGACTCAGCAATTGCAATAGGTCATCCCAGTGCTATTTCTACAGCTTTAATTTTAGTACCACTTACTATCTTTTTAGCTATAATAATACCTGGAAATAGTGTTCTTCCTTTTGGTGATTTGGCAACCTTACCATTTATGCTTGTTATGATTATTCCAATTACAAAAGGAAACATCTTTAGATCAACATTAATTGGAATTATAATTATTGGAGTAGGTTTATTAATCGCAACTAATTTAGCGCCAATGATTACTGCAGCAGCTCAGACAACAACTTTTGAATTTCCAGAAGGTGCTAACATAATATCTAGTATATGTGATGGTGGTAATCCTTTAACCTGGCTAATAGTTAAATTTATGGAAATTGGTTACATAGGATTTGGACTATTAACTGCAGCTACAGCCGCTTTAGGATATTATGTATATAAAAATAAAGGTGTAAAAGATATTAATCTATCTGCATAAAAATAAATCAGGACCTCTGGTTAAACAGAGGTCCTGATTTAATAATAATTATTTGGAGGCTTAGCATTGTGAAAAATATTGAAAAGAAAAAAATTTTAAATGATGCTTATGATCTGGGATTTAAATATGAAAAAGATATGCATGGATGTGCACAATCAGCTATTTTAGCTGTGAAAAATCATTTTGAAATCGATGATATAATTTTCAAATCAGCAAATTCTTTATCTGGAGGTATTTCTGAAGGCAGCAGAGGAAGCTGTGGCGCTTTTTTGGCAGGAGCACTTATATTTTCTTGTTTTTTTGGTCGTGATATAAAATCTACAAATGTAAGCGGGAGTAAATTCAAAGATAAAAAGTTAACAAATAAACTCAGAAAAAAATTTCATGAAAAATATCAGGCTGAAACTTGTTGTAAAATTCAAGAAAAAATTTTTGGACGTTCTTTTAATATGTTAACTGAAAAAGGGAAAAAGGAAATGAATAATGCAGGTGCTCACGAGAATAAGTGTACATCAGTAGTTGGTAATGGATCGAAATGGATAGTGGAAATATTATTAGAAGAAAATATACCCTTAAAATATAATAACTAAATTGACACTTGGTACCTTAATCATGATTAAGGTACCA
>CAZYRX010000027.1:0-25078 GCA_964649895.1 uncultured Halanaerobium sp.
TACTTATAAATATTGAAAAATTATAGTTAATTATATAATTAACTATTTAGTTCTTTTAATCGTCTGATAATACCTGGCAATACTTCCATAACTTTATCTATCTCTTCTTTATTACTTTTATAACCCAAAGAAAATCTTACCGCTCCATCTATATAATCGTTATCTAAATTTATCGCTTTTAAAACATGAGATTTAGAAATAGAACCTGATGCACAGGCTGAACCAGTTGAAGCAGCAATATCATTAAGACTTAAATTAAATAAAATTGACTGTCCATCAATATTCTTAAATGATATATTTATATTACCTGGAAGCCTATTTTCATTTTTAGCTCCATTAAGCATTACTTCATCGAATTCAGCAAATATTCTATTTAAAAAATATTCTCTAAGATATAATAAATTTTCCTTTTTTATTTCTAATTCATTATTAGCTAATTCTGCAGCTTTACCCATTCCAACTACACCAGGAACATTTACTGTACCTGCTCTTCTGTTTCTTTCCTGGCTTCCTCCAGAGGATTGGGGAATCAATTCAACACCTTTTTTGGCATACAATATCCCCACACCTTTCGGACCATTAAATTTATGTGCAGATAAAGATAATAAATCTACACCCATATTTTGAACATCAATTTCTATCTGACCGGCTGCCTGTACTGCATCAGTATGGAAAAGAATATCATGCTGATCTGCAATTCTGCTTAAATAATTTATGTTTTGAATTGTCCCTATTTCATTATTTGCTGTCATAATTGATATCAGAATTGTATCATCCCGAATAGCTTCTTTTAACTGAGCAGGCTGGATAAATCCTTTGTTGTCAACATCAAGATAACTTATCTTAAACCCCAAATGTTTTTCTAAAAATCTACAGCTTTCTAATACTGCATGGTGCTCTATTTGGGAAGTTATGATATGTTTTCCTTTTTGTTTTAGCGCCATAGCAGTACCTTTTACAGCTAAATTGTCAGATTCAGTTCCTCCAGATGTGAAAATAATCTCTTCTGCATTTTTAGCATTAATTAAATCAGCCAGTTTCTCCCGAGCTTCTTCAACTGCTTTAGAAGCTTCTTGACCTGGAAGATGTGCACTGGCTGGATTAGCAAAAAAACTATTTAAAAAAGGTTGAACTTCATCTATTACTTCCTCTCTCATAGGTGTTGTTGCTGCATGATCAAGATATATATCATTCATTTGATGCAGCCTCTAATTTTTCTTTAGATTTATTCTTTTTGTTTTCTATCTGTCTCTGTTTTTCTTTTTCAGCCTTTTCTTTTAAATCAGCAAGTGTCATATTATCAATCACACCACTAATAGCTTCAGCAAGTTCTTCCCATAAACCATGGATTACACATTTATCTATATAATTACAGAAATCCTCTTCAACTACACAGTCAACTGGTGCTATTGGTCCTTCTAAAGTAATCAAAATATCTGCTACTGAAATATCTTCTGGATCATGATTTAACATATATCCACCATGAGCTCCTCTTACACTTTTAACTAAACCTGCTTTTCTCAATGTAGCAAAAAGTTGTTCTAGGTATTGTTCAGAGATATCCTGTCTTGCTGATATTTTGCGTATCGGAATAGCTTTTCCTTCTTCATGTTCAGCCAGATCAACCATAGCTCTTAATCCATATCTTCCTTTTGTTGATACTCTCATAATTTCACCTCATAAAACTTGACTTTTATTATCAACTTTCAATTAATTTTAACATATGTTAAAAACACTGTCAATATCCAGAAGAAAGTTAATGGAAAACTTCTTTTTTTATTGTTAATTTAAAATTATCAGCAGTTTTTTCTTTCAGTACTCTTCTTAATTTATTTTCTGTTTCAGCTGGAATTTCTGCAATTACTATTCCACCCTGATTAGTATATTCAGTATTGCTAATATTAGCTCCAAAAGCTTCAAGCTGCCCTAAAACTATACCTAATTTTTCGAATTTAGAAAAAACCTCTATATGATAAAATTTTTTTAATGAGTCAACCCCAGCTTCTTCTACAGCTAACCTTGCTGTTTCCCCATAGGCTCTTATCAAACCACCAATCCCTAATTTAGTTCCACCAAAATATCTAGTAACTATGATAACTGTATTTACCAGTTCAGCACCTTTAATAGCTTTTAAAACAGGGGGGCCTGAAGAACCAGCTGGCTCACCATCATCATCAAAGTACTCAACTAATTCACTGTTTTGCCTATCACTTTCAACTCTATAAGCAGAAACATTATGAGTAGCATCATTATACTTCTCTTTTATTTCAGCAATTCTTTTTTCTGCTTCTTTTCTATCATTTACTGAAAAAATACTCCCGTAAAATTTACTATCCTTAACTTTATTTCTTATTTCAACATTAGAAGCAGGTTTTAATTTTCTTTTTGACATATTATTTCCCATCTCCGTTATTCTCTGAATCTGCTCTTTTCAAAAATTCTAAAAATTGTTTTGTTTTCTTCTCTCTACCCATTTCCCCAGGATTATAAAATCTCTTATCTATTAATTTTTTTGGCATATATTCTTGTCCCACATAATTATTTTGATAGTTGTGTGGATATTTATATTCTATACCATGTCCTAATTCTTCTGCACCTGAATAATGACTATCTCTCAAATGAGGGGGAACTTCTCCAGCTTTATTATTTTCTACATAATTTACTGCTTTATCAATTGCTTTAATAACTGAATTACTTTTTGGTGCTGAAGCTATGTAAATAACTGCTTCAGCTAAAGGTATTCTTGCTTCTGGAAAACCTATCTGTTCAACAGCTCTTGCAGCAGCTTCAGCTAATATTAAAGCAGTTGGATCTGCCATACCTACGTCTTCTGCAGCGTGGATTACTACTCTTCTAGCAATAAATTTTGGGTCTTCTCCACTAACAATCAGTCTTGCAAGCCAATATACAGCTGCATCAGGATCAGAACCTCTCATGCTTTTAATAAATGCTGAGATAACATCATAATGATTATCGCCATTTTTATCATAATTAAGTATTCTCTTCTGCATTGAATCTTCAATAATTTCTTTTGTTATCTTGATTTTTCCATTTTTATCAGAATGAGTTGTTAAAACTGCAAGTTCAAGAGTATTAAGTGCAACTCTTGCATCACCATCGGCTAGTTCTGCAATAAAACTAAGATCTTTTTCTGATATCTCAATATCTAGTCTCCCCAGACCATTTTCTTTATCTTTAAGAGATCTATTTAATATTTTTAAAATCTGTTTTGAATTCAGTTTCTCTAATCTAAAGATTCTTGATCTAGATAAAAGTGGAGAGTTTACCTCAAAATATGGATTTTCTGTTGTAGCACCAATCATTATTACAGTGCCATTTTCTACAGAAGGTAATAGTGCATCCTGTTGTGATTTGTTAAAACGATGAATCTCATCGATAAATAATATTGTTTTTTTATTATAAAGGTTTTTATTAGATTTAGCTTTTTTTATCACTTCTCTAATATCCTTAACTCCAGAAGTAACAGCATTTAATTTTATAAATTCTGCTTCAGTTTGGTTAGCAATTACTTGAGCAAGGCTTGTTTTGCCAGTACCAGGTGGTCCATAAAAAATTAAAGACTGAAGTCTATCAGCTTTTATAGCACGGCTTAAAAGTTTATTTTCTCCAACTATTTCTTCCTGTCCATAAAAATCTTCAAGATTTTTTGGGCGCATTCTATAAGCTAAAGGTTGATCACTTTTATCCTGATCAGTATTTTCAAAGAGATTCAAATTTGCCACCTCAATTCTAAGTATAAATAATCTCTTTTTCAGTAATAATGATATCTACTGGTATATCATGTTCTTCAATTGGAATTTCATCTGTTAAAAATTGGCTGTAACAAAACCCTACTTTCAGAGAATCGCTTCCATGTTCTGCTAAAAAGCTGTCATAATAACCTCCGCCATAACCAATTCTGTATCCATCTCTTGTAAAAACTAAGCCTGGGACAATTATAATATCTAAATCTTCAGGAGGGCTCTCATCTCTGATATTATTTAATGGCTCCAAAACATCAAAAACTCCCTGCATTAGATCATGATCCAAGTCATTGATTTGTGCCGTACCAAGTGCTATTTTATCTTTTCTTGTGAAAGGCACATAAAGAAGATAACCTTCATCTAAAAGCCTTTCCATCAAAGAAAATGTATTAACTTCTTTCGATTTTGTTACAAAAGACATGATTTTTTTGGCTGTATTCAATTCACTAAGTGAAAAAAATTTATCACATATTTTTTTGCTCCACTGATTTATTTTGCTAAAAGATATTTTTGATCTCTGTTCTAAAGCTTTCTTTCTTATTTCAGATTTTCTATCCATATTTTTCACCCCAAATATTATTGCTTACTCTAAAACTAATAATAGCAGAAAATTATAAATCCTGCAAAATAAAAAAGCTAACCTAAGTTGGTTAGCTAAATAAAGCAATCCGCTGTGCCGGTTGATTATTAATTTTGATCCCTGTCTGCCAAGTGGGTGCCCTCCTACCTGGTTTATATGTCCATCTAAGGCTTATACGCCGCAGGTAGAGACCAGGCTCCCTATGTGTAAGTGTTGGTCAAAATTTCTTTAATCATTGTCGCACACAGCAGATTAAATATATTTTCTTTATCTTTTGTCTAAAATAATATTAACATATATTTCCCTCATCTGCAAGAGTGAAAAAGCAAATTATCGGCTTCTTTTTACAGTATATATTTAATTATAAAAATCTATCCAAAATATGTGTTGTATCTGAATCTTTTTCAAACTAAATTTATGAGAGTATTGAAATCCCTAACTCTTTAAGCTGTTTTTTTGCCACTTTAGATGGAGCATTTGTAAGAGGAGAAGTTGCTCTCTGTGTCTTAGGAAATGCAATCACATCTCTTATAGAATCGGTTCTAGCTGTAATCATCATTAAACGATCGAGACCAAAAGCTATTCCTCCATGAGGAGGAGTACCATAATCAAAAGCTTCAAGCAAAAACCCGAATTTTTCCTGTTGTTCTTCTTCAGTTAATGATAGTACAGAAAATACTTTTTCCTGTAACTTCCTATTGTTTATTCTTATACTTCCCCCACCTAATTCTTCTCCATTAAGAACAAGATCATAAGCATCTGCTCTTACAGAAGCAGGATCATTTGTTAGCTTTTCAATATCTTCTTCAACCGGTGCAGCAAAAGGATGATGTTTTGCAGCAAATCTATTTTCATCTTCATTATATTCAAATAAAGGAAAATCAACAATCCAGACAAATTTATATACCTCTGAAGGTATTAAATTATTTTCCTTAGCTATTTTGAGTCTCAAATTACCAAGTGCAGCAGCTGTAACAGAAGCTTTATCTGCAACAATAAGAAGTAAATCTCCTTCTTCTGCATTCATTTTTGTAAAAATAGTTTCTATTTCTGATTCAGAGAGGAATTTCGCAATAGGTGATTTTATTCCATCTTTTTTAAGAGCAATCCACGCTAAACCTTTAGCTTTAAATAATTTAGCATATTCTTCAAACTCGTCTATTTTACTTCGAGGAGAATCAGCTCCACCTTTAAAATTAATAGCTTTAACCTGTCCACCTTTTGAGACTGTACCACTAAAAATATTAAATTCACTATCTGCTACAAGCTCTGAAATATCTTTTAATTCCATACCAAATCTCAAGTCAGGCTTATCTGTTCCAAAACGTGCCATTGCTTCATCATATGACATTTTCTCAATTTCTTCTGGAACATCAATATCAGCCTCAGAGAAAATTTTATTCATTAAACCATTTGTAATCTCAAAAATATCTTCTCTTGTTACAAATGACATTTCCATATCTATTTGTGTAAATTCAGGCTGTCGATTTGCCCTTAAATCCTCATCTCTAAAACAGCGAGCTATCTGAAAATATCTTTCCATTCCTGAAACCATTAAGAGCTGTTTAAAAATTTGAGGAGATTGAGGTAAGGCAAAAAAATGTCCCTGATTAATTCTACTTGGAACTAAATAATCACGTGCTCCTTCAGGAGTACTTTTTGTTAAAATAGGTGTCTCAATTTCCCAAAAACCATTTTGATCCAGATAATCTCTAGTAGCCTTAGTAATTCTGTGCCTTAATCCCATAATTTTTCTCATCTTGGGTCTTCTTAAATCGAGATATCTATATTTTAGCCTAACATCTTCACCAGTATCAATATCATCTTCTATCTGAATTGGTGGTGTTTTTGCTTTATCTAATATTCTTAATTCTTCACATTTTATCTCTATTTCTCCTGTTGAAATATCAGGATTGACATTACCTTCAGGTCGAAGTTCAACTTCACCTCTTAATGCGACAACATATTCAGAACGGAGTTCATCAGCTTTTGCGAAAGATTTATCATCTAAATCCGGATTAAAAACCACCTGTACAATACCAGATCTATCTCTGATATCTGCAAAAATTACTCCTCCATGATCTCTTCTTTTCTGCACCCAACCCATGATGGTAACATTTTTACCATTGTCTTCTTTATTAATTTCACCACATAAGTGAGTTCTATGTAAATCTTTTATTGTATCACCCATCTTATATTACCTCCCTATCTACTAGCTTCTTCATCTCTGCAACTAAATTATTCAATTTTATCTCTTTTTCATTACCACTTTCCATATTTCTGATAGTAGCAGTATTGCTATTAAGTTCATCTTCTCCTAAAATTATAGTATATTCAGCATTCATTCTATCTGCTGATTTCATTTGAGAGCCAACACTTCTATCTAAATAATCTATTTCTGTTTTAAATCCTTCGCTTCTTAAAATATCAAGCAGTTTAAATGCCTCTTTCTTTGCTCTACCACCTATAACTGTAATATATAGATCAACTGAAGCTTTAACTGGAATTTCTATATCTTGAGCTTCTAAAGAAAGAAGTAATCTTTCAATACCTAAAGCAAAACCAATTCCAGGTATATCTCTATTACCAATTTCTTCTGCAAGACCATTATAGCGTCCTCCACCAAAAACTGTGTCTTGAGCACCTAAGGCATTATCTTTAATTTCAAATGCAGTGTTAGTATAGTAATCTAAACCTCTAACTAAAAGTGGATTAACTGAATAGTCAATCTGAACAATATCAAGATAATTCTGTACTTCTGTAAAATGAACTTCACATTCTTCACACAAGTGCTCAGTTATTTTAGGAGCATTTTTTATTACATTTTGACAGCTCTCATTTTTACAATCAAGAACTCTTAATGGATTTCTGTCTATTCTCTCTTTACAGTTATCACAGAGTTCATCTTTATGATTATTTAAATACTTTTTTAATTTCTCAACATATTTAGGCCGACAGCTTTTACAGCCAACACTATTTAAATGAACATCTAACTCTTCTAAACCTAATTTTTCCAGGAGGCGCATACCTAAAGAAATTATTTCTGCATCTAAAGCAGGATCATTTGAAGCAATTGCTTCTACTCCCAGCTGATGAAACTGTCTAAATCTACCTGACTGGGGTCTTTCATAACGAAACATTGGCCCAATATAATAATATTTAGTTGGTTGTGCCTGACCATAAATTTTCTTTTCTAAAAATGAACGGATAACTGATGCAGTACCTTCCGGTCTTAATGTAAGACTTCTTCCACTCTTATCTTCGAATGTGTACATTTCCTTTTCGACAATATCAGTCACTTCACCAATTCCGCGTTGAAAAAGTTCTGTGTATTCAAAAATTGGGGTTCTGATTTCTTGATAATTATAATTATTAAATAAATCATGAGTCACTTTCTCAATATACTGCCATTTTAAAGATTCAGGTGGTAATATATCATTTGTACCTCTAGGAGCATTAAATTTCATTAATAATTCACCTACTATTTTCGTTTTCTCAAACATCTTATACTATGAATTCCCTAAAAAACAATTTATACAATTATATTTTATTAGATAATCTTTATAAAAATCTATCAGCTTAATTGCTTAAAAAAGCAAAAAACTGATAGATTAATAATTTAACTTATTATTCAGCTGTATCTTCAGCTGGAATATTTTCATCTAAATCTGTTTCGCCTTCTGTATTTTCTTCAATTTCTTCTTCAATCTCTTCTTCTGAAACATTATTATTATTCATTTCTTCACTTAAACGTTGAATCTCTTTAAGTTCTGCTTCAGCTTCTTTTTCAGCTCCAACTTGAGAGAACATCATGTATAATTGATATCTGGTCATTAAATTATCTCCTGCATTAGAAGAAACTTCTTTTAACTGTTCTAAGGCTGCCTGATTATTGTCCTGTTCAACTAATAACTGAGCATAATTAAATCTCAAATCATTATTTTCTGGATATTCTTCTAGAGCCTTATCATATGTTTCTTCTGCCTTAGATATATTTTCATTTTCAATATAAGAACGAGCCAGATAAGTATAGAAAGCAGGGCTCTGCTGTTCTTCAATCAAATTAGAGAATTTTTCTGCAGCCTCTTCATAGTTGCCAGATTCAAAATCACTATAAGCATTTAAAACTGGATCATTAATGATAATTTCTGAATCATCTTTTAAATCTGTTAACCACTTTTCTAAAGCTTCATTTCTTTTTTGTTGAAGTAATTCCTCTTCTAAATCAGATTGAACATCTGCAAAAGCAGGACGATCTTCTTCTTGAGTTTCATCATCTGAATCTGTTTCTTCATTTTCTTCTACAGCTTCTACAGAATCTGCTGCAGGATATCTCTGCTCATAAAGATTTCTAATTTCAGATTCACTAACATTAACATCCCCACGAGCACTATTAATAGTTTCTGTGATGAGTTTTGATCGTTCTAAACTTCTTCTAATGTCATCTTTTAAATTACCAATATTATAACCCTGTTCTGCAAGGTTTTCCGATAATTCTTCTTCAGTTATATTGTTTTGTTCAAGAATATTATTATAACTTTCATTTAATTCTTCTTCACTAACTTCAGCTTCAATATTCATTTCCTCAGCCTGCTGTAAAATTAGTTTTCTCTCAATTAAAGCATTAAGAATATTATAACGGAAAGAAATAACTTGAGTACTGCTTAAATTTTGCTGTGGAGCCTGCTGTCTTAACATAGACAAATATTCCTGTTGAGAAATTTCTTCTCCGTTTACTTCTGCAATTATATTTGGATTAGAAGGCTGCTGCCCTCCTCCACCACTATTATTAAGGTAAGCACCATATCCCATAAAACCACCAGATATTACAAATGCTACAACTACTACATAAACAATTATTCTGCTATTATCACGTAAAGTATCAAACAAAAAATTACACTCCCCTTCTTAATTCATCAATAAATATTTTAATACTTAATCATAGATTAATTTATTTATCTCAACAATAAATAGATATAACTAAAAATATTCTATTTCACTCTATTTTACCCTGTTTAATTTTATCTTATAAGAATTTCTATGTCAAACTTTAAAAAACTTTGGATAAACATTTTCTTTAAAATCTTTAAGTTTAAAAGCTGGGCCGTGCCCTGGATATACATCAATGTCATCATTAAGCTGCATTAGTTTATTCTCAACAGAATTTTTCAGTTGGTTAAAATCACTGTCTGAAAGATCTGTTCTGCCAATTCCATTACTAAAAATAGCATCTCCAGAGAAAAGCACTTTTTCAGAAGCTATATAAATAGATATACCCCCTTGACTGTGGCCTGGAGTATAAAGTACTTTTAATGTTAAAGATCCAAAATTTATCAGTTCTCCATCTTCCAATGTTTTGTCTGCAGGAGGAGATGTTATTTCTTTTCTTAAAAAGTTTATTGAAAGATTTTTCTCAGGTAATAAAAACTTAGCGGCTGCTTTAGTGTGTGCTAATATTTTGGCATCACTTTTTTCTTTTAAAAATTCATTAGCTCCAATATGATCAAAATGACCATGTGTATTTATGATTAATTCTAGATCCAGGTTCTTCTCCTTTAGATACTCATAAACCTTTTCTGCTTCTGCACCAGGATCAATTACCAGAGCTATATTATTTTCAGATAACACATAACAGCGAGTAAATACATCTCCTAAACTAAATTTTTTTATTTGCATTAGCTTCACCCATTAGTAATAATTTTATTTTAATTGTTAAAATTTTTTCTTGCTGTCCAGCAATATTGTAACCGGACCATCATTAACAAGACTGACATCCATCATAGCTTGAAATTTACCATCTGCAATATTTAGTTTTTTATTTTTTATTTTCTTCAAAAAATAATTATATAATTTTTCAGCTTCTTCCTGTGGAGCCGCGTCAAAAAAACTTGGCCTTCTGCCTTTTCGGCAATCTCCGAATAAAGTAAATTGAGAAACTACTAAAATGTCTTTATCTAAATCTGCAGCTGAAAGATTTAGTTTTTCATCCTCATCTTCAAATATTCGAAGATGAATAATCTTCTCTATTAAATAATCAGCATCTTCCTGATTATCATTTTTGCCTACACCTAAAAACACTAATAAACCGGGGCCAATTTCCCCGGTTAAGTTATCATCAACTTCTACTGCTGCTCTTTTAACTCTCTGCACTACAGCGCGCATTTGCAAAACCACTCCTTTTAAGCCGGGTTAGCTCTACTGACATTTAATACTCCAGAAATAGTCTCTATTTTTTTCATAATATCATACATATGCTCAGTTGAACTTAATTCAACAGAAATATTTATTACTGCCCTATTATTTTCACTAGTCCTTGCCATAACAGATAACATATTTAGTTTTTCTTCTTTCATTATATGAGTTATTTCATTTAAGAGTGCAGTTTTATCTACTGCATCAATTCTTAGGTCAACCTGATAAGATTCTGTCCTACCTCTTTCCCAACTAACTTCTATTATTCTTTCAGGTTCACTTTCCTGCAGACTCTTAAGGTTCTTACAATCTGTTCTATGAACTGAAACTCCGCGTCCCCTTGTAATATATCCAATTATCTCGTCCCCTGGTACCGGATTACAGCACTTCGCCATCCTGACAAGCATATCCTCCATACCTTTAACCGAAATGCCTTTATCAATTGATGACTTTTTTTGTTTTTGACTTACGTGTTTTTTTTCAATTTCTTTCTCTGGTTCATAATCACTAAATTTACTGATCACCTGTTTTGGACTAATATTACTATAACCAAGTTCTTCGAGTAGATCATCAACATTTTTTCTGCCCAGTTCTTTAGCAATATCTTTTAACTCTTTGTTTTTTTCTTTATCACTTAACTCTATATGATGTTTTTTTAGATGTTCATCTAAAATATTTCTGCCCTTATCAATTATTTCATCTTTTCTCTGCTTTTTAAACCAATGTTTGATTTTACTTCTTGCCTTAGAAGTTTTGACAAAGTTAAGCCAATCTCTTGATGGCCCACTACTTTTTTTGGAAGTTAATATTTCTACTATATCACTATTTTCTAATTTATATTCTAAAGGCACTATCTTTCCATTTACTTTTGCTCCAACACAGCTGTGACCAACCTCAGTATGAATATGATAAGCAAAGTCTACTGGGGTTCCACCACTCGGAAGTGATACAACATCTCCTTGAGGTGTAAAAACAAATACTTCATCTTCAAAAAGATCAATTTTTAAAGTTTCCATAAATTCTTGAGGTTCCTGTAGATCTTTCTGCCATTCAAGTAGTCTTCTCAACCATGATAATTTTTCTTCAAATTTTTCGTCCCCAACCTTACCCTCTTTATATCTCCAGTGTGCTGCGATACCATATTCAGCAGTCTTATGCATTTCATAAGTTCTTATCTGCACTTCTAATGGATCACCATTAGGGGCAATTACAGTTGTATGAAGTGATTGATACATATTTGATTTAGGCATAGCAATATAATCTTTAAATCTACCCGGCATCGGCTTCCATATCTCATGAATAATACCGAGCACTTCATAACATTCTTTAACATTTTCAACAAGAACTCTTACTGCTGTCAGATCATAGATTTCATCAAACTCTACTTCTTTTCTCTTCATCTTATTATATATGCTGTATAAATGTTTAGGTCGACCATATATTTCTGCTTCTATATCATGTTCTTTAAGAGTCTCTGTAAGCTTATCAATAGCTCTTTTTATATCTTTTTCTCTCTGCTTTCTGTTTGCCTGTACTTTGTGAGAAACTTCATAGTACATATCTGGTTTTAAATATCTAAAAGATAAGTCCTCTAATTCCCATTTCATTTTAGACATACCCAGTCTGTGAGCTAATGGTGCATAAATTTCTAGAGTTTCCCGGGACTTTTCTTTTCTTTTTTCTTTTTTGAGGTAATTTAATGTCCTCATATTATGAAGACGATCAGCTAATTTTATGAGCACCACTCTAATATCTTGAGCCATTGCTACAAACATTTTTCGCAAACTTTCTGCCTGCTGATCTTCTTTTGTTTTAAACTTCATTCTGGTTAGTTTTGTAACCCCATCAACAAGATGTGCAACCTCATCTCCAAATTCTTTTCTGATATCTTCACTTGTAATCTCAGTGTCTTCAACCACATCATGCATAATAGAAGCAACAATAGAAATTATATCAAGCTCAAGATCAGCTAAAATAATTGCCACACCAAGAGGATGATCTACAAATGGCTCACCTGAAACCCTATATTGACCTTCATGAGCTTCTTCGGCATATCTATATGCCTTTTTTACTAACTCAAGCTCAGGTTCATCCATATAACTTTTTATTTTATCCAGTAAAATGTCTATTTTCATATATTTGAATACTCCTTTTAACATAAAGCAGTATATTAATCTATAAGTAAAGATTTCACCTCATAATCTTTCAATACCTCTCTGCCATCTAGATCTTTTAATTCAAGCAGAAAACCACAGGCTACAACTTCACCACCAAGTTTTTCTATCATCTTTGTAGCTGCTAGTGTTGTTCCACCTGTAGCTAAAAGATCATCAACAAGAAGAATCTTATCTCCTTTACTTACAGCATCTTTATGTATTTCTAAAACATTTTCCCCATATTCTAATTCATATGCCATATGTAATACTTCGTGTGGAAGCTTACCAGGTTTTCGAATAGGAATAAAACCTTTATCTAATGCTATAGCTAATGGAGTACCAACAAGAAAGCCACGTGCTTCTATTCCTACAACATAATCTATTTCATAATCTCTAAACATTGCTGCCATTCTTCTAATAGCTTCTTTTAGTGCTTCACTATCTTTTAATAGTGGAGTAATATCTTTAAACAAAATACCTTCTTTAGGAAAGTCAGGGATATTTCTTATCTTAGATTTAAGTCTCATAATTTTCCTCCTTAAAAATTAGATACTTTTTCAATTAGAGCAAATAAATTTTCACTAAAGATTTCTTCTTTAAAGTGAATAAATTTTTCCATCTGCCTGGATAATTTATTATACCGTATTGAAGCTTTAAAGTCCAATGGATTTTCACCGCCAGAGCTGCAGTTGAGAAGCTCTCCTTCAACTTGAAAACCATTAAGTTCTACAATGATATTTATCATTTCTTTGAATAATTTTTTTGTTTTAAAACTAAATTCTTTAGACTCAAAATATTTTCTCTGCAGTTTATTTAAATTAATTTTAGTGTCATTATCATTATTGTTTTCTCTGATGAATAATAAAAAATCATTTAGCATTTCCACACTTGGACAGCTGTGCTTAATTAATTTTTTATTAAAATTAATTTCTGATTCAGAAAACAATAAAATAATTTTTTTAACCTCTTTTGAACTGTATTTATAAATAATATCCTGCATATGCTTTAAAGAAAATGGAAGTGAAAAAAATATTAAATAATCAAAATCAAAATTATCATTCTTAAAGCTGCTGAAAAAATAATGTCCAGGAAATTCCAGCTTTAATTTTTCCTTATAAACAGGGTCATTGATATAAACAGCACTATTTTTAATGAAACTTTCTGTAAGCAAACTGTTTAAAGTTTTTTTCTTATTTTTTTTATTTCGCAGATCATAAAAATCAAAATTGTTTCTGCTAAAAACTAAAGGGATTAAATCTATATTAAAAATACGATAGTCAATTACTTTTAACTGAATATTGTCTTTTCCCTTCCAGCTGTTGATTTCAGGTTGAGCAATAAGGTCCACAGTCTTACCTGTAATTTTAGAGGCTGAATCTCCCATATTAAATGCTACAGCAGAGACATCTGCATTTAAATAAAATTTTAAATGTTTATTTTCTTTTCCCATAGTGTAACAGTTCTTTATTTCTAGATTTTTAAACAAAAATTTAGGTTTTGAATTACCAACTCCAAAAGGCTTAAATTTTTCAATAGACTTTATTATATTTTTGTCCAAAAGAGAAAAATCGAAATTGAGATCTATTTTTTCAATAGGTGTGTAATCTTCTTGATTTAACTTATCTTCTAAAAATTTATTAAAAGATACTTTAAATTCTTCAATTCTATCTTTTCCAATGCTTAAACCTGCCGCAGCTTTGTGGCCTCCAAAATTAAGCAGTATCTCTTCAGTACTCTTTAATGCCTCATAGATATTTAAATTACTTATACTGCGGCAAGACCCTTTAGCTATTTTTTTATCACTATCAGGGGCAAATAAAATAACTGGAAGATTATATTTTTCCACAAGTCGAGAAGCTACGATACCAATAATCCCAGAATGCCAGCTATTGTCATATAAAATAATTGATTTTTCATTTTTTAGGTCAATATTTTGTATTTTTTCTAAAGCTATTTGATATATTTTTTCTTCTTCTCTCTGTCTTTTTTTATTAATTTTTATCAATTCACTGGAAATTTTTTCTGCTTCTTTTTCATCCCCTGTAATCAAAAGTTTTAAAGCTTTATCTGCACTATAAATTCTTCCAGCTGCATTTAAAGGTGGAGCAATTATATATCCAATCTGACCGGCAGAAATACTCTCTTTATTAAGCTTTAGCTTTTTTAATAGTATTTCTAAACCTAATAAACCAGAATCAACAAAGAATTCCAATCCTTTTTTAACAAAAATCCTATTTTCATTCTCCAGGGGAGCAATATCGGCAACAGTTCCTAAAGCAGTTATCACCAGTAATTTTTTCTGCAGTCCTAAAAAATTATGAAAAGCAATCTGATTAGAATTAATTCTTTTTTCAAGTGCTTCTGTAAGTTTATAAGCTGTACCTACTCCTGCAATATTATTAGCTAAATAATTATTTTTAGTTACCAAATGATGATTTAAAACAGCAGCTGCTTTGGGAATGTTATCTGCTGGAGTATGATGATCTGTAATTATAATATCCATCCCAAGCTGATTAACCAGTTCAACCTCTTTAAAAGCAGTAATTCCACAGTCAACAGTAATTATTAAATCAATATTTTTTTTCACTATATTTTTAATTGCCTTCTCATTTAATCCATAACCATCTTCAACTCTATCTGGTAAAAAATATTCAATATTTTTATTAAAACGCTCTCTAAAATAGTGATACAATAATGCTGTAGAGGTAACACCATCAACATCATAATCACCATAAACCAATATATTTTCATTTAACTTTAAAGCTTTTTCTATCCTTTGTACTGCCTTATCCATATCAGGTATTAGATATGGGTCACTTAAGTACTTTAAATCTGCATCAAGATATCTCTTTTTAGCTTCTTTTGTTTTTAAATTCTTTTTTTCTAACAATATATCAACTAAATTTTCACTATTTATTTTTTCATAAAAAGACTTAATTTTCCATAATTTATTCATTAAATACCACCAGTTATTTTTAATATTTACCTGAACGAAAAATAGATATAACAAGAAGCAACCCTAAAAAACCTGCAAAAACATAACCAATTAGACCTAATAAAGGAATATTAAATACCTTAGGATCCATATTGCTCTGAATGAGTAAAGTTGAACCAATAATTAAAGAAGAAATAATTAAACTCATAGATAATCTGTTTGATATAATATCAATCCGAGAAATAAAGCTTTCTAAATTAGTATGGCGAAAATTAATAGTAAATTCATCATTATCAAGTTTCTCTAGGATTCTTTTTATTTTTGAATTAAGATCATAATTTTTGCGTCCTAATTTCCAAATTTCAGAACCCAATCTCTCAAATATTTTTTGTGGGTTTACGCGATCATCAATAATTTCTTTTATAAAAGATCTTCCTACCTCAATCACATTAAAATCCGGATCTAAACTCTGTCCCACTCCTTCACTTACAGCAATTGATCTGAATAGAAGAAAAAATTCTTGAGGCATCGAAATCCTGTGCTCATATATAAAAAATTGTAAATCTTCAAAAACTGACTGAATTTCAATACTAGATAAATCACTTCCATAATAACGGTCTAGAAGTTTTTCCATATCCAGCTGAAAACGTCTCCTGTTAAAGTTTTTTGGTTTTTCACCAAGAATAAGTATTATATCCATAATAATATTAATTTTTTTATGAATAAGAGCATAAAATAAAAGAGACATTAAATCTCTATCTACTTCAGTAATCCTACCAACCATACCAAAATCTACATAAGCTATTGTTTTTTCCCCAGTAATAAATATATTTCCTGGATGAGGATCGGCATGAAAAAATCCGTTTATTAAAACCTGTCTCATTAATGCTTTTGCACCTAGTTCTGCAATAAATTTGTTATGAGGATGGTTATGGTCAATATCTTTTAGTTTTTTTCCTTTAATTTCTTCCATGGTCAATAAACTTACTGTAGAAAGTTCAGAATATACATCAGGAGCTGTAATATAAGGATTATCAGCAAAGTCACTTTTAAATCTAATTATATTGGCCATTTCACCTTTAAAGTTTAGTTCATCTTTAATTGTCCTTTTGAATTCTTCAATAATTTTTGTCGGATGAATCACTGAATTAAAGAGATTTCTTTCTTCAGCTAGTCGAGCAAGATTTTCCATTATTTCTATGTCTACATTAATCTTTTTGGTTATTCCAGGCCTTTTAACTTTCATTATTGCTTTTTTATTGTCTTTTAAAACAACCCTATGAGTTTGAGCAATAGATGCAGCAGCACTAGCATCTTCTTCAATTTTTAGAATTTCTTCTTCATACTTATCTCCAAGTTCATCTTTGATAAATTCTTCTATTAACTCAAAATCTTCAGCAGGTACTTTATCCTGAAGTTTCCTCATCTCATAAATAAAAATGGGCGGGAAAACATCTGCTCTTGTACTTAAAAGCTGCCCCAGTTTTATATATGCAGGGCCTAATTCCTGCAATACCTCTCTAATCCTTACAGCAAGCATTTTACCTGTTGGACGTTCTTTATGACTAATTCTCTCTTTAAAAGGAAGATATCTATTCAAGTCCAGCTGAGATATAATAAATCCCAGTCCATTCCTGACTAATATTTGTGCAATTTCACTATACCGCTGAAAGTGCCTATAATGTTTTGGTAAATTAATATCCATTTATATCACAGCCTTTTTTAAAGATAGAAACCCCTCCTTAAAATTCTGGAGGGGTTTGAATAGCCTGATAGCTAATATTACTTGAATAATTTTTTCTGCCATGTTACCAGTAAAGGACTGGCAACGAAAATGGACGAATAAGTACCAGCAAACATTCCTATAAATAATGCAAGCATAAATGTCTGTATTGAAGCTCCCCCAAAAAAGTAAATGGCAAGAATTGTAATTAAAGTTGTCAGTGAAGTATTTATTGACCTGGGCAGCGTGTCAACTACAGCTGTATTTGCCTGTTCAATAAATGGTACTTTATGCATCAATTTCATATTCTCTCTAATTCTATCAAATATAACAATTGTATCATTAATAGAATAACCGACTATGGTTAACAGAGCAGCAACAAAAGGTGTATTAACTTCTCTCCCAAGAACAGCAAAAACTCCAATAGTAATTAATACATCATGCATTAAAGTAATAATTGAAACCACAGCAAATCTAAACTCAAAACG
Organism: uncultured Halanaerobium sp.; assembly: GCA_964649895.1. Classification (GTDB taxonomy): domain Bacteria; phylum Bacillota; class Halanaerobiia; order Halanaerobiales; family Halanaerobiaceae; genus Halanaerobium. The sequence continues at coordinate 17,839 of CAZYRX010000027.1, forward strand.
AAAGCTAATATAAGCAACTATTGCTATTGAAGCAGCAAGCATTGCCAATAAAGCATTAATTCGAAGTTCCTGCCCAATTGTTGGACCTACCATTTCTGTTCTCAACATCTCTGCAGTAGTAAATTCTGCTTTGATAGCTTCTTCAACCTTCACAATTTCTTCTGATTCTAGTTTTTGAGCTCTAATTATTGCCCCATGAACACCTGCTGAATCAGACTGCTGTATTTTACTATCTTCAGCTATATTAATTTCTTCGAGCACTGATCTAATTTCTTCATTGCTAACTGAATTATCAAAGCTAAATTCCATTAAAGTTCCACCATTAAAATCTATACCCAAATTAAGGCCATTAATCAATAAAAATATAAGCCCGACTGCTATTAAAATAATTGAGATTGTATACCATATTTTTCTCTTTCCTAAAATATCCACTTATATTACCCCTTTCTGACCCCAAAAGCATTTTTTTCCTGCATTAATTTACTTCCCGCAAAAATTCCTATTACATTTCTGCTGACAAAAAATGCAGTAAACATACTTACAATAATACCTATACCAAGTGTTACAGCAAAACCTCTAACAGTACCACTTGTAAAATAGGCCAGAATAAGAGCAGTAATAATTGTAGTTACATTTGCATCAATAATTGTAGTATAAGCTCTTTTAAAACCTGCATCTATAGCAGCTCTAAGTGTTTTCCCACTTTTAAGTTCATCTTTGATTCTTTCAAAGATGATAATATTAGCATCTACAGCCATACCGATTGATAATATTAATCCTGCAATACCAGGTAAAGTAAGAGTCGCCTGAAGTCCTGCCATCGTTCCCATTAATATCATACCATAAATTGCAAGAATAAATGCTGCTAAGACTCCTGGAAAACGGTAATAAAAAATCATATATACAGCAACTAATAACAGTCCAAGCAGACCAGCGGTTAAACTTTTATTTATTGATATCTGGCCAAGAGTTGGTCCAACAGTTCTTGTCTCAATAACCTCTACTGGTACAGGTAATGCACCTTCACGGATTAATATTGCATCTTCTTCTGCTTCCTGAATTGTTTCATATCCTGTTATTTGACCTCTTTCTTCAATAACAGCTTGAACAGTAGGGTTTGTCAGCTGTTCATCATCAAGATAGATTCCTATTTGTCGTCCCATATATTCTCTTGTTATATTTGCAAACTCTTCAGACCCCTCTGAGGTCAAGGTAAATGAAATAACAGGTCTCCCATATTGATCATGGTCAGCTCTTGCATCTTTTATAGCATCACCTGTCATAAGAATTTCTCCTGCTGAATTTCTAAAAGTCAGCATTGCAGTTCTTCCAATGGTGTTAATAGCTTCATTTGGATTATCAACAGCTGGTAATTCAACAATTATTCGATCACTACCCTGCCTCTGGATGAGTGGCTCAGTAAGACCAAGTTGATTTACCCGTCTCTCAATAACACTTGTTATTCCAGCCATTACAGTATCATTAATTTCTCTCTCTTCTGTAGGCTGTGCCTGAAGAACTATATGAGCACCGCCCTGAAGATCAAGCCCAAGATTTATTCCATAATAGGAATATAAAAAATAAGAAAATGCGATAATTACTATTATTATTAAAAATTTAATTCTTCTCTTTTGTTTATACCTCATTAAATAAATGTCCCCCTAACAATAACAAATCTAATTTTCAAATGATAATTGATAATTCTGGTGATCAATTACTCTCATTTCATCTAAAGGCCAGTATACCCAAAAAGCCCTACCAGAAATTGAATCATAATCAACAAAACCGACTATATTTTCAAATCGACTGTCAGCACTATGATTACGGTTATCCCCCAGAACAAATACGTTTTCTTGAGGAACCTCATAAGGCCCAAAATCACCAAGTGTTTTTTCGGGTATATACTTTTCTTTGATAGCCTCACCATTAACATAAGTAACACCATCTTTTATATAGACGGTATCACCTGGAAGTCCTATAACCCTTTTTATATATTTTTGACCTGGGGCTCCTTTGGGAGTAAATACGATAATATCTCCTCTTTCAGGTGGATGAAATCTGTAAATAAATTTATTTACAAAAAGCCTTTCTCCATCTTCTAAAGTATTGGCCATTGACCTCCCATCAACTACAAATGACTGAGCTACAAAAGTTATTATAAAAAAGGCTAATATACCAGCAATAACTAAAGACTGCAAAAATTCTTTTACTGCATCTTTCACAATAGTTTCCCCCAGTTTACTATTTACTCTTTTTCTTCAATCTCTTCCTGCTTATTATCACTATTTTTGTCTGTTACTTTTGAAATAGCATTTTTGATAAAATCAATATCAACATTGGAAGAAACTCTCAATCTGATATTATTATCTTTAATTTTTATGATTTTGCCTTTAATTCCGCCAATAGTAACAACTTTATCTCCAACAGCAAGATTGTCCAACATGTTTTGATGTTCTTTTTTCTGCTTCTGCTGAGGTCTGATTAAGAAAAACCAGAAAATACCAAAAATCAGAACCCAGGGTAATATTGCATATAAATATTCCATTAAATATCCACTCCTAATTAAATTTTTTCTCTCATTACTAATTCAACAATCAAAATAATATTCCTGCTAAATAAATGATATTATTTAAAGAATATTATATATTATTTTGCTAAAGCTTACAATAATAAATTAAATTTCATATTTTTGATAAAATTCCTCTCTGAAATTGATAAAATTATCATTTGCTATAGATTTTCTAATTTCCTCAGAAAAATTTAACATAAAATATAAATTATGATAAGTAGTAAGACGAACTCCCAATATTTCATTTCTCTTAATCAGATGTCTTATATATGCCCTGCTGTAATTTTGACATACATGACAATCGCAATTTTTATCCAGTGGTGTAAAGTCATCTTTATATTTAGCATTACGTACTGTCATTCTTCCTCTATGAGTGAAAACCTGACCATGACGAGCAATCCGTGTCGGCATTACACAGTCAAACATATCTATACCATGATAGATTCCTTCAATAAGATCTTCAGGAGTTCCAACTCCCATTAAATAACGGGGTTTATTTCTAGGCATAATCGGAGTAGTATATTTGAGCATTTTATACATTTCTTCTTTTGGCTCCCCTACACTTAATCCACCAATTGAATATCCTGGGAAATTAAATTTTTGCATCTCTTCAACACTTCTTTTTCTTAATTCTGGATATACACCACCCTGAATAATCCCAAATAATGCTTGATTACTTCCTTCCATTTCTTTTTGGCATCTTTCAGCCCAACGAATTGTTCTTTCTAAGGAATTTTCTACATATTTTCTTTCGGCAGGATATGGTGGACACTCATCAAAAGCCATAACTATATCTGAACCAAGATTTTTTTGAATCTGCATAGATTTTTCTGGAGATATAAAATGCTTTGAGCCATCTAAATGAGAACTGAAATATACACCTTCTTCTTTAATTTCTCTTAAATCAGATAATGAAAAAACCTGAAATCCACCACTATCAGTTAATATTGGTTTATCCCAGTTCATAAATTTATGAAGTCCACCTGCATTTTTAATTAATTCATCACCAGGCCTTAAATATAAGTGATAAGTATTTGCCAGTATAATTTGAGAGTTAATTTCTTTAAGTTCTCTTGATGTCATTGCTTTTACTGTAGCCTGAGTACCAACAGGCATAAATATGGGAGTATTAATACTCCCATGATTAGTTTTAATTACTCCAAGCCTAGCTTCTGAGTTTTGGTCTTCTTTTAATAATTCAAAATCAAACAAACTAATCTTCCTTCCTATTTAAAATCAGCATCGCATCTCCCAGGCTAAAAAATCTATATTCTTCCTCTACTGCTTTTTTATACGCATTTAAGACAAATTTCTTTCCTGCTAAGGCAGAAACCAGCATCAACAGAGTAGATTTTGGAAGATGGAAATTAGTAATTAAAGCATCAATAACCTGAAATTCATATCCAGGATATATAAAAATATCTGTCCAGCCTTTGAATGCAGTTATAATTCCATTTTTGGCTGCAGATTCGAGAGTTCGAGTAACTGTAGTTCCTACTGCAATTACTTTATTCCCCCTGTTTTTGCATTTCTCTATTTCTGATGCAGTTTCAGCAGATATTTCAGCATATTCAGCATGCATGTCATGGTCTTCAATATTTTCGCTTTTTACAGGTCTAAATGTACCTAAACCAACATGAAGTGTAATATAATCAATAATGACACCATAATCATCCAGCTCTTCAAGTAATTGATCTGTAAAATGCAAACCAGCAGTTGGAGCTGCTGCAGAACCCTTTTTTTCGCTATAAACAGTTTGGTATCTTTCGGGATTATCCAATTTTTTATTAATATAAGGTGGTAGAGGCATTTCTCCTAATTTATTTAATATATCTTCAAATTCTCCTGATTCCCAAGTGAATTCAACTATTCTGCCGCCAAAATCTGTATAATCAACTACTTCAGCTTCTAGTATATTATTGAAATCTATTTTAACACCTTTTTTAGCTCTCCGACCTGGTCTAACTAATACCTCCCAACGTCCTTCAGTTAATTCATTTAATAATAGTAATTCTATTTCTGTTCCAGTAGGAATTTTATTTCCGTATAATCTTGCTGGTATGACCCGACTGTTATTAAGAATTAACATATCACCTGGATCTATAAATTTCTTTAGATTTTTAAAAACACTTTCTTTTATTTCTCCACTTTTTGGATCTAATACCATTAATCTTGACATATCTCTTTCAGGAAGAGGCTCTTGTGCTATTAACTCTTCCGGAAGATGATAGTCAAATTCCTCTACTTTCATTTATCATACCTCCAAAATCAATCAGAAAACAAATCTAAATTTTCCTTTTTAGTATCTTTTTTTATATTTAAATGCTGATATGCTTTTAATGTAGCAACCCTACCCCTTGGTGTTCTTTCTAAAAAGCCGAGCTGAAGAAGATATGGTTCATACACATCTTCTATTGTTTCAGTTTCTTCACTAATAGAAGCAGCAAGAGTGTTTAAACCTACCGGTCCACCAGTAAATTTCAAAATAATTGTTTTCAGTAATTTATGGTCTATTCTATCTAAACCCAATTCGTCAATTTCTAATAGTTTTAAAGCAGAATCCACCACTTTTTGATTTATTATACCATCAGCTTTAACTTCGGCAAAATCTCTAACTCTTTTAAGTAGTCGATTGGCAATTCTTGGGGTACCTCTTGAACGTCGTGCAATCTCCAGTGCTCCATGTTCTTCTATATCTACTTCCAAAATTTCAGCTGAACGCAAAATTATTTCTTGGAGTTCTTCTTTATTGTAAAATTCAAGTCTATTTATAACCCCAAATCTATCTCTAAGGGGAGAACTTAATCTTCCTGCCTTAGTAGTTGCTCCAACTAAGGTAAATGGAGCTAAATCAAGCCTTACTGATCTTGCACTTGGCCCCTTACCAATAATTATATCGAGACAATAATCTTCCATAGCAGGATAAAGCACTTCTTCGACCATCTTATTCAGACGATGAATTTCATCTATAAACAAAACATCACTACTCTGCAGATTAGTCAATATAGAGGCAAGATCTCCTGGACGCTCAATTGCAGGTCCTGAAGTCTGATGAATATTAACATTTAACTCATTAGCAATTATTCCTGCCAAGGTTGTTTTACCAAGACCTGGTGGTCCATAAAGCATTACATGATCAAGAGCCTCCTGCCTATCTTTAGCAGCCTGAATAAATATCTTTAATTTTTCTTTAGATTTGCTCTGACCAACATATTCATCCAAACTCGTAGGTCTAAGCCCGCGATCTACTGCCTGATCATCTTTTTTCTTTTTAGGAGAAACAACTCTTCTTTCCCTGTCCATCTTTTATCTCTCCTTACCAAGATAACTTAATACCTGTCTTATTTTTTCACTAACTCCTGCATCTTCTTCAAAATTTACTTTTCTTAAAGCTTTATTAATTTCTGATATTTTATAGCCAAGTGCTGTTAATGCATCAACAACATCCTGTCGATCTTCATCAGCAGAGCTAATAGCAGTTTCACTCTGTGACTCAGTTTTAAGATACGCAAAATCTTCTAATTTGCTCTGCAGTTCTAATATTAATCTTTGAGCAGTTTTTGGTCCAATGCCAGAAATCTCTTTAAGCACTAATTCATTTTCCTGCATTATTGCAGTAATAAATCTGTCTGCTGACATAGTATCTATAATATTTAGAGCAGCTCTTGGACCAATACCATTAACAGTGATTAGAATTTCGAAAAGTTCTTTATCTTTTCGCTCAGGAAAAGCAAATAATTTTAGAGCATCTTCTCTAACATAAGTATATATATGTAGTTCAACATCATCACCAATAGAAGGATAAGAATTAAAACCGGCAAGTTCAGTTTCATAACCAACTCCATTAATATCAATTATAGCTTTTCCAGCTTCTAAATATATTAATTCACCTTCTAAATACCCTATCATAACCTTTCCTCCCAACCAGAATGAGCACTAAAAACATGTCCATGACAAATGGAAACTGCTAAAGCATCAGCAGCATCATCAGGTTTTGGAATTTCAGATAAATTTAAAAGTGATTTTACCATTTGCTGTACCTGCCTTTTATCTGCTCTTCCATAACCAACAACAGCTTGTTTTATCTGTAGAGGCGTGTATTCTGCAACTTTTAGACCCGCTTGTGAACCAGCAAGTAAAATAACACCTCTAGCTTGACCAACAATTATCGCTGTTTTAACATTTTTATTAAAAAACAATTCCTCTACTGCCATTTCTTCTGGCTCAAATTCTGTAATTAACTCTTGAATATTTCTATGAATTATCTCTAATCTCTTAACATCTTCTTTATCTGGAGAAGTTTTTATAACTCCATATTCTAAAACATTAAAGTGATTTGTTTCTTTATCAACGAGGGCATAACCAATAGTGGCAAGCCCTGGATCAATTCCTAAAATTCTCAATAATAACACCCACCATTCAAACTAATGTTTGAATCAATTATATCACAAATTAACTATTGGAACAATATTTATGCTCTAGCATTAACATATTTCCACAAAAAAATAAAGACACTATTTTTAGTGCCTTATTGAAGTCAAATGTTATAATAAAAACAATTGATAAAAATTAATCTTCTTCAGCTTCAATTTCTGCTTGAATTTCTTCTGCAACATCAAAATTAGAATAAACATCCTGTATATCATCATGATCTTCTAATTGCTCCATAAG
>CAZYRX010000028.1:0-25055 GCA_964649895.1 uncultured Halanaerobium sp.
AAGTGCAGCCGCTCAGTCAGAATGGGAAGCAATTGGTGGATTTAATATTACTGAAGTTACATTAGACACCTATAATGATACAATTGATAATTTTAATGGTTATGTTGAGACAGGAATATCAGGCTCTATTCCAACTTCCAGCGTAGAAGAATTTGATAATATCGATCGAGTGCCACTACTATATTTAGGTGCCAAAAAATCTTTGAATGAAAAATGGGATTTAAATATTAGATATGAATATATTTTTGGAGAAGTAGAACAGAGCTATAGAGTTGGTACTGAAAGCTATGATAATTCAATTAAAGTTGATCTGCATGGACTAACTTTTCTAGCTGATTATAAGATAAATGAAAACTGGTATGCTTCAGGAGGTATTGGTTATCATCAAGGAACCAAGAATACAGAATTATATGGCCCTGTTTATCAAACAATTGGACCATTAAGTGATAGTTTTGATGCTGGAAATCAAGAATATGACCTTGAGAATGGAATCAGTCTGCGAGCTGGTGTAGGTTATGATAGAGATTTTGCAGAAAACTGGACTTTCAATGGAAAAATAGATTACCTATATATTGAATTAGAAGATGAAGGCCAGGGTAATATCTACAGTAAAGGGTTTTCATATACTGCTGGTTTAACATATAGTTTTTAATGTAAACTTAAAAATAAAATATTTTGTTGAAAGACTCCTTCTATATTCTGAAAATAGAATGGGGTCTTTTTTTTTGATAAATAAATTTAAAATTGATATAATTAAAAAGAGCAATTGGCTATTTTTACTATAAGTTTATAATTTTGAGATAAAAGACAGCTTGAGGAAGGTTTTTTTCCAGTTGTGCAGAAGTTGATTCTATAGCCCTTTTGTTTTCATTTTAAGTTAATATTTCATCAACATAATCATTATCAATCTAGGGGGATTTAATAAAATGAAAATTTATAACAATCCAGAAAAAGTTGCTAATGAAGCTGTAGAAGGATTTTTGCGGGCACACATAAACGATTATAAGCGGATTGGTGATTTTAATGCGGTAGCAAGAAAAGAAACTCCTATTGAAGATAAAGTAGCTATTTTGATCGGTGGTGGAGATAATATGAACTTCGATATGGCAGGTTTTTCTATCACTTTATTTAAATTAAATGATAGATTCAAAACCCTTTATGATGCTGAAGCAGAATCACCAGGTTATAAAGCCTGATATATACTTTTGTATATTTTAAAAAATTAAAATAAGAAGTTAACGTGAACTTAACAAGGGGGAATGTAAAACATGAAAAAATTGATTATCTTATCGTTATTAGTTTTAATTTTAGGATTGGCAGTTCCAGTTTCTGCTCAGTCCTTTAAAGATGTCCCAAGTGATCATTGGGCATATGATGCCATTAACAATTTAGTTAGTGCTGGAATTGTGGAAGGGTATCCTGATGGAGAGTATAAAGGTCAGAGATCAATGACCCGTTATGAGATGGCAGTAATGGTTAGCCGTGCTCTAGATAGTATAGCTGAAGAGCAGAACGCTATGAAAGAAGGTCTAAATAGAGAACAGGCCCAATATGTTATCGAGATTGTTAGAAGATTAATGGAAAAGAATGGTCAAGACTCAATTAGTGAAGCCCAAGCTGCAGAAGTAATAGAATTAGTTGAAGCACTGACTGCTGAGTTCAAATCAGAACTCAAGGTGCTTGGAGCAGATTTTGATGTTTTGGCTAAAGAAGTTGATGAACTTGAAGTAAAAGTTGATAATTTAGATGTACCAGAAGATAATATTGAATTTGCTGTGACAGTTGATTCTATTTTTGAAGCTGCTAATTATAAAGAAGATATAGATGCTGGAGCAGCTCTTTGGGCTGATGGTGATGCTTTAGATTTAGATCTACCAACAGCTTATAATGTTACTAATGGTGAAAGACAAACTTTGCCATTTGGATTAGCAAGTCAATGGGCTGCAATTTCTGAAGCAGTTACACCATATGATAGCGATTTTTCTGGTCCTAATGGTGATATCTGGGAGACAGGCTCTTTTGACTGGGAAGATGCCGATGATCTGCCATCAGAAAAAAGATTCTGGCAGGAATATGGGATCAATATTTATGGTAACATAGTTGGTGCAGACTTTAACTTAGAGCTCGATGCAATATCTAACATATTTACCGAAGAAGATAGTGCCTTTAGTTATCAGGCGGAAGATGAGAATGAATTTAAAATGGATAATGCTTTACTGCAGGTAGCTTTCGATAATCAGTACGTGAATAAGCTGCAGGCAGGAGATTTAGAAGAGTTTCATTTTAGTGAATATATAGATGAAGATGATATTCAAGGAATAGAAATAACTTCAGATTATTCGGATCTAAACTGGCATCTGGTTTATGCAGGTTTTGGAGCAGATCCAGATGATGAAGATTTAGCTAGAGATGAGCTCTACATGCTCTATGCCGACAAACGGATAGATGATGTGCTCTATTCAGGCGGATTATATCAGCTTAAGGGAGATTCCAGATATAATCTTGTATTTGGTGTTGATGATTATTCTCTGAATGAAGCCTTAAAATTAGGAGGAGAGGTGGCATATAACTTTGATGAATCGGAAAGTGATGATGACTTCTTCCTCAATCTAAATGGTGAGTACAGGGTCTCTGAAGTTCTAACTTTAGAAGGAGTATTCGAAACCGCTGGTGAAGATTTAAGATATTATAAAGAAGATCCCGATGAGATAAAAGAAGATTACGATTATGATTACTTCAAGCTGGCTGGAGATTATCAGTTTAGCGAAAGTAATAGGCTGAATGCAGCATATAAGTTAGTAAGAATTGGTGATCAGATAAAATCTGCTGAGAACTATGGTGATGAAGATAAAAATATATTCGAACTCAGTTTGGAAAATGAAACGGGAGCATTTACAAATATAGCAGCTCTCGAATATACATTAAATGATGATTATACTGATGGCTACGAAACAAGAGTTATCGAATTGGGCTCGAAATATGCCATGAGTGAAAAGACAACTCTCGCTGCTTCCTTAGTAAATAAGGATGAAGATAATGACGGCAGCAATGTGATCAACTATAATTATCTTAAAGGTAATATGACAATGCAGCTTACTGATACTCTAAGCTGGGACAATGAAGCAAAATATATTTTAGGTGAAGTTGGAGAATCAGATCTTGAAGGAGAAAGCAGTTCACTTACCACTTCTCTATCAGTTGAATTTTAAATAATTAAAGGAAATAATAACAATGACCCCTCTCACTGCGAGAGGGGTTATTAGATTAATTATTTTCTCAGAGTAGCTTTTAATTTAGTAGGCTTAGTCAATATCTTAAATAAATCTCTTATATCTCTTATTATAATGTCAGCATTCTGCAGGGTTTGGGGAGATGTTCCTTCAGGGCCAAGTACTGCTACTCCAAGTTCAGCTTTTTTTATCATTTCCAGGTCATTATTGCCGTTACCTACTGCAGCAGTTTTGTCACTGCCTAGTTTTTCTACATATTCACCTTTAAAAACTGCACCTTGATTATCTTCATCTAAAACAAGTTCTGCATTAATATTTTTAATAATGTCTGATGCTGTGCCAAAGGTATCTGCTGTAACAATATAGATGTTTAAATCTTCAGCAAGGCTGTTTATCCCCTCTTCTACTCCATCAAGTAGTTTCCCATCTTCTGCAAGTGTTCCATTGATATCAAATACCAAGTTTTTGATCTCTAAAACTCCATAATTCGGAATATCAATTTTCATTATTTAAAACCCCTTTCTTAATAATATTTATATTCTAAATACTTAAAAATAAGATATATATTTTTTTATTTATATAATAATTTCTTATTAGAATATTATCACATATATTTATATTATATCTGTAAAATATACAACTCAATCATTGTTAATAGAGGGGTTCAGTTTTTATAATAAAAAGTGAAAGAAATCATATTAAGAAAGTAAAAACCCCTCTCACTTCGAGAGGGGCCATTAAATTCTATTAGTTTTTAATTAAAGATGATTCAATTAAAATCTCATTCCCACTGACATTGTGATCTTGGAGTAATCTACGTCATAATTGCCTGTATCATCTTCTATTTCACCACTATTGACTGAATATAGGAATTCGGCTGTGTAGCTGCTTGTTTCACCGAATACAAAACCGGCACCAAGGCCATAGTAGAGGCCGCCGCTATAATCATAAGTGCTTTCACTTCCATCAAGAAGATTATAACCAAAATGACCTACCAAATAAGTGCTGCTGTCTGCCAGGTCATACTGACCAAGCACATAAATTGGTGTGAAATTTATTTCAAGGCCACCAGTATTTTCAATTTCTCTATCAAGCTGATAGGCAAGTCCGGCACCATATGTCCAGACATTATCCATCGGCATCTTATATTCACCGGCTATTGTTACTGCACTGTCTACATCTTCAGAACTACCTGGGTCAAAATCAGCTTCTCCCATAACATCAAACCCGATCTTTGCTTCTAAATATCCCTGATTTTGAGCCATCGCAGAACTACTGAAAAAGACTAAAGCCATCATCAATAAAAGTACTACTAATTTTTTCATAAATTCCCTCCTCATTGGTTTTTGATTATTTATTATTCTCATTATTTATTATATTAAACACAAGATATCAAAATCCTTTATTTTACCTTAATTTTCTACATAATATGATATTTTATAAAAGCATCCTGTTGATCACTTCAATATAGCCGGTTAGCATTAATATTCCAAATAAAATGAGCAGTACTCCTGTCACCGTATTTACCACAGGCAGATGTTTATTAAAAGCTTTAAATTTTGGCAATAGATAATCCATAAATAGAGCTGTTATAAAAAAGGGTATTCCAAGACCTAAGGCGTAGAAAAAAAGCAGTAATCCTCCTGAAAAAATATTTGTTCTGGTGCTTGCTGCTATCAAAATTGAGCTTAAAATAGGGCCAATACAGGGAGTCCAACCTAAAGCCAGGATGATTCCCATGGCAAATGCCTTATAATTACCCTTTAGGTATACAGGCAGCTTCAGTTTCTTTTCCCTATAAAAATATGATATTTCTATAATACCAGTTAAATGCAGACCGAATATAATAATAATTATACCACCTAGACTGCTCAGTATTCTCTGATTTCTGATCAAAAAATTCCCCAAAAAAGTAGCAGATAGTCCCATCAGGATGAAGATAAGTGTAAAACCTATTATAAAGCTTAAAGATGTAATTATTAAAGAAAGATTTGTGTTTCTTTCTTTTGATTTGGCATAATCACCAACTAAATATGATAAATAACTTGGAATCAGGGGTAAAATACAGGGTGAAAAAAAAGAAAGCAGCCCTGCTGTTACTGCTGCTATGAAACTTATATCAGCTGTCATTAAACCACCTCTATTAAAAGACTTATATATTTTGAACAATCATGATTTATTCAAATTATAACATCCTGGCTCTAGATAATTCAACAGATTTCTGTTATAATTAACTTGTACAAGTAGATTTTGAAAGGAGGCAGGAAGAGATGAAAAAAATATTGAGCATAACTCTGGTCTTATTACTTTTATTTACTTTTAATATTTTTGCTCAGGAAGCTGAAACACTGGATGTCGATAGTGAAATTACAGATGAAGAATTAGAATCTCTTGACCTGTCTCAGGAAAAAGGTTTTTCTGAAGAGGGTAGAGATCAGCTCTTAGGAATTGCATCACAATATGACAGCCAGACAGGAATTGATGATATAGAGATAGACAGTACAGCTTTTACTTTAACAGGTAATGGAATAGATAATAATCCAAACCTTCACCTTTTGACCGATTTGACACTTGATGCTAATTATTCTGAAGCAGTTGTAGATGATAAACTTGAAAAAGAAACAGATATAAATTTTGAATATGCAGTTAGTTCTCGTGCTTTAATCAGGGCTGGATATACACTTGCAAATAAGGAATGGTGGGAAAAACAGCCTGTTAAAACAAATTCTGTAGAAAGTGAAGAAGATGAAAATCTGATAAGTGAAGATGTTGATCTGCTTAGTATAAATAGTTCTGAATCCGTATTTAGAGAAGAACAGGATATCCGCAGGAGTCTTGGTCTTGCATACAGCACAAGTGACCAGCTAACATTCTCTGCTGATTATATAGAGAACAATGAATTTGAGGCTTACACCGGAAATAGAGAATACAGCGGTAATTCTACAGTTTTCGGACTGCAGTATAATGATAAAATGGGTACAATTAGAGCCATTTATCAGCTTAATTTAGGTGATGAAGTAAAAGAACAAATAACAGGTGTGGAACTTGATTTCAATAATTTAGCAACCTTTAGTGCTGCATATAAGCTGCTTAATCCCGAAGAAATAGAATCAGCACTTTCTTCCCAGACGGCCTGGGACCTTGGTATTGGAGTTAACTTAAATGAAGACTATGGTTTAAATCTTGGTTATGAAATAATAAATGATGAAAATGAAGAAACTGATCCAGAAACAAATATTAGTGCTTCATTTGAAATAAACTTTTAGAAGGATGGTGTTTCTCAATTGTCAATCAAATATAAAAATATTATAGCAGTATTATTGTTAATTACCCTTGTTTTCACCCCCTTTTTGAGATTAACCCAGGTTCAGGCAGCAGGGATAATCCCTTTAAAGGAACTTGAAGAAGTAGAAAGACTGCTTTATGGAAGTTTGCCAGATGGTTCGATTCTGGAAAGGGTAACGAATGTTGAAAATACTGTATATAATGCAAAACAGTCAGGTTCAATTGTAGAGAGAACAGAAAAAATTGTATCTGATGTTTTAAGAAGCTCAGAAAACGATCCTTCATTACTCTTTTTATTTAATACTGTCGAGTGGTCGATAACAGGAGAACTCGGTCAGGGTAATCTTGTAGAAAGAATTAATAATCTTGAAGAAAAGGTTATTGGAGAAAATAATGAGGGTTCATTAAAAGATAGAATTAAAAAATTATATACAATAAGTATCAAAGGTGCCGAAATGCCTGTAAATAAGGTCAAAAGTGAAAAAAACCAGCTGATTAGAGTTGAACTTTTGGAGAGTATAACTTCTAAAACAGCAAGCAGAGGCGAAAAAATCGCATATAAGGTGCTGGAAGATGTGATGGTGGATTATACTTTAATTATCCCAAAAGGTGCAAAGGGCGAGCTTGAAGTAACAGAAATTGAAGAAGCAGGAAAAATGGGCCGAGATGGAGATCTAAAGATTGGTTTTCCTAAACTGCAGACAATAGATGGTACTCCCATAAGGGTAGCGATTAGAGAAGAAGCTCAGGAAGAGAATGAATCTCAGAAGCTTGCAATAGGTGCGAGCATACTCGGAACAGCACTGCTCGGCTTACCTGGAGTAGTAGCCGGATTTTTTGTAGAAGGTAAAGAAAAAGAAATTCCAGCTGGTTCAAACCTATATATTCAGATAACAGAAAGTAAAGAACTGAATGGGATACTTATCGAATAATTAACTTTGAATTTATAGAACCTGCCTTAGCGGCAGGTTTTTATTTTATAAAATAGGAGAATTATTGTGCTGAAAATAAAGAGTATTTACTATAAAAAAATAATATTTGTACTTCTAATTTCTTCACTGCTAATTATTTTTTCCCCGGCTTATTCAGCTGCAGCTGATTCAGAGTACATATTTCGGGCAGATAAAATAACTTTTATGGAGGAGAAGAATATTATAATATTTGCAGGAAATGCTTCATTTAGTTCAGCTGATTTTATCATTGAAGCAGCAAGATTTGAGGTTGATACAGCTGCCAAAACAGTAAAAGGTGATGGAGATGTAGTGCTCAGCTCTGCTCAAAATGAGATTTCAGGTAAGAGCTTAGAATATAATTATGAAACTGACCAGGGAACTCTCTATGGTGCAAAAACAGAGATTGGTGAATTAAAAATATCGGGGAGCAGATTAAAGATACTTTCTACCTCTCCAGTAGAAGGAGTACTTGATCAGGCTGAATTTACACCCTGTATCAGGGAAGAACCCCACTATCATTTTGAAGCAAAGGAAATCAGGATTAATCCTGATAATACGGTGGGTATTTACAGCATTGTTCCTCATATTTTAGATGTGCCGGTGTTTTATCTGCCTTATTATTCAGTTACCTATGATTCAGAAAATGGAGAACAAAACCTTGTCAGCACTTTTCCTTTTCCTACTATCGGTTATGAGCAGGGGGTAGGGGTAACGGTAGAATTTTCCTATCCATATAAATTTAATGATAAGAACAGAGGTAAATTTTATTACTGGAAGGCCGGAAACGAAGAAAAAGATATAGATTTTGAACATAACTATAAATTAACCGATAAGCTGAGTTTTAAAATCAGCTATAATTATCTTTATGAATATGATACAGAAGATGATGTTATAGATGAAGAGGAAGAAGAGGTTTCAACCTCTATCTATTACAGCAGAGACAGGCTTGATCTTGAAACAGGTATATTTAGAGATCTGCTCAAAGATGAAAATAAAAATCTCTATTTTGTTGACGCAGGTTATAGATTTAAAAGTGGTATCAATGCTGGTCTGCGCCAGGAATATAATCAGGAAGAAAAAACTGCAGAAAAATATGTTTTAAGCGGAAATAGTTGGCCTATTAACTGGAATTTAAAATATGTAGATGGAGAAAGCTATAATTATTATCCCTATTTAAGCTTAAATTTTCCAGGATTTAATGGTTTTAGCCCTTACACAGCTTTTGGTAGAGTAGAAAATGGTGGTGTAGAGCTGAATAAATATAGATTTGGTTATAACTTCAGCTATAATTTAAATCTGCCGCTTGGATTTTCCTATCATTTCAGACATAATTACAGGCTTGATCATTACCGAAGCGGCTATAGTCAGAATTATCACTACAGAAGATTAAATACAGGTATTAGACATCAAAAGCAGTTAACAGATAAAATAACTTTAAATACTGCTCTATTTTATATAGAAAATACAGTTGGGGGAGAGTCTCCACTTCCTGATGATAGAGAAGATGAAGATGAACTTCTGCGGCCATCGCTCAGCCTTGATTTTAAAGGTGAACTACCAAAATCAGCTTGGCTGCTCGACAGTGATGGAGAATACAATCTCCGCACAGAAGAGTGGGATGAGATAACCTTAAGGATCAGAAAAAAAGAAGACTGTTTTAATGCTTTTGTAGGTTATGAGTTTATTGATCAGGCAATAGTTTTTGGTTTAGAGCTTTAAAAAGGAAATTTTAAACTTTTAAAGAATTATAATAAAAGAAGATACTAAAAAATATTAGTTTTATTGATATACTCAATATTATATTATATAATCATTTAAAGGATAAAAAAATTGAAAAGATGTTAATTGACAAGAAATATTTTAATCATTATATTAAAGATTGTCAATCTTCTATTAAACTAACGAGTAATAGCGACCCTAGTCAAATAGATATGCTGTACTATTTATATCATAATTATGAAAATGTTTATAAGAATTTTCTTTTTGAGTTAAATCAAATAGATAATAAAGTCTTCAGTGAGATAATCGACAAAATTCCTAATGATTTTATGGCAGAAATAAATAAAATAATTGCACTTAAAATATTAATAAATAGAAAAGAAGTATTGAAAAATATTGCTGAAAAGGAGGAGAGCAAAAATGGTAATTGCAAAACACGATAATGAATTACTACTTGTATGGAAAGACCCTGTAACTAGAAATAGAATTGCTATTGGAAGACTTTGGAAAGAAAATGAAATATATTTTTTTAGGTATATTCGAGCAGATGAAGATGAAAGAGGAAGTATTGATTTTGCATTAAAAATGGGTTATAAACCGATTAAAATGTTCTCTGAATTAAGTAAAGTTTATAAAGCCAAAACTTTATTCTCTCCTTTTCTTAATAGATTGAATGGTTCTCAAAGAAATAATAATCCTTTTGAGGTATTGAAAAAAACTGGTGGCAAATTAAACACAGATACATTAGAATTTATGAGGACTATTGAGGAAAAAGAAGAACAAAGATCAGTTAGTTTTTTTGCTGCAGGTTGGAGATATTATCAAGGGAAAGAAGCATTATCGGAATTAGAAGAGGGCCAGGAATTATATTTTAAGCATGAAGAAGATAATCTTTATGATGAAAATGCAATTGAAATTTGGAATCATAATAAAAAGTTTAAATTAGGATATGTGCCATCTGTATACAGTAGATATATTGATAAACTTGTAATTGAAAATAATTATAGTGCTTATATTGAAGAAATTTTGCTAGGTAATGACTCTCATAATATTTTGAAAGTTAAATTTATGGGGAAAATGGTGAAACCAAAAATTGAAAATAAAGATCTATCTTTTACAAATTAAATATTTGAAGATTAAAACTGCTGTAATGGCAGTTTTTCTTTTTCGTTTAAAGAAAAAAATGTAAAAATATTTAATATTATGCAGGAATTATTTTCCTTATATAGAACTAGATAACATAAAACCAATTTAATCTTACAGCTTTGGCTCTATTTATATCAGGGGGGATTTCTGTGAAAAATATTGAATTTCTGATCTTGAAAAGAAAACTGCAGTTTTTTGTTAGCTGTCTGCTGCTCATCTATTTTCTATGTCTTTTTAGTTCTTCTCTTTCTGCAAGCAGATATCAGCCAGAAATAACAGGGAGTTTTGAGAGTGGTGATAAGCTCTATACAGACCCGGGTGAACTTGATGCTGAGGAAAGTGATAGAGTTGATTATTATCGTTATGATAAAGAATGGCTTAAATATCGGCAGAAGCTTGCAGTAGGAGAATACTATTATTTAAAAGTACAGAGGCAGAAGCGAATTTATGAAAACAGCAGCACTTATGATAATTTGAACCAGGAAATTCAGGGGAATTATACATTTTATTTAAATGATAAGCTGAGAAACAGATTTAAATTATTATTTAGAGATAAGGACTATTTATCTGCAGACTACAAATCTTATCAGGTAAAAAGACTGCAGTATACACTCCAGTATGAATATAATGATTTCCATGATTATGAACTTATCCTGCAGAAACAGTGGACAGAATATCAGGAAAGTACAGAAAATAATTATAATTCTGAGAGGATTGCGTTAAATTGGGGCTGGAAGATTAATGATAGGCTGAGTATTGACAGTCAAGTTCAAATCGATAGACAGCTCAATGATAGTGAATCGGAAAGCACAGACAAATATGGGCGCAGGTTTTCGTTGAAATTCAAATACAAATTATAATTAAACTTATATATAAGTTTAGTACTCAACTTTTATCTGCTAATAATTGGATATAAATAAACAGACTTTTAATATAAGCATATTATTCCATCACTTTATTATGGAAAATATTTGTGATATAATATTTTCTATAAGGCAGAAAAAATTATTGTGTATATAAATCAACAAAGGAGTTGATCAATTTTGAATTATAAGTCCAAATATCGGGATTGGCTTGTAAGCGATTACTTTGATGAAGAAACCAAAGAAGAACTTGAGGCAATCAAAGATGATGAAACAGAAATAGAAGATCGTTTTTATAAAAATCTAGAATTTGGAACTGGTGGTATGAGAGGTAAAATGGGTGCTGGTACTAATAGAATAAACAAATATATTGTTAGAAAAGCAACTCAGGGACTTGCAAACTACATTATCAATTACAGTGATGATGGTAAAGATAAAGGTGTAGTAATTGCTCATGATTCAAGACATAATTCTCCGGAATTTTCTCTGGAGGCAGCACTGGTATTAGCTGCAAATGGAATTCGAACATATTTATTTGACGGCATGAGAACAACACCTGAACTGTCCTTTGCAGTTAGAGAACTTGGGGCAGTTGGTGGAATAGTAATAACAGCAAGCCATAATCCACCAGAATATAATGGATATAAACTATACTGGGAAGATGGAGGCCAGGTAGTTCCAGAACAGGCAAGAGATATAATAGCTGAAATCGAAGAGATTGATGATTTTTCTATTGTTAAGACCATTGAAGAGGATGAAGCATTAGAGCAGGGTCTATTAGAATATATCGGTGAAGAAGTAGATAAAAAATATCAGAAGACCGTTATTGATTCTCTACCTGACAAAGAGCTCGCAGCTGGAAAAGGTGGAGACTTAAATATTGTCTATACACCACTACATGGGACAGGAAGCACAGCAGTTCCAGCTGTTTTAGAAAAACTTGGGTTCAGCAGTCTTTATGTTGTAGAAGAACAGGCGGATGGGGATTCTGATTTTTCTACCGTTGAAAGTCCAAATCCAGAAGATCGTTCAGCTTTTAAGCTGGCTTTAGAACTTGCAAAAGAAAAGAATGCAGATTTAGTTATCGCTACTGATCCTGACTGTGACCGGATGGCCCCGGTTGTAAAGGATGAGAATGGCGAATATAAGGCTTTAAATGGTAATGAAACTGGGGTTTTACTTGCTGATTATCTGCTTCAGAGCAGTAAAGAAGCAGGAGAACTACCTGATAATGGTGTGATCATTAAATCTATTGTTTCTACAGAAATGGTGAGAGAGGTTGCAGCTGAGTATGATGTAGAAGTAATGGATGTGCTCACAGGTTTTAAATTTATCGGTGAAAAGATAACTGAATTTGAAAACAGTGGTGAAAAAGAATTTATTCTCGGTTTTGAAGAAAGCCTCGGTTATCTGATCGGTAAATATGCCAGAGATAAAGATGCAGTTGTGGCGGCTGCTTTAACAGCGATTATGACCTTAAAATATCTTGAAGAAGGAAAAACATTATTTGACAGACTTGCAGAATTAAGAGATAAATATGGTTACTTTTTGGAAGACCTTGAGTCAAAACGACTCGAAGGTAAAGAGGGACAGGAAATCATAGAAAAAACTATTGCTTCATTAAGAGAACAGAGCCCAGAAAAAATTGCGGGACGCAAAGTTCTTGTAGCAAAAGATTTTAGAGAGTCTAAAACCGTTTATGTTGAGGAAAATAGAGAAGAAGAACTGAAACTTCCTAAATCAAATGTTCTGCAGTATTCTCTTGAGGGTGATGCTAAATTAACAATTAGGCCTTCAGGTACTGAGCCAAAACTTAAATTCTATTTTGCCGTAAGAGAAAAAAACCAGGCTGAAGCAGAAAAAGCCCTGGCAGAATTTAAAGAAAAAGTAATGGCTGAAATCGAAGAGATAATGGACAGCTTTTAATCACAGCATCAGAATTTAGTATTCTTTAATATTCTAATAAAATATAAAATAAAACTGGATAAGGGAGCTCAGGCTCCCTTTTCTTCAACTTTAATGATATAATTAATATAAGAAGAGGCCAGTATTTCTTCTTTTATGATCTGAAAAGAAGAGGAGTGATTTGTTTGAAAAAATCGATTTTATTTGTTATTTTAATTATTGGCCTGGCTGTTCTTTTTTCTCTGCCAGTGCTTGCTCAGACAGAAGGTGATCAGACTGATATTACTGGAAAAAACACTAAACAGATAGAATTTGATGGTGAAATTTACCTGGTCAAAGGTTATGACTATTTTCAGGAACGAATTCAGCAGAATGAAAGACCTATTGTTGGAGTTGCCTTATCAGGTGGTGGGGCCAGAGCGATTGCAAATTTGGGTGTTCTCAAAGCACTGGTTGAAAATGATATTCCAATTGATTTAATTACAGGTACAAGTATGGGCTCAATTATCGGAAGTCTTTACAGTAGTGGGCTTTCTATTGAGCAAATAGAAGAAATTATCACCAATTTACCATTTTCCAGTCTCTTTAATTTTGGCATTGGTGGTGGGCTGCTTAATACAAAAAAGTTAAATATTTTCATGGAAGAAGTTATTCCAAATAAAAGTTTAGAAGATTTTTTGATACCAACTGCCCAGCTGAGTTTTGACTTAAAAGAGGGGAAAAAGTTCTTGATTGCAGAGGGCTATATTTCTGATGTGCTTCAGGCAACTTACTCTATACCCGGCTACTTCCCTATTCATTCAGAGGGTGAACACTATTTCATGGATGCCGGAATCCTTGAACCTTCACCTGCTAAGTCAGCAGAATTAATGGGGGCTGATTATGTAATAGCTACAATAACTCCTGAAGCCGAAAAAACTGGGGATTACAGTGGAGCCTTCCAGTCAAGTTCACGCTTTATGCAGATACTTCAGAACCAAAATTCAGAAAGAATTTTGGAAAATTACGCAGATTTTGTAATAGAATCAGATGTAAAAAGCTACACATTTATGGACTTTAATTATGCAAATAGATTGATAGATATCGGTTATAATGAGGCTCTTCAAAACATTGATAAGCTAAAAAAAGAGCTGGCAGTACTTGGAAAAGAACCAGTTCAATATGAAGAAAGACCCTATTATGATGTAGATGATCTGCTCAGAGATGTGGAGTTTGATCGGATAGTTACAGAAGAAAGTTCAATCAGCCCCATAATCTATTATGGGAGAGATTATTCTTTTTTCAAACAGGAGCTAATTAGAACACCTCTTAATAGTTTTCAGGTAGGTGTGAATTTTAAAAGAAATAAGCTAGATCTTTCAATGCTGGGCTCAGATGATTGGGATAAGGGCTATGAAGCAGCTTTTAGAATTACAAAACTGACAGACAGTCTCGATTATATTTTAAAATATCAGAATATATATGCTAGTCCCTATGAGGATAATTATGAAACTGAAATAAAGTACTTTGGACCGAGATATAATCTTTCTGCCGGTTTTGGCAGGAGAAATGATGAGGATTATCTGCTCTTTGGTAATGATTTTCGCTATCTAGGTAAAGATTTTCAGTGGCAGACAGAAAATAATGTATTTTATCTTCAGGATGATGGTGAATTTAAGTTTCTAAGTTCTCAGATAATAAATTATGATTTTACAAGGTCCTGGAGTATTGCGGCAGAACTTGTCTATAACAATACTGATATTGCAGAATCACCAATTATCTATAAGGGTCAGGAATTAGAGGCTCTGCAGGCGGAATTTCAGTCGAGTCTGCGCTTCAACTATAATTACAATCTCCAGATTCCTTTTCAGCTGCTCAACTTTTTTCAGATGACTGATATTGGTGGTTATCTCTTCGCAGATTATTATCATGAAGGGAACTGGAAAGATGGTGCGATTGCTGTTGGCCCTGCCTTTAATGCAAAACTTTATTTATTAGGCTTAAAACCAATTGAACTGGATCTTTTTGCAGCACATGACTTTGAAATAGATGATCAGCGCTATGGTATTCAGTTCAGCTACAGTTTTTAAAATACAGCTTCATAAATCAAGTGAGCGAATTGATTTTCTCTTAGCCAAGCAGCTGGCTTTCATGAAAAGTGAAAAAGTTAACTTTAATTTAGTTAAATAACTTGAGATTGCAAATTAGAATCATAAAAATTATTTGGGGAGAGTGGTATGATGAAGGTAAAAAAAGCAGTAATTCCAGCAGCAGGATGGGGAACTCGTTTATTACCAGCAACGAAAGCACAACCTAAAGAAATGCTGCCTATTGTTGATAAACCTACTATTCAATATATTGTCGAGGAAGCTGTTGAAGCAGGAATTGAAGAGATTTTGCTCATAACTTCTAAAGGGAAGCAGAATATAGAAGATCATTTTGACAAGTCGGCTGAACTTGAAGCCGCACTGAGAGAAAAGGGTAAGCTTGATCTGCTGGAAGAAGTAAAAGATATTTCAGATATGATTACAATTCATTCTGTAAGGCAAAAAGAACAGAATGGACTCGGACACGCGGTTTACTGTGCAAAAACTTTTGTCGGAGATGATCCATTTGCAGTGCTCCTCGGAGATGATATTATTAGATCAGATAAACCGGTTATCAAACAGATGATGGAAGTATATGAGGAAAGAGAAAGTCCAATACTCGGCTGTAAGACTGTAGATGACAGTGATGTAAGCAAATATGGTATTGTTGATTACAGCAGCAGAGATGGAGATGTTTATACGGTTCAAGGAATGGTAGAAAAACCCACAATTGAAGAAGCGCCTTCTAATCTTGCGATTTTAGGCCGCTATATTATAACTCCTGATATATTCCCGATTTTAGAAAATACTCCTCCAGGTAAGGGTGGAGAAATTCAGCTGACTGATGCACTGCAGACTCTTTTAGAAGAGAGAACAGTTTATGGTTATGATTTTGATGGCAAACGCTATGATGTTGGCAACAAAAAAGGCTTTTTAGAAACAACAGTAGAATTTGCCCTGGCCAGAGAAGACCTTGGCCCTGATTTTAAAACATATCTTAAAGAGCTTGTTAAAGAACTTTAATGGATAAAAAAACACAAGCTAAATCGAAATTAAGGTTCAGCCTGTGTTTATTGTTATTTTTTAAATAAATCGAGCAATTTTAATTAAAAACTGCTGGAGATTATGGTAAAATTAATACATGAGAAATAATTATTTTGCAAAGAAATCATTTATTAAACTGTAGTCGAAATTATCTCCCAGCAGTTTTTTTAATTCTGCAGAAGTCTCCGGTTCTTCCAGAATAATTTTAGCTGCTCTTTTGCTGCCGATACCGGGTAGAGCTTCAAGTTCCTTTTGTCCCAGGTCGCTGAATTTTTGCGGCCATTTTAAGGCGGTAATAGAACGATAACCGTGGTCGATAACTTTGACCTTTTCAAAAAAACTGTCATCATGGTCTATCACGGCTGTTAAAATAGGATAGGTTCCCAGCTGACGACAGTAATTTAAACTGCCTTTTTGTTTTTCTGAATAAAGATCTCTTAAGATTACTCCTGATGGAAAAACCTGCTGCAGCATTTTTTGATTGATATTTTTATTGATTTTTTCTTTGTACTTTTTAAAATCACCCTGACTGTATTTTACATCAGGATAGCTGCCGAGTTTAACAACCTGTCTTATATTGATACGCCTTAATAATAGGTCATCTTGAAGCAGTTTTTCTAAAAATTCATAATTGTATTGAAAAGTTTCTGGTCTTTCGCCAATTAATCCGTGCAGGAAGTTCAAACCAGGTAGCAGCTTTGGAATGCCGGCTTCCCTTTTACCACCGATTTCGTTCATCAATTTGATGGCAAAATAATTATCTTCTGGACTGCTGTCGATATTGTTTTTTTCAAGTACCAGCGGATCAGCTGATTCCAGACCAAAGGCAGCTGTATCACCTGGAGTATTATATTTGGCGATCGTTTCAATGATTTCTGCAGCTTTTTCAGGATTACGGGCTATTTCTGCAGGATTCATATTATCCATATGCAGTACTTTTAGTTCAGGATCAGCATTTCTGATCCCCTGATAAAGTTCTTTTATGTGTTTGGGATTCAAGTTAAAACCACCGTTCACCAGCTTTGCTCCATATAATATGAGGTCGGTCTGACTGCCTATACGGTAATGGTGGATACCATTTGCAGCTAGTGCCTTTACCTCTTCTGCAACAAATTCAGGTGAACGAGAATATGTAATATTTTTAAGCCTTTCACTGCAGAATGCACAGTGGGTTTGACGAGGACAGCCTCTAAAGCTTTCGAGTTCAGCTATCAGGTGAGGATAATCAGGATGTTTTTTTACAAGCTGAGCTCCAGCTGTGGCCCAGTGGTTGATTCTGGCTGTTATTTCATTTAACTTTATTTCCTCACGAGTTAGGCGCTGGTAAAGATCAAAAGCGGCAATTTCTTCACTTAAAATATCATAAACTGATTCAAATTTATCTCTCATCTTTTTGATTAATGTTATTGGACCAGCCAGAACTTTGGTTGGATAGTAAACTTCTTCAGCAATTTCTTTTATTTCAGCTGCAGAAGCAGGCTGACCACCGAGATAATGTCCTGGTACAGTTGTTCCAGCAAGTAAAATTAATATATCTTCTTTTTCTAACTCTGCAAAATATTTTTGTTTTTCTGACCGCAGGGTGTCGATTGTTAAATAATCGAGTTTATCAGGGTCAATACCTGCATCGAGCAGGGCTCCCCAGAGATAGCGGATATGTGGTGAAATATATGGTGGTACACCAAGGGCAGAAGGTTCATCAAGGTAGCCATCGATTACGGTAATTTTAAGCTGAGAATTTTTCATATAATTATTCCTTTCTGCTTTAAAATAAGTTGTTTTCTAAACACGAGTATTATTGATACTAATTATATTATAACATGAAAAACAGCAAAATTGCTAAAATGAAATACTATAATCTGTTAAATATATTAAATAATTCACAAATATATAAAAACTTACTAAATAGCTAAAAAAATATCAGTAAATTTAAGTATTATTTTGTATAAGTGGGCAGGATTTAGGGAGTTAAGATGAAATATGTATAAGTAGTGCTAATATATTAATTTGTCTGAATAGACTCATTTATGGAGATGAAAAAAATGCAGAATTTAAATTTTTCAAACACAAAAATAATCAATAAAACTATTTATATATTTTTGATTTTAATTTTTCTAATGATATTTTCACAGACAGCAGGGGCAGAATATTTTGAGGCTGGATTGAAAGACTATATTATTAATGATCATCTGATAAGGGTGCCGGTTTTTAATCCTGTTGAGAGTATAGAAATTAGAAGTGAACATAATGCTGTTTTGAGTTCTGCTGGAAATGAAGACCTGAAACTGGAAACTGGAGAAAATTATTTTATTGTCTTAAATTCTGCGGTTTTCGATGGAGCTGCTGCAGAAAGTGCAGAAGAAAGTCAAGAAAAAACCCGTGAAAAAACAGCAGATATCGAAATGCAGACCGATAATACTGCTGTGGAATCAATGGATACAAGTTCTGCTGCTGAAAGCTCCCGAAAAGAAATGCGTTATGCTCTGCAGACATTTGCAAGTTCAACAGAAGAAAATGCAGAAAACAGGTTGGCAGAGCTTGAGATGAGAATAGATGCTGAGCTAAATATCATAGAAGAAGCTGGATTATTTAAGCTTTTAGCAGGAAACTTTAAAAACAGAGCTGAGGCTGAAGCCTTTGAAGCAGAATTAAAAGAAATAGGTATTGAAGGTTGGATAAAAGAGGTCATGCTTTCTGTAGGGGGAGAAGTAGAGCAGGATCTAGAAGCAGTTCAAGCTGGAGATGATAATGCTGCTGGAACTTCTTCTGAAGATAATGATACAGATAGTTCTGCAGATACTACTCAAGTTTCTGACAATATTGATTCAGCTGAGGAAAATGATAATTTGCTTGCCCTTTACAATTCTCAGGGAGAAAAAATTAGAACAGCTGAAAGTTTTCGCATAAATGGCTATTTTGAGGCAAAAGGGAATGAACTATCAGGAGATTTTAAATTCAATCCTTTTAACAATAAGGTGAGGATTGAAGCCCTGACAGATATAGATAGATTAACATCAGCACTTTTAAAAAATTATTTTGAGACCGATACTCCACGTGAAGCACTTAAAGCACAGGCTGTTATCTATAGAACTGCACTGCTTTATCAGCTGCAGTCATATGGCTCTGAACTTGTATACAGGGAGGATTATAATTTTGGGCTGCTGGAGCCGGCCTATAAAAATGCTGTTAATGAAACCGAGAATCAGGTTTTAGTAAGAGATGATAGTTTTTATTATAATTCAGATTTTGAGCTGAGAGAGCTCAAGAAACCGAGAACAGGCATCATTCCACTGGCCCAGGCAGATTACAGCTGGCAGGAAATTTTAGATTATTATTATCAGAGATCTGAAACTGCAGATTTAAAAGAACTCATGGATAGTGAAGTAAAATTTACTGCAGGTATTACCTATGGTCTTAAATTTCAAGAAATACGCCAGTTCAACTGGAATGGCCCGCGGTTGATCACGGTTATCGATTATAATCTAAATGTCGAAAGACTTCGCCTCAAACCTGTACTTGCCGGTGATCAAGTACCTGGTAGAGAAGATTTGGGAGATTTGATAAAAAGACATTCTGCTCTGGCAGGTGTTAATGGCGGCTATTTTCACTATACCGGGCGGCCGCTTGGACTGCTTTATCTGGATGGTGAGCTTGTTAGTGAACCATTATATAATCGGACTTCTCTGCTTATCGCTCAAGATGGGAGTTTAGACTTTGAGCAGGTTGAATGGACAGGTCAGGTAATTATTAATTCTGGCGAGGAAAAAATAAAGCTGGATGGAGTTAATAGAAATACAGGTGCAGGAGAAGCTGTCTTATTTAACAGCTATTATGGTAAAAATGTACCTGAATTAAAAAATAGATATTATGATATTGTTGTCCGTTCTGGAGAAATACTTGGTGTAGAAGATGATAAAGGTTCTCAATCAGCGATCCCACCTGATGGTTATGTAATTAGAGTTGAAAAAAGCAAAGAAAATATTCTGGCTTTAATACCACAGCTTGCTGGTAAGAGTGCTCAATTAGATTTAAAATTTTCGCCTGATTTTGAGGCACTCAATATTATCCATGCAGTTGGTGGTGGACCGGGGCTGCTTAAAGATGGTAAGGTTAATATAACAGGTGAAGAAGAAAGA
The DNA here is from genome assembly GCA_964649895.1 of uncultured Halanaerobium sp. Lineage (GTDB taxonomy): Bacteria > Bacillota > Halanaerobiia > Halanaerobiales > Halanaerobiaceae > Halanaerobium. The sequence goes on from CAZYRX010000028.1 coordinate 20,348, forward strand.
TTTCAGCCAGATATTTTAGAAAACAGATCACCGAGAACCGCACTTGGACTCACAGCTGATCAGCATCTGATTATGCTGACTGTCGATGGTCGTCAGCAGGAAACCAGTGTAGGGATGAGCCTTGAAGAGCTGGCCCTTATCTTAAAAGATTTGGGAGCAGAAGATGCGATGAATCTTGATGGTGGTGGCTCAGCGAGAATGGTAATCAGGGGTTTTACAATGAACAGCCCCAGTGAAAAAAGATATATCAGCAATGGGATTTTAATTAATGATAATTGAGTATAATCAAAGTAAAGGGGAATGCAGATGAAAAAAACAGCTATATTAATTTTGATTTTGGCAATAATTTCAACTTCTGCAGCAGCAGTGTCTGCAGCAGAAATGACTTCAGTCAAATATTTAATTTCTGGTGATGCTTCAGATATTGATACACTACAGCTTGAACCAGAATTTAGATTAAATGGAGGTGTAGATGCAAAGCTAAATTTGGCTTTTGATGGAGATGACCTACATTTTGGAGCTGGAGCTGGTATGAATATACTTTCTCAGGAACAGCTGAGAATGGACCTGCATCTAATGCTAACTGATCAGGTTAATAATCAGGATTTTGGTAAGGGGTTTGGTATATCAGCAAAAACAATTAATTCTGATATTAATTTTTACTGGATTACCTACTATTTTATCGATGATGAAATAGATGACCATGCCTATTACAGAGGTGGTCTTGAATATAAAATGGGACCCAGGAGCTATTTTGATTTGAGTCTCGGCAACAAATACTGGGATTTAAGTGATGATGTTATTAACTTTGGTATAAAATTCGATCTCTAAGCAGGAGGAGTTTATGCAGAAATATTCTTCAGAAGAACTGATAAAATATATAGAAAAATTTAGAGAACAAAAAATAATGGTCATTGGAGATTTGATTGCAGATAGATTTGTGATTGCAGCTCCAGACCGATTATCAAGAGAAGCACCTGTACTTATTTTGAAACATAAAAATGAGAAAATACTGCCTGGTGGAGGAGCCAATGCAGCTGCAAATATTGCAAGCCTTGGTGCAGAGGTCGATCTGCTTGGTATAACAGGTGATGACACAGCAGGTATCGCCTTAAAAGAAGAACTTAAGAGAAGAAAGATAAAAACCGAGGGAATATTGACCGATCATTCACGACCAACTGCTGAAAAAACCAGAATTCTGGCAGGTGGAGAACAGATTGTCAGACAGCAGGTAGTTAGGGTTGATAAGGTAGAGAGCTCCGACATTTCTGCTGAGTTGGCTGATAAGGTGAAGGCTTATCTTAAAGAAAAAATTAATGCTGCTGATGGTATACTTTTTTCTGATTATGGTAATGGGATTTTTACGGCCGATATTTGTGAAGAGCTGCTGAAAACTGCAGCAGAAAATAATAAGATAACTGCAGTGGACAGCCGCTATCAGCTAAAACTTTTCTCTGGAGCTTTTATAGCTACACCAAATTTAGAAGAAGCATCAGCTGTTTATGGTAAAGAATTAAAGACTCAGGCAGAGGTAGAAGAAGCCGGTTTAAAGATGAGAAAAGAACTTAATCTCAAATATCTCTTGATAACCCAGGGTGGAGAAGGGATGACCCTCTTTTCACCTGAGGATAATATAGAGCACATTCCAGCAGCTAATTTTACAGAAGTATTTGATGTAACCGGTGCTGGTGACACAGTTGTAGGTACTTTGATTTTAGCAGCCTCAGCAGGTGCACCTCCAGAGATTGCGATCAGACTTGCCAATTATGCTGCAGGTATTGTAGTCCGAAAAAGTGGAGTTGCATCAGTAACAGAAGAAGAGCTGATAAGAGAAGTGGTTAAAAATGGCAGCTAAAATAATGGAATTAGAGGAACTTAAAAATGAGATTGAAAAGAAAAAAGAAGCTGGAGAACTGATTGTTTTTACAAATGGCTGTTTTGATATCCTGCATGTCGGCCATATTCGCTATTTAAAAAAAGCTGCTTCACTTGGTGATAAGCTGGTACTTGCAGTAAACAGTGACAGTTCAGTCAGAGAACTCAAAGGAAAAAATAGGCCATTTGTGCCTGAAGAAGAAAGAATGGAAGTGCTGGCGGCTCTTGATATGATCGATTATCTGGTTCTTTTTTCAGAGATCAACTGTAAAAAAGTGCTGGAGAAGATAAAACCACAAATTTATGTTAAAGGTGGAGATTATAGAATCAAAGATCTACCAGAAGCTGAAACAGTATATTCTTATGGTGGTAAGATTGTACTTATCACAGAGGTTAAAGGGCGCTCAACCTCAAATATAATTAAAAAAATAAGGAAGAGTAAAGATGAAAAATAGTCATCTGCAGATTTTATTACTGCTTGTTTTACTTTTGCTGGGAGCGACAATGCTTGAACTGGGAATTAGTTTTGAGGCTTTGATGAATTTCTAGAGATGTCTAGAGAACAGGGGATTACTGACCAGGACGGGGGGATTTGCTTGTTTAAAGAAAAGAGCGAAGAAGAGATTATAGAGATGGCTCAGGCTGGTAATGATCTTGCAATTGAATATTTGATAGATCAAAATATGGATATTGTTTATGCAAAAGCAAGATTCTTTTTTATCAAAGGTCTTGATAGAGATGATGTTATTCAGGAAGGTAGAGTAGGATTATATAAGGCGATTCGTGATTTTAAAGAAAATAAAGGTGCTTCATTTAGGGGCTTTTCTCAGCTCTGTGTACACAGACAGCTGGTATCAGCTATAAAAAAAGCGAATAGACAAAAACACATGCCTTTAAATACCTCGGCTTCACTGGATAAAAGTCTTGATTACGGCAATGAAACAGGCAGAACTTTTAATGAAATTTTACCTGATGAAGGTGAAAATTTAGAAAGGAAATTCATCTGTAATGAAACTCTTACCACAATTATAGAAGAGTTGTCAGAAGAACTGACCGATCTTGAATGGAATGTTTTTATGCTATATCTGGACAGCAGATCTTATAGAGAAATTTCTGTTGAGCTTGATATTAATGTTAAAACAGTAGATAATGCCCTGCAGAGAGCGCGCAAGAAGATAGAGGATATTCGCGAAAACTATAATCTGAGAGGGGTCGTGGGATAAAATTGAAGCTGTTAGATTTATTAAAAGATCTGGTCTATCCGGAAAAATCAGTCTGTCTTGCCTGTGGCCGCAGATATGATCATTCAGAAATTACAGGAATTTGTGACCGCTGTTTATCAAAGTTCAGTTTTATAACTCAGTCCTGTCCGGTTTGTGGTAGGGAAGTCATTCCTCCCAATTTATTAGAGGATCATCCCTGTCCTGAATGTCAAAAAGAAAGACCACCCTATAATTTTGCAAGAAGTGTTTTCACTTATGCAGGTTATGCAAGGGATATTCTTTTAGAATTTAAATATGGAGATAGACCTGATTTGTCTGATCCATTTGGAGAGCTGCTTCACCTATATTACAGTGAATATTTTTCCGATAGAGATATTAATTATATAATTTCTGTACCAATGCATGCTGAAAGAGAAAACTACAGAGGCTATAATCAATCGGCCAGGTTGGCCAAAAATCTGGCAAAAAGGATAAATGTAGATTACAGGGATATATTAGTGAGAATTAAAAACAGTCTTCCTCTTTATACACTTACTAAAAAAGCCAGAAAACTAGAGCTTGAAGGGGCATTTAAAGTTAAAGATGATTGTGATTGTGATATTTTTACAGAAAAAAATATTCTGGTGATCGATGATATTATGACAACAGGAACTACCGCTTCAGAGATATCACATTTTCTTTTTGAAGATTTAAATGCTAAAAATGTCTATATTTTAACTGAGGCCTCAGTTCCGGTGACAATTAATTAAATTTATGAATTTTATCAACTAAATTATAATATAATTTTACAGTTAAATATAAGTAATTTCTTTAAATATAAATATAAGCAGGAATTGCTTTAACTTTGTAGAATTATATTATTATAACAAGAAGCTGAGTATACAATACTAGATGTGAGAGGATGTGATTTTTAATGAAAATTATGACCTATGGTAAAAACATCGACGTAACACCATCATTAAAAAGGCACGCAGAAGAGAAAGTGAGAAAGCTGGAGAAATACTTTAATGGTAACCAGGAACCGATAGAATTTAACATTACCATGGAAGTAGAGAAAGAAAGACACATCGTAGAAGTAACAGGCTATGTTAAAGGCTTAATCCTTAGAGGAGAAGAAGCCACCGGTGACATGTATGCTTCTATAGATGGCGTTATGGATAAACTTGAGAGACAGCTTAGAAAATATAAAACTAAGATTCACGATAGTTTAATTGAACGCAAACAAGAATATAAGGAAGAATATAAAGAAGAGCGCAAAGAGAAAGTATTAAATCATGAACTTGGAGAACATGAAGAAGAAGTAGACACAGATGTATTTGAGCCACAAGTAGTTAGAACCAAAAGCTTCCCAATGAAGCCGATGAATGTAGAAGAGGCATGTATGCAGATGGATCTTCTTGGGCATGACTTTTTTGTATTCCATAATGCTGATTCCGAGCAGACCAGTGTTGTCTACAAACGCAAAGACGGAAACTATGGACTGATTGAACCAACATTTGGTCAGTAAAGTTATTTACAACAGAATTAATTGAAGATAGTCAAATTAGAATATAATATTTCGAATGGAGAGCCGCCCTTTAATCGGGGCGGTTTTTTTGATGCAGTAAAAA
>CAZYRX010000029.1:0-24967 GCA_964649895.1 uncultured Halanaerobium sp.
TCTTCTCTTTCAATAAAACCATAACCTTTTTTCGCGTCAAACCATTTTACTTTTCCTGTGTAAATCATATTAATACATTCCCCCTAGGAATAATTCTATTTGGGGCTCGTTCATTTAAAACTTCACCCATTGGAGAATATTATATCATAAGAAAAATAGCATTTCAAGAAATATTTGACTCAGAATTTTCGCTATTTAGAGCAAAAGTCTGGCGGTCTTTAAATTCTTCTTTTTTACCTTTATTCCAGTCTGAAACTGGAGAAAGATAACCCACAACTCGAGAATAAACTTCACATTTCTGTCTTTTTTTCATTTTTTTCCTCCTCTTAGAATCTAATTAATAATAAAGGTCTGGCATAAATTGACTTTGTTAAAATTTTTAATTAACTCCATATTAAATCTCTGCTAAATTCAACCTCTGATATAGACGTATTCAATATAATTTTCTGCAGCATTTTTAAAAGTTTCTAGTTCAGAAGGTGAAAATGGCCTTTCTTCTTCTAAATCAGGGACCAGGGTATTAAGAGAGCGAAAGTTTTGAATAAAATATCTTTCAGCACCTTTTGCTGAAGCAGCAATTTTTTCTATTTCAGTTTGGTCATGAAGTCCCGGCACAACTGTAGTTCTTAATTCATAATCAATTTTAGAATTCATCACAATTTTCAAAGTTTCTTTTACATTAGCAATTAAATTTTCAGGTGCCAAAAGCGAATATCGAGACCAGCTCATTTTTAAATCAAGAGCTATATAATCAAGAAGTTCATGTTCAAGAAGATCTTTTATTAAAGCAGGTCTGCTGCCATTTGTGTCAAGTTTGATTTCCAAATCATAATCATTACTTATTTGCTGTATAAAATCTTTTAAATCTGGCTGAAGTGTAGGTTCACCTCCAGTAATTGTAACTCCATCAATTAATGTTTTTCTGCTTTCAAGAAATCTATATAACTTATCTTCAGATAAGTAATCTCCCTCTGACAGACCATCTAAAGAAATCAGCTGACTGTTATGACAGTAACTACAGAAAAAATTACAGCCTCCTGTAAATATAACTGAAGAAATTCGCTCTGGAAAATCTATCAGTGAAGTCTTCCTTAATCCAGCAATTTTCAATGTGCTGCCTCCTTTTTACCGTTCTCTTCATCTTCTGCTGCTGCAGCTTCTGCATCACATTTAGGACAGTACTGATGCTCCCCTGCAATATAACCATGAATTGGACAGATGCTAAAGGTAGGAGTTATCGTATAATATGGCAGCTTAAAATTTTCAGCTATTCTTCTCACTAATTTCTTTGTACTTTTTACTGAAGGCATATTTTCACCCAAAAATCCATGAAGTACCGTATTATGAATAAAGACTAAGGTGTTTTTACCTGCCAGGTAGTTATGATTTTTTTCGGTACTTAAATCATAAAACATATTATCTTCTACATTTACCTTATCAGTATTTTTAACCTTAACTGCAGATATTTTTTTTGCTGAATTTTTAGAGTAATCTAAACCTGATTTGATTTCTTCAATAAAACTTCGGCTTTCAGCTTTCAATTTCATTATTTCCATTAAAGGCATTCTAATAATGAAATTATTTTCTCCATTAAATATATTTTCAGATTGTTCTTTTTTATAGGCAGAAATACCAGCTATGCTGCAGATTTCAAGTAGATCATCAGCAAATTTTTCGTGATTTGTATAATATTCTGCATAACCCTCACTATCATTAATGAAACCACTACTGTCAAACATTCCTTTTATTAAGCTGTAAACATTTTTGCTGTTTAGTTTTGATTTGATCTCTTCTGGTATTTCAGATTTAAAACTATGTTCTTCAAAGGGAAATAGGTTTTTTAAGAAAAGATTATTAACTGAATTGTTCTTATTTCCGCTAAAACTGTATCGAGCCCTACTTTTAAGCTGATTTAAATCATTTTTAAAGTGAAAATTTATAATGCTCCGCGCCTTAAATAAATGCTCTTCTTTTTTTTGAAAATTATAAACTGATTGTCCACCTGCATAATTAACTGCTTTTGCTGTTTCAACTTCAAGAATATTATTATCAGCCATAAAATATCCGAGCAGCCACATTAAATCATCGGTTAACTCATTATCTTTTTCACTGTAGAGATTATCACTATTTTGAAGTATATAATCTCCAAACTTCAAATCATCAGCTCTTTTTTCTACCACCTTATATTTATGGAATTCATTATAATTTATGCGGCAGTCTTTATTATATTTAATATGTTCTGCAAATCCTCTGTCACCATTTATTTTTTCCCCACATACAGGACACTCATTTTCAATCTTTTTTCTTTCTAATACAAAAAATGGGTGCCAATCACTTGTTACAATATCTAAACCTTTTTCTGCCCTAACCCTGATCTTATCATTATGGCTCACATCAATTGAAATAGCTTCAGTAATCAGATCCCATTCAGATTTATTTTTATCAGGATTAAAACTCAAAGCATGGATTGGTTTTAACTCATTATAATTATCTACTATTTCTTCAATTTTGAACAGACCCTTATCAGTAAGTACCTTGTTTCCTTTTTCAATACAGCCACCTGTATATCCAGATTGAAGTTCATCCTGAAGTTCAAGAGCTGTAAATATATCATCAGTTAATCCTACAGGCAGCTGGGTAGAATTTGTGTAATATGGATCTGCACCTTCTTCTAATACCCTCTGCTGATTTGCAGCTATTATTTTATCACCAAATTTTTCTCTGTCTAGTCTCGCAAACCTATAAGCTGTTCCTTCTGCAGGTGTAGCCTCGAGGTTATATAAGTTATCAGTTTCCTCTTGATATTTCTGCAGCCTTTTCCTCATAGCATTCATTACCTCCAGAGAAAATTCTCTACCTTCTGGAGAAGCAATATCTTTTCCCATGAAGTTTAGAAGTGCCTCATTCATTCCGTTTAAGCCGATTGTATTAAAGTGGTTTTTCCAGTACTGATCAAATCTCTTTTTTACATCTCTTAGATAAAATTTTGAATAAGGATATAGTCCCTGATCAGTTAAATTCTCCAGTACTTTACGCTTAATTTCTAAACTTTTTTTGGCTTGATCCATTAAATAATATACTCTCTGCATAAAATCTTCTTTATTTTGAGCAAGATAAGCAATCCTCGGCATATTTAAAGTTACCACACCTATCGATCCGGTCATCGGATTAGCTCCAAATAAGCCGCCACCTCTTTTACGTAGTTCTTTATTGTCAAGACGCAGGCGGCAGCACATACTCCTTGCATCTTCGGGATTCATATCCGAATTCACAAAATTCGAGAAATACGGTATCCCGTATTTTGCGGTCATTTCCCAGACCGGATCCAGCTTTTTGTTTTCCCAGTCAAAATCTTTTGTTATATTATAGGTTGGAATGGGGAAAGAAAACATTCTTCCCTTTGCATCACCCTCCATCATTACTTCGGCAAATGCTTTATTTAAAATATCCATTTCTTCCTGGAATTCTCCGTAACTTTTATCTCGATATTCTCCACCAATAATTACTGACTGGTCTTTTAAATAATTGGGAACTTCAAGATCCATGGTGATATTTGTAAAAGGAGTTTGGAATCCTACCCGAGTCGGGACATTCATATTGAACAAAAATTCCTGCACAGCCTGTTTAACTTCCCTATAACTTAAACTATCATAAGCTATAAATGGAGCAAGAAAGGTGTCAAAATTAGAAAAAGCCTGAGCACCAGCTGCCTCACCCTGAAGGGTATAATAAAAATTCACAATCTGACCTAGAGCAGTTTTAAGATGCCTGGGTGGGGAACTCTCCACTTTTGTCGGCACTCCTCTGAAACCTGTCCTTAATAGATCTTCTAAATCCCAGCCACAGCAGTAAACACTTAGATTTCCCAAATCATGAATATGTAAATCACCATTTTTGTGAAGCTTATTTATTTCTTCTGGATATATCTCCTGCAGCCAGTACTGTCCGGTCACTTGTGAGGCAATGAAATTATTTAAACCCTGCAGTGAATAGCTCATATTGGAATTTTCATTTACCTTCCAGTCATTCCTGCCCAGATAATCATTCATCACATTTAAGGCATCAGAGAAAAGCTTTTTAGTATCTCTTAGTTTACTGTGCTGTTCACGGTACAATATGTAAGCTTTTGCAATATCTGAATATCCTTTTTCAATAAGTATTTTCTCAACCAGATCCTGTATCTGTTCAACTTCAGCTGCTTCTTCATTTTTTATAAATATTTTAAGATAAGATAATACCTCAGAAGTGATTTCAGCAGCTATCTCCTCACCTTCAATATTTACTGCTTGTGCTGCTTTTAAAACAGCCGACTTTATTTTGTCTGAGTCAAAATCTACCTTTTTCCCATCCCTTTTCTTTACATGCTTTATAGTCATCATAAGGCCTCCAGTTGATTTATTACAAATCTTTATTTAAATATTTGATGCTTCAATCTCTATAATTCTAGATAAATTAAATACAGTTCATATTACTACAAAATTAAAAATTGTTCTACCTGCCAAATTAGCAGCTATAATTTCTCAGCAAAAAGAAAACCCTCCGTAAAATCACGAAGGGTTAAATATCCACTAATATCATATGATTATGATACACCCCCTCATATCCCGTGAGATTCTGGTGTTCAAATACAGGCAGGTCTTCCGGCTCGGTTTATAATGAAAAAATAACAAATAGTCTACCTTCCCAGTTTCCCAGTGGTATAATTGACTATTCAAAAACCTTACGGCGGCGGGACCGCAGAGGACTTTAACCTCTTTCCCGTTTTAATATAACTATAATTAACTGCTAAAAACACAGAAAATATAATTATAACCCATATTCAAAACTATTAAGTTATAAATTTTGCTTTATAATCGATTTAGATTAGTTACTATATTTTAGAGATATAATATAATTACTTATCTTTTAATCTCTTATCTATATCTTATAATATTATTTAACTAAAAATCAAGCACAAAATTTTGCTCTTAATGATAAATAATTGCTATATAAGCTACTCTTTTCTTCCCTTGATCATCATAGATATAAAATAAAATAGTGATGCAGCTATTATTATAACAGCTCCTGAAGGAAGATCATAATAATAAGAAAACACAAGTCCTGATAAAGAGAAAACCAGTCCAAATAATACCGCCAATATCATAATTTTTTTAAGATCATCTGTATAAAGTCTGGCTGCTGCCGGCGGTGCAGTTAAAAGAGCAATTACCAGTATAATTCCAACAACTCTAATTAAGATAACAATAGAAAAACCGATCATAATAAATAAAAAGTATTCCATCATTCTTGCATTTATACCTAAAACAGATAAAAATTCTTCATCAAAAAGATAGGCCTTCCAGTAGTTAAAAAGACTAATTATTGCAAACAACATAAAGATGGTAAGAACAGCCATCAGCATTACATCAAGCTTTCTGACAGTTAAAATATCACCAAATAAATAAGAAGAAATGTCCGGTGGATAACCTGGAGTAAAGCCAATAAAAAGCACACCTAAAGCCATTCCCAGTGACCAGAACATTCCTATTAAAGTGTCTGAACCCGTTCCAATTCTGCGTCTTACTGAAGCAATTGCTGCAGATGATGCAACAGCAAATCCGAGTGCACCATAGATAGGTTCAATATTTAAGAAATAGCCAAGTCCAATCCCTCCAAAAGAGGTATGGGCAATACCACCACTGAGCATAACTAGTTTTTTTTCAACTATAATTGTACCAATTAGTCCACAGACAATACTTGCCATAACCGCACTCATTAGAGCATTTTGCATAAATTGATATTTAAGAACTGCTTCAATCATTATTAGCCTCCTCTCCGTGTGGTGGAAAAACACGATGAGGTTGACCATGTGCAATCAAATCTACAGGACAGCCAAATACATGTTCTGTTGTTTCCTGGTCCAGATGTTTACCACCATGGTGATAGAGTCTTCCATTTAAACAGGCAAGACTATCAAAATAAGAAGAAACAGCAGCAAGGTCATGTGTAACGACTATTATTGTCTTATCTTTATTTAATTTCTTTAAAAGTTCATAAATCTGAGATGTAGAAGTAGAGTCTACATTAGCAGTCGGTTCATCAAGCAGCAGTATTTCTGGTTCTACTGCAAGCCCTCTAGCAATTAATACCCTCTGAAGCTGACCTCCAGAAAGTTTACCAATCTGCCTATCTTTTAAATCTAAGAGATTGAGCAATTTTAATATTTCTTCAGCTTTTTTTATATCTTCTTTTTTATAGTTGTGAAATAGCTTTAACTCAGAACTAAGGCGTGCCATTAAAACAACATCAAGTACATTAATAGGAAAATGTCGATCAAATTCAGAAACCTGAGGGACATATCCTATTTTACCCACCTCATCTTTAATATCTTTATTGAATATTTTTACGCTTCCCTGTTCAGGTTCTATTAAACCCAGTATTACTTTTAAAAGTGTTGTTTTACCCCCACCATTTGGCCCGATAATACCTAAAAAAGCTCCTTTATCTACTTTGAGTGTAATATCATCAAGAGCATCAATATTATCATATTTAACTGTCACATTGTTTAATTCTACTGCATAGCTCACTATTACTTCACTCTTTCCTCTAATACTTTGGCAAAAGTCTCTGCTAAAGAAGATAAATTATCTAAATAATCTTCAGCAAGTGGATTTAACTGGACAATATCTCCATCTATCTCTTCTGCAATTGCTTTAGTTTTATTACTATCAATTTCTGCCTGATAAAATATTGTCTTTATGTTTTCTTCTCTAGCCTTATCAATTATTTCTGCAATATGTCTTGGTCCAGGATCTTTACCACTTTCTTCGATAGCAATCATCTCTAAACCATAATGTTCAGTAAAATAACCATAGGATGGATGGTAGACAAGAATCTCTTCTCCCCTGTATTTACTCAGTAATTCTGTATTTTTCTGATCAACAGCTGTAAGTTTGTTTAGATATTCCTCTGTATTTTCTCTGAACTCATCTGCATATTCAGGCATTAAATCAATCAAATGATCTCTCATGATTTTAACCATATATGCACTTCTCTCAGGAGAAAGCCAGATATGAGGATCACGTCCCTGCTTATCTTGGTTTGACTGTGGGTCATCCTCATGGTCATCTGTATCTTCCTCATGACTGTGGTTCATATATCTATTCGGAAATTTATTTTCAACTAATTCAAAAAGCTTCACTACTTTAAGATCATTATTTTCTTCAGCTCTTGGTAATATATTCTGTGTATCAGCTGGTACACCTATAGAAAAATATATTTCAGATTTATTAAATGCTGTCATTTCGGCAGGTGAAGGAGCATAATTAGCAGGGCTAAACCCAGCAGGAATCATTTCGACGATTTCTACTCTATTCCCTGCTATACCTCTTATCATCTCAATTTGTGGAACAATAGTAACAGCAACTACCGGCTTTTCTGCAAAAGAAGATACCGAAAAAGCAGATAAAATAATAAGAAGTATAGTAAAAGCAAACACATATTTATTATTGAAAACTTTAGACATCTATTTTCACTCCCATGTTTTATTCTAAAAATTTGATACTAAATCAAGAACCATTAAAGCTTAATTCCTGTCATTATCTTTATAATATTTAATTATTATTAGATTATTGATCTAATCAAGATCTGTAAAACGCCAAAAATTCCTCCGAACCAGCCATATTGCTTCAAATGAGCAAAGTATCTTCCCGCAAAACTATCAAAGACTGCCTCTATTTCAGCTGGATCCATAGCTTGAACTTCCTCAGCCGTTAAATCTTTTAAGTTCAAACTATTAAGCATTTGTTCTGAGTTAACTTTCAAACTATCTATACCGCTTTCTATGATTAATTCCAAAAACTCTTCAAGACCTCTAGTATCCAATTCTTCATTAAGATAAACGGCCAAATCAGTAATTTCTTCTTTAAGACATTTTTCAATATTACTTTCTATATCTTTATCTTCAAATACAGTATTAAAATTGTTTAAAAAATTATTTAATTGATCAGCATTAATAAATTTAGCATTTTTAAAATCGAGATCTCCAATAAATGTATTTATTTCATCATTAAGCTCTGTAAATTTATTGTTTTTTATTATATGAGTCAGTTCTCTTTTTAAGTTGTTTTCATTAACCATGTTTTTCATTTCTAACAAAATATTAAGCTTCTGTTCTAATGTTAAGTGCTCTGTAATAAAGCCTTTAAGCTTTTTATCGGAAATACTTAATTTTAGACTTAAAAGTTTTTTCTGTTCTTCATTTATAAGCTGGTCAAGAATTTCTTCAATTTCTTCTTCACTTAAATATATAACTTTATTTATTAATTTCTGTCCTTTCTCAGATTGAATAAAATCAGCTGTTGTTTCCGCAATAGCATTATTTTCTAAACTCTCAATCTTTATCTTTTGAAAGTTAAGTGCAAAGTTATCGAGTTCTTTAATAAGTGCTGAATCTTTATCTGAAAAAAAATCAGGTAGTTTGTCATTAAATATTCTTTTTATAACTGCATCTACAAATTCATCTAAATCTGCCATAAATAATGCACCAGAAATTAATGTATTTTTAAGAATTCCACCCTTTTTCTCCTTTTCTACTTCTAATAGTTCATCTTTTTTAAAATTAACCTTTTTGGCTGTTAATTCTTCTTTAGAATAAAGCCAATCCTTAATAATCTTTAAAATTGTATTTTTGTTTTCTCTGAATAAATTGAGTGCACTATCTTTGCTATTAAAATTAATATTTTTATTAAATATCAATGGTATAAAATGTTTAAAGACAGGAAAAAGACTTCTATCCCGTATAATCTTCTTAAAACGAGCAGAACTAAGACTAATACTGTAATTTCCAGCTGCGAGACTGCTTAAAGTACCAATATCAGCTGAATCAAATATTTTTATTTCTGGAAATTCAATTTTTAATTTCTGTTCTTCCAACAATTTTAAAATCTCATTATTATAATCTCGGTTTTTTAAGTTTCTTTTTATTATTTTCTCTAAAAAAAGATTGCTTTTATCATTGACTAACTTAAGTTCTTTAGAATCTAATGAAGTTATTTTTTTCTTAATTAGATTATAAAGCATTTCAGCTGTAATCTGGTCATTTTCTTTTAACAGCTTAAATAAAAATTGAAAATTATCTTTTTTACAAAATTCAAGAGAATTGTTCACTATTTCTTCTCTATTCTCTTCTATTAATTCAGCAGCAGAGTTAGCTTTAAGGAGTTCTTTTTCAACAAAATCACCCATAGAAAGTGCAAATCTACCTTTGTTTTTTGCAACTACTCCAGGTGTAAAAGGCAGTTTAGCAGAAGCAACCCGCTTTTCTTGATAAGGATGAAAAATCATCCAAATAGCCAAAACATTTGTCAACCAACCTACACCACCATATAATAATGCTGAGCTTAGGTACTTTAACCAGACAGGATCAGCTGCAGTGAAGAAAACTTCTGCTCCACTGATACTAAATGCTAATCCAGCTGCAGCACCTAAAATTGCACCTAAATAAGTTATAGGTTTTAATTCTCTGCCCATAAAATCTTCAATTGCCTGTTGTACTTCCTCATCAGAAAGCCTATTTAAATTAGCAGAAGCTGCCTGGGCAATTCTACCTTCTAACAACTCTGGAAGATTACTGTATAAAAATGTGGAAATAAAATCTGTTAAGTTAGTTACATTACTCTGGTTATCATGGAATATTTTGTATATGTCTTGGATTTTTTTCTCAGCAAAATCTTTTTGATATGTGTCTAATTCAAAAGCAGTGATATCAGATAACTGCTCTTTATTGTCTTCTAAAAAAGAAGCTGTTAATTCTAAAGAGTTATTATTGAGATAATCAAATAAGTAATTTCTTATTTCTTTATTCTTCTTTAGAAGCAGTGTTAAATACTCAGATAATATTTCTGAAATTTTTTCTTTATTTTTATCATCTAATATCTGATTAACAGTCATATTGAAAGAATAATTGCTAATAATATTTAATATTTCAGGGTCTGTTAAACTGTGCCTAAGAATTTTAAAAAGAAGATCATAAATATTTTCTTCAAACTTACTACCGGTTAAAACTTCTTCCGAAATTACTTCAATTAATGCTAAAGAGCGATTATTTTTCAATAAGTCTACAATAATTTTTTCGATTTGTACTGAAATTTGTTCTGAATTAATATATGAGCTTAATAACGAAACTTTGATATTTTTTAGTTTATCTGCTGTATTTGAACGCAAATTATTATCTTTTTCAAAAGTATTATTGAGATAATCAATAATTAAATCAGCTGGATTACCATATTCATCAATATTTTCTTTGTATTTGCTGTATATGCCTGCCCTGCTCATTCCTTTAAATCCGCCGCTCTGTTCAATCTCTTCTTCAACTGCATCAAAAATAAAAGTATTGATATCATCTTTGTTTTTTAAAATAAATTCTGCAATCTGCTTATTAATGATTTTCAAAATATTATCAAGATCTTTGTTGAGATAGGATTTCATCTTATCAGTAAGCAAATCATCTAAAATTAAATCTGAATTTTCGATCTCGATTTTTAGATTTATTAAAATTTCTCGAATAAGATTTTTGAATTCGTTATCTTCAAAAAAAGACTCCAGTTCATTTTTGCTTTTTAAGATATCACCAATTTTTATTTTTTTAAGTTCAGTATTAATAGTTGAAGTGAGATCATTTAGGTCTATAATAGATTTCAATTCACACTTTAATTCTTCTTCCATTTCTGGACTTAGCTCTTTTTCTAATTTTAATTCTTCACTTATTCTTTTTATAAAATTATAAAAATCAGCTTTTGCATCCTGACTTAATAACTCGGACAATTTTATTTCTCCAATTTCTTGAAATAAATTATAGATTATCTTCTTAAATGTTTTATTTTCTTCTGCTTCTGATAAAAGATAAAAATAAAAATTATCAATTATAGATTTTAAATCTTTTTGCTTAATAAGATCTTCTAAAGCAAATTCTTGATCTAAATCACTTATAAATCTGTGCATTAATCTTGGCAGACTGTCTGAAAAATAACTGCTGATAACTTTATAGTTATGCTCCCAACCACTGAAATCAGCCATCATTTTACCATTACTTCTTTTGAATAAATAGGTGCCAAGAAAATCAGAAGCTGTTTTATCTAAACTCTCTCTAAATTCTTCTTTGTCAAACTCCTCTTTTAGAGTCTGATGATTAATGATGTCTTTTTCAACCAGCTCAGAGATGCTTTGAATAAACTCCTCTTTTGTTTTAATTACTACTCCCCCAAAAGGACCATACTCTTTAAAGATCATATTCAGCGCTAGATTATTAGTTAAATAACCTGTAACCGCCCCTGTTGCTGCTGATGATAATAGAGTTGTTAAATCTAAAACCATTTTTTCCACCTAAAATATATAAGCTGTAACACAGCTATTATTAACATGAATATCATTACAGCAGGATAAGCTAATTTATTATCCAGTTCAGGCATATATTGAAAATTCATACCATATACTCCAGCAACAAAAGTTAGGGGAATAAATATAGTTGCTATAATAGTTAAAACCTTCATGACTTCATTCATTTTATTGCTTTTGTTTGACAGATAAATATCAAGCATCGAGGAAAGCATTTCTCTGATAACCTCAATTTCATCCATTAGTTGCACAATATGGTCATAGACATCTCTTAAATAATAATCGGTTTCTTTATTAAATAGATTAAAATCTATTCTATAAAGGCTGCCAAAAACACTGTTTAAAGGCCAGATGTTTTTACGCAGGAATATAATTTCCTGTTTCAGTGCTTGAATTAACTCTAAGGTTTCCGGCCCTGCTTTTTCAGAAATAACATTTTTGTCTATTTCTTCAAGTTGTTCTTCTGTTTTTTCCAAAATTTTAAAATAATTATCTACAACAGCATCTAATAATGAATAAAGGAGATAGTCTGCCCCTTTCTTTCTGATCTGGCCCTTACCTTCTTCTATTCTTATTCGAATAGGATCAAAGTCATCCCCCTTGGCCTCCTGAAAAGTAATAACAGCATTTTCAGTTAATATTAGACTCACCTGTTCAGATTGTATGTAATCTCCATTATAGCTTAAAATATCAATGATTGTAATTAAGTAATTCTCAAATTCCTCTTTTTTGGGACGCTGTCTTGTATTTGTAATATCTTCTAATGTCAGAGGATGTAAGTTTAAGAGTTGACCTACTTTTTTAATAACTTCAACATCTCTTATACCAGTTATATTTATCCAGTTGACATAATTATTATTACTAAAAATTTCTTCACTTATTTCTGTAATTTTTATTTTTTCATAATCATCGGAATTATATCTTATTAATTCAATTTCTGATTTACCATTTCCCTCTACTCCATGTAAGTCTCCAGGTGTATGTCCGATTTCACTGGATTTAATTCGAGAAAATCTTCTCATCTGCTGACCTCCCTTTTAAAAATAATAACCTAGCAAATCTTTACAAATATCAAATATTATTTATAGAATGTTAATGATAATCATTTGCAATATCCACAATTTGTGGATAACTTGTTGGTAAGTATACAATTTAATCCACAATAATTGTTAATTACATGTTAACAACTGTGGATAAAACACCTGTTTTGTGGGTAAGTTGTGGATAAGTTAATATAAAACCCTAGTTATCCACCTTTTTTCTTAACTTTTGAGCATTTCCATAAATTTATCTGTAATTTCCGGATCAAAGACTATTCCCTTATAATTTTCAAGTTCTAAACTGATTTCTTTATCATCCAACTTGGCAAAATAATATTTATCTTTTAAAAAAGGATAAAAAGAATTTGAACTCAACATATCATAAAAATTTATAACTCTAAACAATCGAGCAAGATAAGGGATTTCTTTTCCTTGAAGACCATCAGGATATCCATTACCATTATAGTGCTCATGATGATGATATATCAAATTATATATACTACTTAAATCATGATATTCACCAGCAAAAGCTGCTGATTTTTCGACATGGATTAAATATTCTACCCAGTCTTTTTTCGTCAATTTTTTGCCTTTTTTTAAAATTCTTGAATCTATAAAAATTTTCCCTGTATCGTGTAATTCTGCTAGTAAAATTAATTTCCTCTTTTGATTTTCTTTGATTTCAAAATAATCTGCTGTTTTATGAACTAAAGCTGCTAAATTATCGCTGTGCTGAACATCACCAGAGCTTTCTTTTTTTAGCTCTTTAATTAAACTATTGTAGAAAACACTAGTTGAACTAAATTTATTTTCAAAATTAATAGCGTTTAACTTTTCATTTATATAGTCATAATAATTCTCTATATTATCTTTTTTTTCTAGGAGCTCAAATAATTTAGCACTGAAATCAAATTCTAGAGAATCTATAGTCAACTTTTCGAATTTATTCATCAATTTTTTGAAAGTAGATAATGCTTTATGTCTTCTACTCTGTATTAGAACTGCAAATCTGCTTTCTCCAATTCTAGCTAAAAAATTATTCCTACCAGCTGTGTAATTTAACAATTTAACAACCCTGCTCAGCAACCTATTTGCATTCTGAAAACCAAATAAATTTTTATAAATATTATAAGAGTCAAGCTCCAATAATATAACAGATAAAGGTAGTTCATTATTATTATTCAAATTATTCAACTTATCAATAAAACAATCTCTATTATGTAAATTAGTCTCTTTATCATGTGTTTTTTGATGGTTCAGTTTTTGTTCTGTTTTATAATGTTCTGTAATATCTAAAGAAGTACCTATAATTTTGATTACCTTATCATTCTCAATAATTGGATAAAGAATTGTTTCTGCAACAATATCTCCCGTTTTAAATGAAATTTTTTCTCTATATTTTAACCTTTTTTTCTCTTTAATACATTTTAAATAATTTTTTAAAAATTTAGCACCAAGCTCTTCCCCATAAATTTCAGTAGGAGTTTTCCCAATAACCTGATCACTGCTTAAAGAAGTCCTCTGCTGATTTGTTTTATTTATTCTTCTGTAATAAATATTTTCATCTTGATCAACCTCAAGCAAAAATATTGCATCATGAGTATGATCAATAATTTCTCTATAGTCATTTAGCTTCCTCTGCTCTTCTTCAATATTTTCCTTGAGCTTCTGCTGTTTTACTGCAGTCATAAAAAGAGAATTCACAAATGTATCACTTGTTGTAATTTTACTTAATACCGCACTTAAATTATTAATTCTGTTTTCTGCAAGATGCAGTTCATCACCATCTTCACAAATTAAAATAGAATTTAATTTCGGAAACTTCTCTTCAGCAAGTAAAATTAAATCAATCCCACTAAAGGTACCTGAAGCCGAATTTTCTAAAATCATAATATCAATATCTTTATTTTCATATAAATAGTTAACAGCATTATCACTATTATTAAATTCTGCGGATATTTTAAATCTATAGTAATTTTGTGTATTATTTGCGATATTAAGATAAGCCTTTATTTTAGCTTTTTCTATTAAATCATTAATTATAAGTACTATTTTAAGCATTAAGAGCTCACCTCAAAATTAATTTTATATTTTGGATTAATCAATACAATTGGGATCTACATGAACCAAAACATCTTTTACATCATCTTCATTCATTATAATAGCATTCTTAACTTCAACTGCAATATTATGGCCTTCTTTAACAGTCAGCTTGCCATTAACCGCAATTTTTAGATCTACTATATATCGAGGGCCATAACTCCTTAATTTTATATCATGAATGTCTACTACCCCTTCGATATCTTTAGCTAAATAACATATATTATCAACTTTGTCTTTTTCCGGTCTTCCGTCCATTAATTCATAAGAAGTGTCTCTTAAAATATCATAACCAACTTTAAGGATCAAAAATGATACAACCAAACCTGCAATAGGATCAAGGATCCTAAATCCTAATTTTGCTCCACCAATACCTATTAGAGCTGCTACCGAAGATAATGCATCAGATCTGTGATGATGTGCATCAGCTATCAAACCTCTGCTGTTAATTTCTTCTCCAATTTTTATAGTAAAACGGTAGAGAATTTCTTTTACTACAATAGAAATAAAGGCCGCAGCCAGAGCTGCAGAACCAGGCTCAGCAATCTCACCACTAAAAAGAGTTTCTACTGCATCTTTAGCTAAAAAAACAGCAGTTAAGATTAATATCACTGCAAGTATATTTGTCCCTAAAGCTTCTGCTTTTTCATGACCATAAGGATGATTTTTATCCGCAGGAGCT
The DNA here is from genome assembly GCA_964649895.1 of uncultured Halanaerobium sp. Taxonomy (GTDB): domain Bacteria; phylum Bacillota; class Halanaerobiia; order Halanaerobiales; family Halanaerobiaceae; genus Halanaerobium. Next base: position 15,196 of record CAZYRX010000029.1, read on the forward strand.
TCCGAAACCCGAATACTGAGCATAACAATAATAGTAGATGCCATATCTGATACTGAGTGAAAACCATCTGCCACTAAAGCAGTACTGCTCGCTAAAAAACCGATAAATATTTTTATTAGTGCAAGCAGTGCATTAGCTATTAGGCTTATAATAGAAATTCTAGTGCCCTGCTTTGAACGCATATTTTCTTTTTCCATCAAATCTCACCTCTATATATTTCAAATATAAAATTATTTATTATCCAAACATATTAATAACTAAAGTTAATTTTAGTATATCAATTAAGTCAAATAATAGCAATTATGAAAGTCTGTCTAAAAACAAAAAATCTGCTGCAGAAATTATTCAACAGCAGATTATTTATATATAATTATATTTTCATTAATTAATTTTTTTCTTCCAAACTACATTCCAGATCAATTTCGTATTCTCCACCACTAAATGGGCATTCTTTATCACTACAGCCTGCACAAGGGCTGTCTGTTCCATTTAAGCTGCCCAGTATTTTCTTTGCTATATAGTAAAAACTTCCTATTCCAAGTACCGCTAGAAATATTAATTCCATAATTACCTCCTTAAACTCCAATACCTAAGAGTAGTCCTCCCTGATAAACAATAAAAGAAACGATCCAGGCCAGTACAAAGAGGTAAACTGCACTAATAATTGGCCATTTCCAGCTTTGAGTTTCCGATTTTATTGCACCAAGAGTTGCAGCACAAGGAGTATAGATTAATACCATTGTTAAAAATGAATATGCGGCAAGTGGTGAAAAATTAGCTGTTAAAACTGATCTTAAACCACCTTCTCCAGCTGCATAAACAACACCTAAAGTACTGACAACAACCTCTTTAGCTAAAATACCAAAAATAAGAGATGAGGCTGCCTGCCAATTTCCAAAACCTAAAGGAGTAAATATTGGTGCCAGCAGCTGACCAAAACGGCCAATTAAACTTTCAGCAGATGCATATTCTACACCTACCGGCAAATTAGCCAAAACCCAAATCAATACAGCAACTGAAAATATGATTGTTCCAGCTTTTTTAATAAATGCACCGACTTTTTCCCACATGTGAATTACAACACCTTTAAAAGTAGGCAGTCTATAAGGGGGTAATTCCATTACAAAATGAGATTTTTCTCCTTTGATAAGAAATTTATTAAAAACACCTGCCATAGTTACTGCTAATAATATACCCATAAGATAAAGAGAGAAAACAACCAAACCTCCGTGATTTGGGAATAGAGCACCCGCAAAAACAATATATACAGGTAATCTAGCTGAACATGACATCAAAGGGTTGATTAAAATAGATATAATCCTATCCCGCTTGCTGTCTAATGTTCTAGTTGCCATTACACCAGGTACATTACAGCCAAATCCAATAATCATCGGAATAAATGACTTACCATGCAGACCAAGTTTACTCATTACTTTATCCATAACATAAGCAGCTCGTGACATATAACCTGTATCTTCTAATACAGCGATTGCTAAAAATAGCAAAAAGATATTTGGAATAAACACAAGTACAGAGCCAACCCCTCCAATAATTCCATCACTTATAAACGAAACTATTAGAGATGAAAATCCAAGACTTGTAAGCAAACCACCAATCCAGGCACCACTAAATTCAAAAAACATCTCTATATAGCCAATTAATGGGTCCCCAAGTGTAAATGTTAATTGAAAAATGGCCCACATCACAGCCATGAAAATCGGTATACCCAGATATTTATTTGTAACAACAGCATCTATTTTATCAGAAATATTTTCAGGTTCTTCATCTGGTGCAGGTCTTTTAACCGATTTCTGTACTACCTGATTAATAAATTCATACTTTTTATCAATGATAATACTATCAAAATCTAATTCTGCTTTTAACTCAGTTTTTGCTATTAAACTTTTGATTTTTTTAGCTTTTTTAATAGAAACTTCTCTTTCCAGCAGTTTAACTGCTTCCGAATCTCTTTCTATGAGTTTAACAGCTAACCAGCGTTTATTTACTGAATTTGGAATATTGGCTTCTTCTAATTGAGAAATAATCTGATCTATTAAATCCTCAATTTCGAATCCATAATTTATTTTTAATGAATCTTCCTCTAAACCTTTATTTTTTACAGTTTCCTCCAATAAGTTTTCTACACCTTTACCACGTGAAGCAACAGTTTCAACTACTGGTACCCCCAGCATTTCACTAAGAACACCATGATCTATTATTATCCCCTTTTTTTCTGCTTCATCTGCCATGTTTAAAACTGCAATAAGGTCAACACCCATCTCAAGCAGCTGAACTGTAAAATATAAATTTCTTTCTAGATTTCCCGAATTTATAATATTTAAAACTAAATCATAATCATCTGAGGTTAAAAAATCTCTTGCTACTATTTCATCTTCAGAATAAGCTCCTAAAGAATAAGTCCCTGGAAGGTCAACAACCTGCAGGGAACAACCCTCATAATAAGCACTTCCTGTTTTTTTCTCTACAGTAACCCCCGGCCAGTTTCCGACATGCTGCCTGGCACCTGTTAATTCATTGAAGATAGTAGTTTTTCCTGAATTCGGGTTACCTGCTAAAGCAATTTTTATTTGATTAGTGCAGTGCTTTTTTTTCTTCAAAGCCACTATTTTTCACATCCTTCTTTATCAACAAAAATTTTATGAGCAAGTCCTCTACCTAATGCAATTCTATTATCTCCCATAGCTATTATCAAAGGACCAGAACCACTGTTATCTGAATGAATTTTAACTTCCTTACCACAAACTAAACCTAAACCGGTAAGTTTTCCGCGAGCAGTTCTACCTCCTCTTATTTCTCTTATTAATGCTTTTTCTCCAGTTTTCATATTTGCTAATGGCATCACTTTTTACCACCTTTTCTTTTACTTTTATTAAAATCTAAATACACCTCCTAGATATCTTTTAATACTTAGAAGGGTTGATAATTTTCTAAAAAATTAATTTTTTTACTTAAAAACATAATATTTTTAAGTCGTCAAATTGAAAACGGTTCTCAATTTCAATTAAATTATATATAATATAATCATTCTTGTCAAGATTATTTGCAAAAAAAAGTGGCTGACATCCCTATCATATCAGTATTGATAATCATTATTGATAAAGAATTCATCTGATTCCCTTATTATTTTCTTCTACATAAATTAATTGCACTGCCGCATCCAATAAAAATATTCTTTATTTTATCAAATATTCTCATTTTTAAATATACTTAAACAAATAATAAATAGAGATATGCTTTTTGAAAAGGCATATCTCTATTTATTAGTTGCTGCTATTCACTTTTTCCTTCAGATGCAGCTTCTTGTCTTGCACCAAGTTTATCATCCATCATAAATAATCCCTGAGTAGAATCTCCAACTAATTTTAATTTATCTACAATTTTCCCTACCGAATCTTCTTCTTCAACCTGTTCATCTACAAACCACTGTAAAAATGAATGAGTTGCATAATCTTTTTCTTCAGCTGCTAATGAAACTAGATCATTGATCATAGCAGTTACCTTTTCTTCATGAGCTAGAGATTCTTCAAAAACTTCGAGGCTGGAATTCCATTCACTCTTAGGCTTATCAATACCATACAAAATAACTCTACCGCCTCTTTCGTTTACATAATCATAAATTTTACGAGAATGAGCCATCTCTTCTTCAACCTGTAAATCCATCCAACGGGCGAAACCTGCCAGGCTTTTATCTTCAAAATATGCTGCCATAGACTGGTATAGATAGGCTGAATATAACTCAGCATTTATCTGTTCGTTTAATGCTTTTTCTACTTTTTCTTTTAACATAAATAACACCTCCTTACAAATTAAAATTTATTCCTTCTTTATTTATAATAATTCAACAACAACTAATTGTATCCTGCTTTTAAGTAAGATTAAATTCTAATGTGTTTTTAATCTTAATCTAAAGTTTTTTTAATAAAGTACTGATATTCTATAATTGTAATAAAGAAAGTAATTTTAATTCCCTTTTTCAAGCTGTAATTTTACAGCTTTGAACTAGATAAAAGTAATAGATACTTTTCTCCTTGTTTTACCCGCTCATTCCCGGAGCGGGTTTTTTCATTTTTAAAATAAAAATTCCCCACCTTCTCCTATCATCAGAGAACTAGAACGGGAAGGTGAAGAATTAAATTAATTATATTTGATATTTTACTGTGCTAAAAAATCCACAATAATAGCTCCATACATTTTTGCATAATCTTTTACTTCTTTAACTTTTACTTTCTCATTATATGAATGGATACCATCCAGTTCAGCGGGCCCAAATTGGATAGTAGCTATTCCCTTTTCTCTAAAATATCTCGCATCACTAGAAGCCCACTGAAACATGGCCCTTGATTTTTTGCCACTCAGCCTCTCAGCACAATTTACTACAGATTTTACAATATTCTCATCTGGAAGAGTATAGTTTGCTTCACTGTTCCAGCGCAGTGTTTCAATTTCTGCACTAATTCCTTCTTCTTTGAATTTATTTTTTATCCAATTCAAAACATCTTCAGTCTTTACTCCAAAAGGAAGCCGCATATCGATCTCTGCCTCACAATAATCTGGTATTTTATTAACTTTATCTCCACCATTTATAATTCCTACATTTACTGTAACATGATCTAAAATTCTCTCTAAACCTGGAGTAGATTTATTTTCTCTTAAATAATCTTTAGAAATCTCAAGTATTTCTTCAATTTCTTTAGGCATTTCCCAATCTTTTTCCCAAATTTGATATACTGCATCAACTGCACGATTCATTTCTAAAATCGCATTACCATTTACTGCAGGTGAAAGACTACCGTGACCTGGCACCCCCCTTGTAATCAATTTCAGCCAGCATGAACCCTTTTGACCTATGGTAGGGTCCTGTTTAGAAGGCTCTGCTATCAAGCAGCCATCAGCACTAAAGTCTTCCTCTTCAACTATCCAGCCGCTCCCGAGGTGACCACCGGTTTCTTCATCTGGAACAAGCATTAAGATTAATTTGCCAGGAAGAGCATCCATCTGTGAAGCCGCCTTAAAGGCTGCGATAATCCCTGCAGATCCTGCTTTCATATCACTTGCACCACGCCCATGCAGGTATTCACCTTTTATTTCACCTGAAAAAGGTTCAACTTCCCATTTACTTTTATCACCAGCTGGTACTACATCTAAATGACCATTTAAAATCAAGGTTTTCCCTGGCTCTTCACCTTCCAACTCACCAATTATTATTGGCCAGCCTTCTTTGGCCTCTTTAATCTTATATTCAATATTATTTTCACTTAAATAATTACATACATAATCTGTTATCCCGGAAAGATTTCCAGGTGGGTTTTCACTTGGAAATTTTATAAGATCAGCAGCCAGTTTGATAACCTCTTCCTCATCAATTAAATCTAAAATTTCCCTCTCCAAATCTTTTTTATCTGCCACTATATACAACTCCTTTTCAATTTTCTAGATATATTAATCTCTAGATATTTTTTGCCATTTTCGGATCTAATGCATCTCTTAGACCATCACCAAGAAAATTAAACCCTAGAACTGTCAGCATAATTGCAAATCCGGGTATAGTTGCTATCCACCAGGCAAAACTTATATAGCTTCTACCATTAGCAATCAATGCACCCCACTCTGGATATGGAGGCTGCACACCTAATCCTAGAAAGCTTAAAGAAGCAGCCCATAAAATTGCAGAAGGTATGTATAAAGTTATATAAACTATTACAGGGGCCATCATATTTGGGGCAATATGTTTAGAAATAATTTTGAAATCACTTGCTCCAAGAGCTCTAGCAGCTTGAATATATTCTGATTCTCTTATCTTTAACACTTCTCCTCTAACAAGTCTAGCAAATTGAGTCCAGCCCACTGCTCCAATAGCAATTATGACATTCCAAATTCCTCCTCCTAAAGCACCAGCAATTGCCAGAGCCAAAACTAATGCAGGTATAGCAAGCATCACATCCACCATGCGCATTATTATGGTATCTATTTTACCTCCATAATATCCAGCTAAAAAACCTAAAATAGAGCCCAAAACTGCTACAATAATTACAACCCCGATTCCAACTAATAAAGTATACCGTGAACCATAAATTACTCTGCTGAGTAAATCCCTGCCTAGATCATCAGTTCCAAAAGGATGTTCTAAAGATGGAGACTCTAATAATTTATCATAATTCTGAAAAGCAGGATCATAAGGGGCAAGTAGAGGAGCAAATACTGCTGTTAAAATAATAAATATAATAATTGCTGCACCAAATATAGCTAATTTATTTTTTTTAAATCTTCTCCAAAATCTGCTTTCTTTAGCTTGGGATTTTACTTTAAATGTATTTGATTTATTCTCCATTAAAATCCAACCTCCCATCAATCATAACGTATTCTTGGATCAAGATAAGCATAAGCAAAATCTACAATTATGTTTGATAAAACAACTAAAACAGCTATGATTAAAACAACGCCCTGAACAACAGGGTAATCTCTTTTCATTATTGAATCAACCAAAAGTCTTCCCATACCAGGCCAGGCAAAAACAGTTTCTGTTATAACAGCTCCACCAAAAAGCCAGGGAATTCTTAAACCAAGCAGTGTGACTACAGATATTAAAGCATTTCTAAATGCATGTTTAATAACTACTTTATATTCTCTTAAACCTTTACTTCTAGCTGTTCTAACATAATCTTCATTAATTATCTCAAGCATATTTGATCTGATTATCCTCATAAAAAGTGCTGCAGGAGGAAGTCCTAAAGTTAGACTTGGTAATATAATATATTTTAAACCTTCCCATGTCCAAAGTGGTCCACCCCGACCAGAAACAGGCAGAAGATTAAGATTAATACTAAATATTAGCATAAGAATAAGTCCAAGCCAAAAATAAGGCATAGAAACCCAAAATAATGCAAATACACGTGCAATCTGATCAAAAACTGTATATCTTTTTACAGCAGAAATTATACCCGTAGGTATAGATACTAAAAGTGTTATGACAAGAGCTATTATAGTTAATTCTAGAGTAGCACCAATTCTACTCCTTATCATATCCCAGACATTTGCGTGTGTTCTAATAGAAACACCTAAATCTCCAACTGCTGCACTACTTACCCAATTAAAATATTGGCTGTAAATCGGCTGGTCCAATCCCAGTTCATGCCTTTTTTCTTGGAGCATTTCTTCAGTTAAATTTGTTCCATAAATTAATTTAACCGGATCACCAGAGATATGCATTAATGAAAAAACTATAATTGTTACTCCTAATAATATTGGTATGATATATAAAGTACGCCGCAATATATACTGAAGCATGTATTAAATAACCTCCAATTAATAAAATGTTTCAGAGGCAGCCCAAAAACTGCCTCTGAAACATAACTTTAATTTTTATTGTTTGTGCAGTAAAAGAGCTCTCATCAGTGGCGGCCACCAGGGATGAGATAATAACTCATCTAAACCTGCAACATCATCTTTTGCTGCTATTATTTTTGCATTTGATACTAAAGGTACCCAGATAGCTGTTTCAACTACTATCTCCTGCACTCTATTTAAAGCTTCTGTTCTTTCTTCTAAACTCATACTATCTCCAGCAATTTCAATATTTTTATCTAATTCGGGACTTGACCACTGACCAAAATTGCTAGATCCAATACCACTACTGTGGGTTAAAAAGCGCAGATATGGCTGTCCTAACCACCAGGTATTTCTAAAGATTCCAATATCATAATCTGCAGTTTCTGCACGATCATAAGTAGCACCAACCTCTGCTGTTTCAAGTTCAACATTTATACCAACCTGGGCAAGCTGTGACTGGACAATTTCTCCTGCTTTTCTCCACTGGTCGATATTGGAGAAGGTAATTAAGGTAAGTGATAACTCTTCTCCATCTTTTTCTCTAATACCATCACCATCATTATCTTCCCATCCCAGCTCAGATAATAATTTCTTGGACTCTTCAGGATTATATTTATATGCTACATCCTCAATACCAGGCCAGTAGCCTATTGTTGCTTTATTAATAAGACCATAAATTTTTTGTCCAACACCAAACCAGGCCGCTTTTGCAATTTGTTCTTTGTTAACTGCATGTGCTACAGCAAGCCTCATTTTTTTATCCTTAATTATTTCTCTTTTCATATTCATAGCTAAATACTGAACACTATAAGTTGGAGCTGTTTCAACCCGTAAATTATCTCTTTTTGATAAAACATCAACAGAACTTGGTGGAACATCAAAAGAGAAGTCAACATTTCCTGACATTAACTCGGCCATCATTGTAGCATCTTCCGGAACAACCCTAAATATCATCTTAGCAGTTTTAGTTGGACCCTGATTGCTGATAAAATCTGGGCCATGTTTGTAATCTTCAAAACGGGTCATTACTATTTCTTCTCCAGATACCCATTCATCTAACTGAAGAGGTCCTGTTCCAACTAATTCTGTAATTCCAATTTCATTATCTGCTGTATTTTCAATCCATTCTTTAGGCATAATACCAACATGAGCATCTGCCATATGATATAATGCAAGAGGTTTTGCATTTTCAAAATGGAATACCACTGTATGTTTATCTGGAGTATCTATTTGGTAAATACCACCTTTGTCACCTGGTAGATAATTTGCCATCGGTGATAACTCAAAATATCTCTCATAAGATGCCTTTACATCTTCAGAAGTCATTTCACTTCCATTATGAAACTTGATTCCTTCTTTTAGCTCTACTGTCATTTTTGAACCATCTTCTGCCCAATCATATGAATCCAAAAGTAGAGGAACTACATTGTACTCATTATCAAGCGTAAATAGTGGTTCTATAATATGACTCAAAATCATATAAGAATGAAATCTAGTGGTTTTATTCGGATCTAAAGTATCAGGTTCTTCACCCATTCCAACTATTATTTCTCCATCAGCTGCCATAACAGATACCGAAACAAAAAACATTAAGAACAAAACCAACATAATAATAGATAACTTTTTGAATTTCATTTTTTTCCCCTTTCTGGTATAAATACTCTTTACTTAATACTCAAATACCTAAAACTCTTCACCACCTCCATTAATAAAAGCCTTTAATAATTAAAGAAATCATTTCTCTTGGCAAAATCACTTTTTCATTACATATTTCAGCAACAATTTTTTTCATCTCTTTACTATATCCCATACAGTCTAAATAAATAAGATCTATATCTTCACTTTTTATTTCTTCGGCAGCCAAAATCAAATCATTATTATCTTTATAAGGTGAAGCACTTTTTATAATAGGATCCATTTTTAAGTTATTCCAAAACCTTTTTATCTGCTTTTTTTGCATTTCATTTGGTATAATCACAGCAAAATTTTTGAGACCAAGTTTTAATAAAAGAGAATATAATACCTTCTGTGGTTCTATTAAAATACTGCTGCTTTCTAAATCAGCAAATTCACCCGTACACAACAATAAAATAAGTTCTAAATTTTCTTTTTCTAATTCTTTTATCTTTTGATTTAATAAATCTGAGATGTGCTTTTCTCCAATAATAACTTCACTACCATCCCTTAATCTAGTTACAAGAATATCATCTTCATTCTGTGGAGAAAATTGTCCCATAATCTCTTGATAATTATAATCATCAAGTGCCCCAGCTTCAATTATCTCGAATCCGCTTCCCAGATAACTTCTGATTTCAGGAGTTAAATCTATCCTTGGAGATTGACCAATTGTTAATGCTGCAAGTCTTTTAATATTTTTCACTTTAATCTAATCCTGGTGTTTGAAATATTTTTAGATCTCCATAAA
>CAZYRX010000030.1:0-7107 GCA_964649895.1 uncultured Halanaerobium sp.
TTTTGTTCTTGAAGGTAAAAGACTTATTGAGGCTGCATTAGCAGGAGGAGCAGATTTTTTAGAGGTCTTTCTCACTCCTGCTTTTTTTAAAGCAGCTGAAAACAAAGATTTGATTTCTGATTTAAAAAAGTGCTCAGAAGTAATTTTAGTTGATGAAAAATTGCTCGAAAAAACAGCTTCAACCGTTAATCCTCAGGGGATTATAGCTGTAGTTAATGAAGCCGTATTTAAAGGTGGAGAGTTTTTTTCTTCAGCAGATAAAATACTTCTTCTGGATAGAATACAGGATCCAGGTAATATGGGCACGATGATCAGGACTGCAGCTGGTGCAGGTTTTGATGGAGTAATAGCTCTTAAAGGTTCAGTTGATATCTATAACCAGAAGGTAATTAGATCCACAATGGGTGCTATATTTTCTATTCCAATCTGGCAGAAATTATCTAAAGAAGATTTTTTAAAAGAAATTAATAATAGCACGATAAATTATGAATTAATTGCTGCAGATCTAGATGCGAAAAATTATTATTTTGAACATCAATACAGCAGTAAATTAATATTGATGATCGGAAATGAAGCAAATGGATTAGATATAAAATTACTGGAGAAGGCAGACAGCAAAATCAAGATACCCTTAAGTGAAAAAATAGAATCACTTAATGCAGCACAGGCAGCAGCAGTTATTGCCTTTGAGATTTCTGCCCAGGCAATAAAATCAAGTTAGTAATCTTGTAGATTTATTCTGGCTGTGTTATAATCAAAAAAATTATATATGCAAAAGCTTTGAAGGAGAGAGTAGCTTATATTAAGACTATTACAGGGATTAACTGTATTTACTGAGAACAGTTAAATAGTTCTATTAAGTGAAGTTCACTCTGGAGCTGAGAGCTTAAATATAGTAGGCTTTTCCGGAAGTTCTAGTACTTTCGTTAACAAAAAAGAGTGATTCTACATATTATTTAACTTTAATTTTTAGTTTTAGCTGTTAAACAGCTAATATTAAATATTATAGTTATTTATCTTCTTCAATTTTTGATCTATAAAAAGAAATATTATAAGCAGAAGTGAAAAAGTAGAATAATCAGGGTGGTAACACGGTAATCTCGTCCCTTTATGGACGGGATTTTTTGCATTTTAATTATACTTTGGAGGTGTTAGATTTGGATCTACTAAATGATCTAAAGAAAATTGAAAATGAAGCGGAAAAGGAATTAAAAAAAGTAGCAGACCTGGATAAATTAGAAGAAATACGTATCAAATATCTTGGTAAAAAGGGTAAAATTCAGTCTATCTTTTCACAAATGGGTAAAATAGATGCTGATCAGAGACCTGTAGTTGGTAAAGAAGCAAATATTTTAAAAGGAAAAATAGAAAACTGGCTCGGAAAACATAAAGAAAGACTGGAAAAGAAAGCAGCAGAAGAGCGCTTTAAAAAAGAAAAGATTGATGTTACTTTACCAGGTACTGAGGTTAAATCAGGTAGAAAGCATCCACTTACTTTGATTACTGAAGAACTGGAAGAGGTATTTATTGGTCTCGGATTTACTATTGCAGAAGGACCAGAAGTAGAGAGTGAATACTATAATTTTGAAGCATTAAATATTCCTGAGCATCATCCGGCAAGAGATCTTCAGGATACATTATATATTGATGATAATTACTTATTAAGAACACATACTTCACCAGTTCAGGTGAGAACAATGCAGTCTCAGGAGCCGCCGGTACGCATAATAGCTCCAGGTAGAGTGTACCGCTCTGATGAACTTGATGCATCACACTCACCTATCTTCCATCAGGCAGAAGGGCTTGTTGTTGATGAAGACATTTCTTTTAGTGATCTAAAGGGTACAATAGAGTTGATTGTTGAGGCTTTATTTGGCAAAAATAGAGATGTAAGATTTAGACCAAGTTATTTTCCATTTACTGAGCCGAGTGCAGAAGTTGATGTTTCTTGTATTGTCTGTGGTGGAGAGGGCTGTCCATTATGTTCACGAACAGGCTGGTTAGAAATTATGGGAGCAGGAATGGTACATCCAAATGTACTTGAGATGTCAGGTTATGATAAGGATAAGTATAGTGGATTTGCATTTGGTATTGGTCTGGATAGACTTGTACTTTTAAAATATGGTATTGATGATATCAGAGTATTATACGAAAATGATCAAAGATTTTTACATCAATTTTAAATAGAATAAATTTAGATATAGAAAATTAAAGGTATAAAAATATTTATACTAATAGTTTGAGTGAACACTTTAGATGTTTTTTACATTTTGATTTAAATTTTTAGTAAGAAAGGATGATAAATTTGCAGATTTCTTATAATTGGCTCAAAAAATATATTGATATAGATTTTTCAGCAGAAGAGCTGTCGGAAAAACTGACCATGGCCGGATTAGAGGTTGAAGGCCTAGAATATTTAGGTGAAGGTATAGAAGATATTGTAATTGCAGAAATTACAGAAATTAAAGAGCATCCAGATGCTGATAAACTTGTTATCTGTATGGTAAAAATTGATGAGGATAGTGAAGTACTGCCGGTTGTTACTGGTGCACCAAATGTTGCAGAAGGCCAAAAAGTACCATTTGCTTCTGTAGGAACAACCCTACCCACTGGAATGGAAATCGAAGAAGTTGAACTTAGAGGTGAGGTTTCTAAAGGGATGATCTGTTCTAAAGATGAACTTGGTCTTCAGGAGGAAAGAGCAGCAGGTATTATGGTCTTAGAAGACAGTGCTCCAGTAGGATTTAATTTTGTAAAATATATGAAACTTGATGATTATGTATTTAAACTTGATTTAACTCCCAATTATGCACGCTGTCTCGGTATGCTTGGAGTTGCTAGAGAAATAAAATCTCTTTATGCAGAAGATAAAAAGGTAGTTAACCCACTAATTTCTTTTGAAGAAGCTGCTGATTTAGGAAACATATCTGAAAAAGTAGAAATAGAAATAGAAGATCCAGATTTATGCCCTCGCTATACTGCTCGACTTGTTAAAGATGTTGAAATTAAAGAATCTCCTGAATGGATGCAGAGACGTTTAAAAGCAGCAGGCATCAGACCGATCAATAATGTTGTTGATATTTCTAACTATGTATTAATGGAATATAATCAGCCTCTGCATACCTTTGATTATAATAAGATTAAAGATGGTAAAATAATAGTTCGCCGGGCTAATAGCGAAGAGGAAATCAAAACATTGGATGAAGAAATGAGAATGCTGGATGATGAAATGCTTGTAATCGCTGATCCAGAACAGCCAATTGCTGTTGCAGGAGTTATGGGAGGATTTGAGAGTGAAGTAACAGAAGAAACCACAGATGTACTTATAGAATCTGCCTATTTTAATCCTATCAGTATTCGTAAAACTGCAAAAAAATTAGGAATGCATTCTGATGCATCTCATAGATTTGAAAGAGGTGTGGATATAGAGAAAGTAATAGAAGCTAACAATCGAGCCTGTCAGCTTTTAGAAAAATGTACAGGTGGTAAAGTTGTACCTGGAGTAATTGATGAATATCCACTTAAATATGAAAGTCCAGTCATCGAATTAAAGACAAAGAGAGTAAATCAGCTCTTGGGCATAGAACTTGAAAAAGCTGAAATTAAAGCAATGCTTGAGAGATTGGAGTTTAAAGTTGAAAACAAAGATGATAAACTAATGGTAGAAGTACCATCATTTAGAACAGATGTCAGTCAAGCTGCTGATTTAGTTGAAGAAATCACCCGTATTTATGGCTATAATAATATACCTTCAACAAGACCTATTTCCAAACAGATAGGTGGTAGAACAGCAGAGCAGGAGTTTGAAAAAAATGTTAAAGAACTGCTTAATTCTGGTGGTCTTGATGAAGTAGTAACCTACAGTCTGCAGGATAAAAATGATTATCAAAAATTAAATCTTGATCAACTACCTGAATATTCAGGCTTTGTCCATATTAAAAACCCTTTGAGTAAGGCTTTTGCAATTTTGCGAACCACCCTTATTCCCGGCATTATGGAAGTCTTAGCTTCTAATGCAAGAAGACAGGGGACAGAAATGGCAGTATTTGAAACAGGTACGGTATTTAAAAATAGCGGCCAGAATGAACGGCCTGAAGAACTTAATAAACTCGGTGGTGGTGTTTTTGGAGCTGAAGAAAATACTTGGAAGCAGGATGCACCAGATTTCTACTTTTTAAAAGGAGTTCTTGAGATGCTATTTGAGAGAGTTCAGCTCGATGATTATAGGCTTGAGTTTAATGAGGATAAAGATTTTCTGCATCCTGGGCGGAGAGCAAATATTATTGCGGCTGGAGGTATAATCGGTTTTATTGGAGAGGTACATCCAGAATTAGCCGAAGCAAATAAACTACCTGCAGGAGCAGCAATTTTTGAGTTAGATTTAAATAAATTGTTTGAATTAACCCAAAATAAGAGTTATCATTATGAACAGTTAGTTAAATATCCTGTTTTAGCAAGAGACTTGGCCGTAGTTATTAAAGAAGAAATCGAAATTGGTGAGATAACCAAAGCAATAAGTGATAAAGCTGGAGAAATCTTAAAAAATATCGAACTTTTTGATATCTATCAGGGAGACCAGATCAAAGAAGGATATAAGAGTGCTGCATTTGAGCTTAAATTTCAGGCAGCAGATAGAACACTGACAGATCAGGAAGTAAATGAGCGTTTTAATCAAATAGTAGATTATTTATCTGAAGAATATTCAGCAGAAATAAGAGGAAATTAACTTTTTAAGCAGGAATTTAACATCTTGTAATGAATATATTATATTAGTAGACTATTATTAAAGCTGGAGATGTTGCTAATGATTGAAGATAAGAATATGGAAAAAAATAAATTTAAACTTGAAGTGCTTGGAGATTCTTTTACTGTAACTGGAAATTTTGATGAGGAATATATCAATAAACTCGCTAATTATGTTGAAAAAACTGGCAGAGAGATAAAAAATGCCTATCCAAAACTACCTTTTAGGAGACTTTCACATCTGACTATGATTAATCTTGCAGATGAATATTTCAAACTCCGCAGCCAGTGTGTTGACCTGAGCAAAGAAAAAGAGAGATTAAAAGATGCAAATCAGAGTTTACACCAGGAACTAAAAAAATTAAGGCAGGAGAATGAGGAGTTAACCGCTCTTCTTGAGGAGGTAGAATAATTGGAAATCATCAACTTCCTCGATATAATAATTCTTGTTTTAATGCTGTTTTTTGCATTTAATGGGTTTAGACGCGGGTTTATAGATCAAACAAGTACAATACTTGGATTGATAGCTGCTTTATTTGTGGCAGTAAGGCAGTACCAGTATTTTGAGACTCTACTTGAGCCTTATTTAGATTTATCTCCATCTATGCTTCAGTTTATTAGTTTTGCTGCAATATTTATAGTTGTAAATATTGTTATTCATGTACTTGGAATATCTTTAAAGCAATTAACTGATGCAATTTTTCTGCAGCCTGTTGATAAAGCTGCAGGCTTTATTCTTGGTTTGTTTAAAGCTGGGATAATAATCTATCTTTTAATTTTAATTATGGCACAGATTCCTTATTCTAAAGTTAATAATGTGGTTGAAGAATCCTTTTTAGCACAGAGAGTTATCGATGCTTCTCCATATATACAATTAAAAATTGAAGAAATTTTTCGGCCATGATATATTCATGGCCTTTAATTATCTTACGATGAGGTGAAAAATATGCTGGATATTACAAATAAAGAAATTGCAAAATTAATATCAGAATTTGCAGATCTTTTGGCAATTAAAGGGGCAAATGATTTTAAAATAAGAGCGTATTCTAATGCTGCTCGTAAAATTGAATCACTTGGTGATGATATTACAGAGCTTGCTGAAGATGATAAATTAGAAGAAATAAATGGGATCGGAAGTGGAATTGCCGAATCTATAAAAGAGATCCTAGAATTTGGTATTATAGAAGAAATGGAAGCAATAAAACAAGAACTACCTGCTGGTGTTGTTGAGATGACAAATATTCCTGGTTTGGGACCAAAAACTGCCCATAAGTTCTACTATGAACTAGGAATAGATAACTTGAATTCTCTAGAAGAGGCTTTAGAGAATGGAGAAGTAAGGGGTTTGAAGGGATTTGGAAAAAAGTCCGAAGAAAAACTCCTGCATGCCCTCCATAATTATGAACAGTACGTAGATAAAATAATACTGGCCCAGGCAGTAAAGAATGCCAGAGAAATAATTGCAGAAATTAAAGAGAAAATTGAGTCTGAATATTTTAATGAGATCAAAATGTGTGGTAGTGCAAGAAGAGCAAAGGAAATGACTGGTGACCTGGATATTTTAATAGCGACTGATAAAGCAGAAAAATTAAGTGATCTGCTGATTGAGCTTGATTTTGTAGAAGAGGTAATCGGAGCAGGTAAAACAAAAGTTAGTATTAGAACAACACGTGGAATTCAGACTGATTTTAGGATGGTCAGCAGTGAAGAGTTTCCATCTGCACTTCATTATTTTACCGGCTCAAAGGCACACAATGTTCGCATGCGTCAGCTTGCCAAAGATAGAAATCTAAAGCTGAATGAATATGGTCTTATCAGAGATGATGGAAGCAAATTGAATATTAATTCAGAAAAAGATATCTTTAATGAACTGGGTTTAGACTATATCATACCAGAATTAAGAGAAGACCAGGGGGAGATAGAAGCAGCTCAGGAAGGCAAACTTCCCAAAAGCATAGAGCTTGACGATATCAAAGGAGATTTACATCTTCATTCCCGCTACAGTGATGGTGCCTTTACAATTAAAGAAATGGCAGAGGCTGCTCAAAAAAGAGGATATCAATATATAGCTGTAACAGATCATTCTCAGTCTTTATCTATTGCGGGAGGACTTTCCGTAGAGAGATTAGAAAAACAGATAGAAGAAATTGATCAGTTAAATGAAGAAATGAGTGATTTTAATATATTAAAGGGAGTAGAAGTTGACATATTAAAAGATGGTTCACTTGATTACAGTGATCGAATATTAGAAAAATTAGATTTTGTTATTGCTTCTATTCACAGTCATTTTAATATGCCTGCAGCTGAAATGACAGAAAGAATAATTAAAGCAGTTAAAAATCCTCATGTTAACCTAATTGGACA
>CAZYRX010000030.1:7207-13371 GCA_964649895.1 uncultured Halanaerobium sp.
AAAAATTATTCCGGAGGTTAGAATCTTGAAAGAACACAGTCTGGAAGTTTTAGAATACAAAAAAATAATAAATATGACTAAAGATAGAGCGGCAACAAAAATAGGTAAAGAAATTATTGCTAATTTAGAACCGGTAAATAATCCAGATTATATAAAAGAGAGGCTGGCAGAAGTTACTGCTCTAAAAAACATGATTAATGAATTTGGTACTCTTCCTTTTGGTGGACTCAGAGATATTAGAGAATCACTGAAAAAAGCAGAAAAAGGGTCTGTTTTATCCACTGAGAGAATTACAGATATCAGAAATACTCTGCGGGGATTTAAAGAACTAAGCCGTTTTTTTCAAAATATAAAGTCTGATATAGATCCCAGAATAATAGAAAGAGAATATCAAATTATCTATGATATCACGGCTGGTTTAAGACCCCGACCAGAACTCTCCCGTGAGATTGACCGCTGTATTAATGAATATGGGGAAGTTGCAGATACTGCCAGTTCAAAACTTAGATCACTACGCAGAAAAATTGAATCTATAGAGAATTCAATTAGAGATAAACTCGATTCAATTATTAAAAGCTCACAGTATCAGGACATGCTTCAGGAAAGTCTAGTTACAAAAAGAGAAAACCGCTATGTGGTTCCAGTTAAACAGGAACAGCGCAATAAGTTTGATGGGATTGTTCATGGACAGTCTGCAAGTGGAATGACCCTTTTTATGGAGCCGATGGCAGTTGTAAAATTAAATAATGAATTAAGAGATGTCAGAGCTCAAGAAAGTGCTGAAATTCAGAGAATTTTAAAGATGTTGAGCTCTCAAATTGCAGCAGAATCTGAAATTATAAAAAATGATTTAATTACAGCTTCTAGACTTGATGTAATTTCTGCTTCTGCTAGATTTAGTATAGACCATAAATGTAATGCACCTGAGATAAATCAAAATGGCCTGATAGACCTCAAACAAGCACGTCATCCCCTTTTAAAAGAGGAACCTGTACCAATTGATATCAATCTAGGTGATAAAATATCTACTCTCGTTATAACAGGCCCAAATACTGGAGGTAAAACTGTTTCTTTAAAAACGGTGGGACTTCTGACATTGATGACTCAGACGGGAATGCATATTCCTGCAGAAGCAAATTCTACAGTTGCAGTCTTTAAAAAGATATTTGCTGATATAGGTGATGAACAGAGTATAGAACAGAGTTTAAGTACATTTTCTTCTCATATGACAAGAATCAGAGAATTTCTTGCCGAATCCGATGATTCCACCCTTGTTTTAATGGATGAACTGGGAGTAGGTACAGATCCAGAAGAAGGTGCAGCTCTTGGTATATCAATACTCGATAAACTCAGGGAAAAAAATGCTGTAACAGTTGCTACAACTCACTACAGTCAGCTTAAGAGCTATGCTTATTCTACTGATCATGTAGAAAATGCTTCAGTTGAATTTGATCTGGAAACACTAAAACCAACATATAAATTAATTATGGGTGTTCCAGGTGGTTCAAATGCATTTGAAATCGCCCTAAGGCTCGGTATTCCTGAAGAAATTATTAAAAGAGCCAGGAGTCTTTTGAGTGAAGAAGAAATAAAGGTTGAAGATATCATCAATGAGTTAAATCAGGAAAGAAATCGCTATACAAAACTGCGTAAAGAGATGCAGGAATATAGAAAACGCGAAAAAGAATTAAAAGAAAAATATGAGAATTTAATTAAAGAACAGCAGGAAAAACATGAAAAAGAAATGCAAAAAGCCAGAGAAGAGGCCGAAGAGATTGTCGCTGAAACAAAGAAAGAAGCAAAACGTATTATTTCTCAGCTAAAAGAGAAAGATTATACAAAACGCTCTGAAGTCGACCGCTCTCAGACTGAAGCTAATCAAGAACTTAAAAAACTTGAGCAAATACTTGAAAGTGAAAAAGAAAAAGCAGAAGCAGCTAAGACTGACAAAGATTTTGAACTTGGAGATCAGGTCAGAGTAAGAAGTATCGGCAGAAAAGGAGAGATTACTTCTATTGATGAAGATAAGAATGAAGCTGTAATCCAGGCTGGTATAATGAAAATCAGTGCTTCTCTTGGTGATTTAGTTAAAGTTGATATTCCTGAAGAAGATGAGGAAGAAATGATTAAAAGTTACAGGGTGCAGAAATCTCAGCATGTTTCACCCAAGCTTGATCTCAGAGGAGATAGATACGAAGATGCTCAGCATAAACTGGATAAGTATCTGGATGATGCTTTCCTAGCAGGATTAAATGAAATAGAAATTGTGCATGGTAAAGGAACAGGTGCTTTGAGGAATGCTGTAGAAGAAATATTAGAAAAAAACCCCCATGTCTCAGACTTCCGCCTCGGAAGGCAGAGAGAAGGAGGCACAGGGGTTACGATTGCTAAGTTGAGCTAATCTCCAAAAATATCAAAGATATTTCCAAATCTACTTTCTGAGGAATTATCATCAGAAGAACTATCAGAAGAATCACCCTGATGAACATTACAGGAGCGGTTAGGTCTTGTTTCATAACGAGGCTCACCGTTCCTATTTAATTTTGGTATACCATATTCATAGTCAATCTGCTGGACGGGTTCTCCCACAGATACCGAATATCTTCCTCTAACTAAATCTTCACTATTCTTATTACTATTAACTTCTTTAAACCATTTTTCAGCTGGCCCGATTCTTATACCCGAGCTCTGCAGATAATGTCTTTCTTCTACCTGATCTTCAGGACAGTATTGTGTTGCTAAAAGTCCTGTTTTTCTATCGATTTTTAGAGTTTCTACTGGTCCATGAAGACTTTCAGTTCGTGTTGGTTCTGTTCCTTCTTTAAAAGGCAGAACCTCAATTCTAGGTGAAAACTGATTTGGTTTTAAACCTGTATAAGGTTCAACAGGTGCTTCTATTATATTTTCCGGCATATAGAAATCAAGTGCAGGCATATCTTTTACAACTTCCCGCATATATTCTCCCCAAATCTGAGCAGCATGGCCGCTAGAAACAGTGCTTGAGTTAGCATATTCCATAGAATTTCTTGTATCTTCACCAATCCAGACACTTGTTGCTATCTGAGGAGTGTAGCCGACAAACCAGGCATCTGTATAGTCATTTGTTGTTCCGGTTTTACCTGCAACATCTCTATCCATCTGAGCCCTGCGGCCAGTACCATTATCAACTACACTTTTTAGCATTGAAGTAATTAAATAGCTGTCTGCTTCTGTCATTACAATTTTTTTCTCTGGTTGAGCCCTATAAATTAACTTATCATTCTTATCATATACTTCTTCAATTGCATATGGTTCTGTATATACACCTTTATTTGCAAAAACACTATAAGCTGCTGCCATTTCTAAAGGAGTAACACCTCTATTAAGACCACCTAAGGCAAGTGAATAGTGGTCATCTAAACCATCATTATTAGTAAATGTTGATATTCCAAGTTTTTCTGCAAAGTTAATAGTATTTTTTACACCAATATCCTGAATTGTTTTCACTGCTGCTACATTTACAGAATGGGTTAAAGCTGTATTTAAAGTAATCAGACCTCTGTAGTGGTCTCCATAATCTCTCGGCCAGATGCTGAGATCATCTTTACCACTTTTAGAGGCAAGCATAGGCAGATCATTTACAACAGATCCAGTAGTTAATCCATGTTCTGCAATACCAGCAGCATAAACAAAAGGTTTAAAAGCTGATCCAGGCTGTCTTACCGCCTGATAGGCTCTGTTGAACTGATCATTACCTCTACCACCAACCATTGCTCTAATAGCACCACTGTTTACATCAAGACTTACAACTGCAAGCTGAGGCTGTAATTTATCTGTTCCTTCTTTTCTGTAAGAAGGTATGTAGCCGTTTTCCAATTTTGCATTAACTCGATCTTCAGCTGTTTTTTGCATCTCTGTATTTATTGTAGTGTGGACTTTTAAACCACCACTATAGACCATGGAAGCACCAAATTGATCTAAAAGTTGATCTCTAACATAAAGTATAAAATAATGGGCGTGTTCTCCATCAATTTCTTTACCATCTTTTAAATCCAATTCAGCATTTTTAGCTCTTTCTGCATCTTCTTCGCTAATATAATCAAGTTCAGCCATTCTATCCAGCACAACATTTCGCCTTCTGATAGCTCTATTTGGATTATTTAAAGGCGAATAATTATTTGGTGACTGCGGCAGGCCTGCGATTAAAGCCGATTCGGCAAGGTCCAATTCCCAGACATTTTTTCCGAAATATTGCTGTGATGCTGTTTGAACTCCATAGGCACTGTGGCCTAAAAATATTTCATTTAAATACATTTCTAAAATTTCAGATTTAGTATAAAGTCTTTCAAACTGTACAGCAAGATATGCCTCCTGTATTTTTCTATAAAACGTTTTTCTCAAAGTCAAAAAGGCATTTCGGGCAAGCTGTTGGGTAATTGTACTTGCACCCTGAGCCAGTCTACCCTGTCTGATATTAGTAACCATAGCTCTTGCTATTCCCCAAAAATCAATACCGTGATGTACATAAAAATTAGTATCTTCTATTGCTATAATTGCATTTTTTAAATCTTTAGGTATTTTTTCTAAAGGAACATAAACTCTGTTTTCTTTATATAACTTTGTCAGTAAATCTCCATTCTGACTATAT
Source organism: uncultured Halanaerobium sp. (assembly GCA_964649895.1). Lineage (GTDB taxonomy): Bacteria > Bacillota > Halanaerobiia > Halanaerobiales > Halanaerobiaceae > Halanaerobium. The sequence goes on from CAZYRX010000030.1 coordinate 11,835, forward strand.
ATTAATGTTGCTTCACTGGAACCTTTGTAATCAGTAATATCAGGAGTGTCCTGGATTATCCAGGTGACAGCACCTAAAATAGCGCCTGCTCCGAGGGCAAAAATTAGTATAATTGTAGTTATCAATATTCCCTTTGTTCGCTTCTTCATTACTCAACCTCCTGTCAAATAAATATTATAACATAAAACAACTGTTTATGGTACCCCTTGTTAGTAATTAATCTATCTGTTATAATAAAATGACAAAGGATACAGGAGGTGAAGTACCTGTCACCCTTAAGACGGGACAGGTGTTTTTTATGGAAATTAATGAACAGATAGAGATACTCAAGCGAGGTGTAAGTGACCTCATTTCAGAAGAAGAACTAAAAGAAAAATTAAAAGAAGCAGAAAAAGAAGGTCGGCCGCTTAAAGTTAAACTCGGTCTTGACCCTACAGCTCCAGATATTCACTTAGGGCATACAGTGGTTCTCCGTAAATTAAAGCAGTTTCAGGATTTAGGTCATCAAGTTTATTTGGTTATTGGAGATTTTACAGGTATGATAGGGGACCCTACTGGTAAATCAGAAACCAGAAAACAGCTTACTGAAGAAGAAGTTAAAGAAAATGCACGTACATATCAGGAGCAGTTTTCGAAGGTGTTAGACCGTGATAAAACAAAGCTGGTATTTAATGGAGACTGGCTTGGAGATATGAACTTTGCAGAGGTTTTAGAGTTATCTTCCAAATATACTGTTGCCAGGATGCTGGAAAGAGATGATTTTTCCAAAAGATATGCTGCTGGTAAACCGATTGGGATTCACGAATTTTTCTATCCGCTGATGCAGGGTTATGACTCTGTAGCAATTGAAGCTGATGTTGAATTAGGTGGTACAGATCAGCGTTTTAATCTTCTCGTAGGGCGTAATCTGCAGAAAGAATATGGACAGGATCCGCAGGTGATCGTTATGATGCCTCTGCTCGAAGGTCTTGATGGGGTTAACAAGATGAGCAAGAGTTTAGATAATTATATTGGGGTTTACGATAAACCGGCAGATATGTATGGTAAAGTTATGTCATTACCTGATGATTTAATTGCCCGTTATTTTGAGCTTTTAACTGATGTTTCTCAGGAAAAGCTTGCGGAAATAAAAGAAAAATTAGAGCGTGATGATTTTAATCCGATGAATTTAAAGAAAGAGCTGGCTGCAGAAATTGTGAGAGAATATCATGATCAAGAAGCAGCAGAAGATGCAGCTAAGGAATTTGAAAATGTATTTTCACGCGGGAATCTTCCCGAAGATATTCCCGAGATTGAAATAGAAGAATCTCAACTTGAAGATGGAGAACTCTGGATCGTTAAGTTGGTAGCTGCAACCGGACTCGTTGATTCTAATAGTGAAGCGAGAAGAATGATTAAACAGGGTGCAGTTAGTATTAATGATGAAAAGTATAAGAAGATTAATCTTGATATAGAGGTTGAGGATGGAATGATTATTCAGATCGGAAAAAGACGCTTTGCTCAAATTAAGCTGAAGTAGTTTTATTTTGTTTTATAT
>CAZYRX010000030.1:13471-22281 GCA_964649895.1 uncultured Halanaerobium sp.
AGACAGCTGGCAGCCTTGAACTAATAAATTATAATCAAGCCTGTTACGATTTAATCATTCTGACAGTGATCTAAAATTTCATTTATGAATTTTATAATTTTATGCAAAGCTGTTTCGATCAAATTGTCTGAAAGCATTCCAAATCATTAAATTATATATAATTTAACAAAAAAATAAAACTAACTTCATTGAATTGAAAGTTTTGAAAAAATTTTAAAGAGAAAGGAAGGCGAAAAATGATAAAAACTGGAGATGAAATAAGGCAGGCTTTTTTAGATTTTTTTGAATCAAAGGATCACCTGGTACTTGATAGTGCTCCTCTTGTTCCAAAAAATGATCCGAGTCTGCTCTGGATAAATGCTGGGATGGCTCCATTTAAGCCATATTTTGACGGCAGCCTTGAGCCACCACACCCAAGAATTGCTACCAGCCAGAAATGTATTAGAACAAATGATATAGAGAATGTTGGGAAGACAGCTCGTCATCACACATATTTTGAGATGCTCGGCAACTTCTCTTTTGGAGATTATTTTAAAGATGAAGCAATCGAGTGGGGCTGGGAGTTTGTTACTGAAGTTTTAAAGCTTGATCCTGATAAACTCTGGATTACAATTTATAAGGATGATGATGAAGCTTTTGATATCTGGCATGATAAAATTGGAATTCCAGCAAAGAAGATTGTGAGGATGGGCAAAAAAGAAAATTACTGGCAGATAGGAACTGGCCCCTGTGGTCCCTGCTCAGAGATTCATTATGATAGAGGAAAAGAATATGGAGATAGTGAAGAAGATGTTCTTGGTGGTGAAGGAGATAGATTTTTAGAAATCTGGAACCTTGTTTTCACTCAGTACAACTATACTGAAGATGGAGAATACCTTGAACTCCCCAATAAAAATATTGATACCGGAATGGGACTTGAAAGAGTTGCTTCTATTCTTCAAAATACTGAAACAAATTTTGAAACCGATTTAATTAAGCCGATAATAGATAAAGTTGTTGAAGAAACTGGAACACCATATCGAGAAGATGAGGAAAGTGTGACAGCATACAGAGTAATTGCAGACCATATTCGCTCAACAGCGGTTGCGATTTCTGATGGTGCTTTACCCTCTAATGAAGGTAGAGGTTATGTAATCAGGCGCTTGATTAGAAGAGCAGCCCGTTATGGCCGCAAACTTGGCTTTGAAGAACCTTTTTTATACACATTAGTGGAAACTACTTCAAAAGTAGTAAAAGGTGCTGCACCCGAGCTTAAGGAACAGCTGGCCCATGTTAAAAATGTAATTAAATCTGAAGAAGAGAGTTTTCTTAAAACTTTAGAACAGGGTTTGAATATTTTAGAAGAGATGTTGGTTGATCTTAAAGCTGAAAATAAGGAAGTTTTGAGTGGTGAAAATGCATTCCGTTTATATGATACCTATGGTTTTCCACTTGATCTAACTGAAGATATTGCAGCTGAAGAAGGTATTAAGGTTGATGAAGAAGGTTTTAATCAGGAAATGGAAGCTCAACGCAAAAGAGCTCGAGAGGCTCGTGAAGAAACTTCTTTCAGCAGTGGAGAAATCGATAAGCTTTATGCATCTTTTAAAGATAAAATCGAGGAAGTTGAATTTACAGGTTATCATTCTTTAACTGAAGAAACAGAAATTATAGGTCTTGTTAAAGACAACAAAAAAGTTGATTCTCTTAAAAAAGGAGAAAATGGTAATATTATTTTGGCTAAAACTCCTTTTTATGCAGAAAGTGGAGGTCAGCTTGGAGATAAAGGTGTTATTAAAAATGATAATTTTGAGGCAGAAGTAACTGATACTTTCTCCAGAGCAGAAATCCCTGTACATCAGGTAAGTGTTGAAGATGGTGAAATTAAAGTTTCTGAGCAGGTTGAAGCAGTCGTTTATAATGATAGACGCAAAGCAACAGCAAGACACCACTCAGCAACTCATCTGCTGCATAAAGCACTTAAAGAGGTTTTAGGAGATCATGTTAATCAGTCAGGCTCATTAGTTGCTCCTGATAGACTCAGATTTGACTTTACTCATTTTTCTGGACTGACAGATCAAGAACTAGAAGAAATTGAGAAGAAGGTTAATTATGCAGTTATGGAAAATTATCCTGTAGAAACAGAATTAAAAGACTTAGAAGAAGCAAAGGCAATGGGGGCTGAAGCACTATTTGGAGAAAAATATGAAGAGGAAGTTAGAGTTGTTAAAATGGGTGACTTTAGTATGGAACTCTGTGGAGGTACACATGTTGAAGCAACTGGAGATATTGGTGCTTTTAAAATCACTTCAGAGAGCGGAATTGCTGCAGGTGTGAGAAGAATTGAGGCAGTAACCGGAGAATTTGCTTTAAATTATTTCAATAATAAGCTGGATATTTTAAATAGAACAGCTGCAAGATTGAAAACCGAACCTGATAATGTTTATCATCGGGTTGAACAATTATTAGCTCAAAATAAGGAATTAGAAAAAGAACTAGCAAGATTAAAGCAGAAACTTGCAGGTTCTAAAAAAGATGATTTAATTGATCAGTTAAAAGAAGTTGAAGGTGTAAATGTGCTGACTGCTGAACTATCAGAGCTGGACAGCCAGGGACTGCGTAATCTCACAGATCAGATTAAAGATAAAATTGATTCTGCTGTTATTGTACTTGCGAGTAAAGGAGAAAACAAAGTAGTTTTTGTAGCTTCAGTTACTGATGATCTTGTAGAAAAAGGCTTTAATGCCGGACAGATTATTTCTAAGGTTGCTCAAATCGCTGGTGGTGGTGGTGGAGGTCGTCCTGATATGGCACAAGCTGGAGGTAGTAAGCCGGATAAGACAGCCGAAGCACTGGCAGAAGTGGAAAATATTATAAAAAATAATGTCTGAAAACAAGGATTTGCAGGCTGACTGAAGAAGTAATTATATAAGGCAAATAAAAATACAGGATGTGATAGAATGGCTGCAGAAGATATCAATGATAAAACGATGCGTTTTAAAATTAAAAAAGAAGAGATTAGTGAGGCTGGTTTTGTTCTTAAAAAGGTCTGTAAGGCCTTAGAAGAAAAAGGTTATAATCCTATCAATCAAATTGTCGGATATTTACTTTCAGGAGATCCTGCATATATTACAAGCTATAAAGAGGCCAGAACAATGATCAGAACAATTGATCGGGATGAAATATTAGAGGAACTATTGAACAGTTATTTAGACAACAATTAATAATAGACTGTAAACTAATTAAAAACTAAAGAGGAATTAAATCCAGAAATTAAATATAAAATAGTATATAAATTTAAACTATAATCGCTTCTTAGCTCTGTTTGAGTGGAGAGGCGATTTTTTGTGGGTAGAGATATTTGCTTATTTAGATAAATAATTATATAATATTTAATTGAAGTATAAAAATTGGAGGCATTAAGATTGCGAATACTTGGTATCGATTATGGGAACAAAAGAGTGGGGATAGCAGTTAGTGATGCTATGGGCTGGACAGCACAGCCGCTGAGCACTATAGAGATGCATGGACATCAGGAGCTTTTGGAAGAATTAAATAAATATATAGGTAAATATGATGTAGAAAAAATTATTGTTGGGATGCCCTATAATATGGATGGCTCAAAAGGAAAAAGGGCGGAAATAACACAGGCTTTTATAAATTTTTTGAAAAACAATCTTGATATTCCCGTAGAAATTCAGGATGAGCGCTTGACAAGCAGTCAGGCCGAGAATATTCTTTTAGAAGCAGATGTGAGCCGAGAAGGCAGAAAAAAAGTGATTGATAAACTTGCTGCTTCTCTGATACTGCAGTCATATCTTGATGCTAATTAAAAATTTATCTAAATAAAACTTTAAATTTGAAAGGAGAAATAACATGAGTGATGGACAATTTTGGATAGACGAAGAAAAAAAAGAATTGGTTTTATCTGATGGTGAAGAAGAAAGCCGTTTTATTATTGAAGATGATATTATAATTGAAGGTACCAAATATTTGATTATCGTTGATTCTGAGGCAGATGAAGATGCTGCAGCAACAGTTGTTAAGATAATAAACGAAGGTGATGAAGAAGTTATCATACCTGTAGAAGATGAGGATGAATTTACAAGAGTTAAGGTAGAATACATGAATAAATAGTTTTGTCTGAATTGTTTTAAATGAAATGAGGTTATAAGTTGAAGCGAGCAGCATATGTTTTACTTATCTTTATTATAATAATCAGTGCCTATCTCTGGTATGAAGATATGATGCTACCGAATAATAGAAGCAATCCCGAAGAGGTGGCTGTAGAAATAGAACAGGGAATGACCGGAAGAGATATTGCCGATCTGCTTGAAGAAAAAGGATTAATAAAATCAGCTGATCTTATCTATTATTTAATGAGATTTAAACAGATTGATAATCTAAAATCCGGCTATTACTCTTTTTCGACTGCAGACAGCCCTTATTATATACTCGATATTTTAGATCGGGGTTTAGAAGAAACCTTTAGCTTTACAGTACCTGAAGGATTTACTATCAGAGAAATTATAACTAGATTAATTGATCTGGATAAGACCAGATTTACCGAGGCAGAACTTGAAGCAGCTTTTAATAAATATGCTGAAAGTGTAGATTTTGAGAACAATCCTCATTTGGCTGAATCAGTGATTGAGGCTGCAGAAGGCTTAATAATACCAGACACATATAATTTTCCCATGAGCTATAATGCAGATCAGTTTGTTAAAGAATTAATTGCTCGATTTAAAAATGAGAGATTACCTTTATTAAAAGAGCAGGCAGCAGAAGTTGAGTTTTCTGCCTACCAATTATTAATTATTGCTTCTTTGATTGAAGAAGAGGGTAAAATTCCTGACGAAAATAAGATAATTGCTTCTGTTATTTACAACAGGCTTAAAGCAGGACAGGCTCTTCAGTTAGATGCAACAGTACAGTATGTACTGCCTAAGAGAAAAGAAAGGCTGCTCTATAAAGATTTAGAGGTTGATTCACCATATAATACTTATCAGGTAAATGAGCTTCCTCCATCTCCGATTGCAAATCCAGGTAGTATAGCTTTACAGGCAGCTTTGACTCCTGCTGAAACAGATTATTTATTTTACTTTGCCAGAGATGACGGCAGCCATATCTTTACTAAAAATTATCAGGAACATCTTGATAGACAAAATGAGCTAAATAGTGAATAACTATCTAACTGCGGCTATTGTAGATAAATGTTGGTACCAGGTACCAACATTTATCTACAAATATCAACATGTACCGGGTACCAAAAGAAAAAAAGGAGTTAATATGAAGTTTAGAGAGCTGAATAAGCATTTTTCTAAAAGTAAATACATCGACAGCGAATTTAAAGAACTGGAAAAGCTCTGTATAAAGGACAAGATACCGATTCTTGACAGGGATGCAGCCGATTTTCTTAAACTGCAGCTTAAGATCAAGCAGCCAAAAAGAGTATTAGAGATTGGAACAGCTTATGGCTTGTCTGCCCTGCTCACTGCAAAGAATACTCCTCAATCTACTGAGATAATAACGGTAGAAATTGATGCTGAGCGAGCAGAAAAAGCTAAAAGGGAAATAGAAAAAACAGATTATAATGATAAAATTAATATAAAAATAGGAAATGCTCTGGATGTATTGATGTATTTAAATCAAAAATTTGACTTTATTTTTCTGGATGCTGCTAAAGGGCAGTATCTTTATCTTTTTGAATATATATTTGAGCTCTTAGAACCTGGTGGAATTTTACTTGCAGATAATGTACTATATAAAGGAAAGCTTTTATCAGATAAAAAAATTGAACATAAAAATAGGACGATCGTAAATAATTTAAAAGAATATTTAGAAATAGTAATGAATCATCCTCAGCTGGATTCAACTTTGATTACAGCAGGAGATGGTATGGCATTAAGTAGGAGGAAAGATAATGATGGATAAAATAGAACTGCTTGCTCCAGCAGGCAGCCTTGAAAAATTAAAGACAGCGATTTTATTTGGTGCAGATGCTGTATATTGTGGTGGTTTAAATTTTGGATTAAGAGCTGGTGCAGATAATTTTACAATGGAAGAATTAAGAGAAGGGATCAATTATGCCCACAATAGAGATAAAAAAGTATATTTAACAATGAATATGATTCCACACAATGAAGAACTGGCCGAACTTCCACAGTATATAGATAAATTAAAGACCTTAGATATTGATGCATTGATTATTTCTGATCCTGGAGTTATGGCCATGGTAAAAGAAAAGATGCCTGAGATGGACATTCATATCAGCACCCAGGCAAATAATGTTAACTGGGCTTCAGCACTTTTTTGGGCTGATCAGGGAGCAGCTAGGATTATTCTGGCCCGCGAATTAAGTTTTGAAGAAATAAAGGAGATAGCTGAGAAAACAGAAGGCAGAGTTGAATTAGAGGTATTTGTACATGGTGCAATGTGTATTTCTTATTCGGGAAGGTGTCTTTTAAGCAACTATTTTGTGGGAAGAGATGCCAATAGAGGTGACTGTGCTCAATCATGCCGCTGGAAATACCATCTTGTTGAAGAACAGAGGCCGGGAGAATATTATCCGATTGAAGAAAATGATCAGGGAACCTTTATAATGAATTCTAGAGACTTAAATCTAGCTGAAGAAGTCCCAAAGCTTATTGAAGCAGGTTTAAGCAGCCTCAAAATAGAAGGCAGGATGAAAAGTGTTCATTATGCAGCCTCCGTTGTCAATACTTACCGTCAGATTATCGATCAGTATTATGCTGATCCAGATAATTATCAAGCTGATCCAGAACTTCTTGCTGAACTTAGAAAAATTAGCCACCGTGATTATACAAAAGGTTTCTTTTATGGGGAACCGGGTGCCGAAGGACAGCGTTATCAGAGTTCATCATATCTCAGGAGTTATGACTTTGTAGGAGTGGTAAAAGCAGCAATGCCAGAAAGTAATGAAATTTTAGTTGAGGTTAGGAATAAGATTTTTAAGGGTGATACTTTAGAAGCAGCTGTTCCCGGCAGAAAATCTTTTGATATAACTGTAGATTATATTATTAATTCTGATGGTGAAGAAGTAGAATCTGCACCTCATCCAAAAGAAAAAGTTATTATTCCATGTTCAGAAGATATGAAAAAGGGATCACTTTTAAGAAGAAAAAAAGATGAAATCAAATCTTAATAGTTAAAATTTGATAAATATAGATGAAGATAGCCAAATTTAGATAAATTTTAGAAAATAATTAGAGGTAAAAAAGGTATAATATCAAAAAAGACTTTTATATATACATAAATGTTATAAATTTACTGAAAGAATTAAATTAGGAGAATTATAATGGAAAATAACCTGGAAAAAGATACGAAAAAACTTAGATATAAGGTAGATAAAACTGAGATAAATTTTATTGATATGATAATCAAGGCATATGAAGGTATTGGTACTGTCAATGTTGACCATGATAATCCGGCACAAATTTGGATTGATGTAACTGAGGGGACAGAAAAAGAAGTTAAAGAAGTAATGGAGGATCTTTCTGAAAAGTTTTATGTAGAACTGATTGAGTCTTAAATTAACGAAAAATTGCTGAAAAAATTGTAAAATAAGAACATTTGACTTTGGATGGCATTTTGTTTATTATTAAGTATGAGCTTGTATAAGAGATTATAAGCAGAATAATATAATAAGAAAATCATAAGTTAATAAGTTTAAGTTGAGAAGTAAAGGTTTTGAAAAAGGAGGAAATATATTTTACATTTAACTATCAGGCAACAACAAGGAGGTATTATATGCTGCTGAGAAGAACTAAATTTTTAATCTCGGTGATGATGCTCCTAATAATGGTTACTTTCGTAAGTGTTGATCAGGTTGAGGCTGAATATTTAAATGAATTTGGCACTCGTGTGTTGAGACCAGGTCACGAAGGTTTAGATGTAGCAGTATTACAGCAGAAACTCAGTCAGATGAACTATTATAGTGGAAGTATTGACGGAATTTATGGAAACAGGACTGTTCAGGCAGTCAAAAAGTTTCAGGCAGAAAATGGACTAAAAAATGACGGCATATTCGGAAATAGCTCTTTTGAAGCTATTCCCAAATTAAATATATCAGAAAAATACAGCATATCCAGAGATGAAGTACTATTACTTGCTAGAGTGATCCATGGTGAGGCAAGAGGTGAAAATTTAAAAGGAAAGGTTGCAGTTGGTTCAGTCATACTTAACAGAATAAAGAGCCCGCACTTTCCAAATACAATAAGAGATGTAATATTACAAAAAGGCCAGTTCAGCAGTTTAATGGATGGTCAGGCTAATTACTATCCAGGTGATTCAGAACTTGCTGCTGCAAGAGCTGCACTTTTAGGTTATGATCCAACTAGAGGCTCTATATATTTCTATAATCCAGAAGTAGCAACAAATACTGCCTGGATTTCAAGAAGAAATTTTGTAACCAGAATAGGAGAACATGTATTTTTACGTTAATCAAAAAAGATAGCACCTCGAAAGAGGTGCTATCTTTTTTAAATGAGATATCTAATTTTTGTAAAAAGAGTATAGGATTATTTATTTTTCTTCAGTTAGTTTCTGCATATTCTTCATGCATTCACCACAGATTGTTCTACCTTTGTATTCGATAGTATCATCAGCACTACCACAGAAAATACAAGCAGGTTCATACTTTTTCAATACAATTTTTTCTTCATCAACAAAAATTTCCATGGGGTCTTTTTTGTTAATATTCATAGTTTTTCTCAATTCGATGGGAATGACCATTCTACCTAGATCATCAATTTTACGTACAATACCTGTAGATTTCATTTTAATTCTCCTTTCTTAACAAATTTCGACAA
>CAZYRX010000031.1:0-22027 GCA_964649895.1 uncultured Halanaerobium sp.
TGCAATGGGACCTAATTTTGCAGGAGTAATCGGTTCTGCAATAGCAGCTGGTACTCTAATATCTATATTACAGTAATAAATATTGAGATTATTTAAAAACGGCTAGAGCTCTAATAGTAATCAGAGTGAGGCCGTTTTTTTATGTTTTATATTTGATTATAATAAATAATATCAATAAATTTGTAAAATTCTTAAAATAAAGACTTGACATTTTATTAATTCTTGTTTATACTTTAAATAGATAATTGTTAATTGTTAACAAAAAGATAGTTGAATATAGTATAACTCGTATGAAGCTTAGAGGAAAAGACTAATTCTATAAGAATTATGTTGCCAACGGGGGAAGGAAGTAAAACTTCTGAATCTGGCCAGGTATCGAGAACTTTAAGTGGACGAACCTTTGAACTGTAAATTTTATGGGACTGAGGAAAACCTTTTGTAAAGATGGTTTTCTTCAGTCCCATTTCAGGTTTTTATGGTGTACTTTCTATTTTATTATATTTACAGCAATAGATTAATTGATATTATATAAATTAGAATAACACAATAGAGGGAGGTGTGAGAAGAAATTTTAATAAAAGAATAAAAACTAATTTTTTACTTGTTGTTTAGAAACCACTTTCTATTTTTTAAAAATATTTAAAAAGGATGAAAAATATGGGCAAAAAATTATTAGATCCAATTACTATTAATGGTATGAAACTAAAAAATCGTATTTCTATGGCACCTATGTTTACAAAATATGCAAGTGAATCTGGTGAAGTAACAGATAAATTTATAGAGTATATATTGAGAAGAGCTAGAAGTGGTGTAGGTTTAATTATTTTAGAAAATACATGTATAAACTGGAAACAGGGCAGAATTTATGGTAATCCAATTGCTATTCATGATGATAGGTTTTTACCAGGTTTGAATGAACTTGTAAAAAGAGTACACAGATATGGGGCAAAAATTATACCTGAAATTCATCATGTTGGAAGACAGGTTTTTAGTTCAAATCTTGAAGGGAGGCCACCTCTTGCACCTTCAGCTGTTAAATCAAAAGTTGGTGGAGATATGCCAAAGGCAATGACAGAAAAAGAAATTGAAAAAACTATTGAAGATTTTGCAGAAGCTGCTTTGAGAGCTAAAAAAGCTGGTTTTGATGGTGTTGAAATTCATAGTGCACATGGTTATCTAATTCAGGAATTTATCTCACCTCTTACAAATAAGCGTGAAGATAAATGGGGTGGGAGTTTTGAAAACAGATGCCGCTTTGCGGTAGAAATCATTCGTAGAATAAGAAAAAAAGTTGGAAATAATTTTCCATTATTCTTACGAATGAGTGCTGAAGAATCTTCACCTGGTGGATTGACTCTAGAAGAAGGTATAAAATATGCAGGAGTTCTCGAAAATGAAGGGATTGACTGTTTAGATGTTACACATGGTAATTATGAAAGTTTAAAGCACTTCCCCATGCAGGGAGATCCATTTGATCAATTAGTATATCTATCAGAAGCAGTAAAAAAAGAAGTATCTATACCTGTTATAGCAGTAGGTAGTCTTGGGTTTAATCCTGAAATAGCAGAAAAGGTAGTAGAAAATGCCAAGGCAGATTTAATTAATTTTGGTAGAGAAATATTAGCCGACCCTGACTTAGCAGATAAAATAATAAATGAAAACTATGAAGATATAAAACCCTGTATAAGATGTAATGAATGTACTGGAAGTATAGATACAGGTAAATATCTAGCCTGTGCAGTTAATCCTGAACTAGGATATGAGTATCAAAGTAAATTAGAAAAAACAGATAACATAAAAAGAATTGTTGTTGTTGGAGCTGGTCCAGCAGGATTACAGTTTGCAATTACCGCTTCAGGTATGGGTCACAAGGTAACTTTACTAGAAAAGAATGATTATATAGGTGGACTTACTAAAATTGCATCAATTCCTGAATATAAAAATCCAGAATTCGGTTCTTTATTAGCATATTATGATAAAATGCTAAAAAAAGAAGGAGTAGATCTACATTTATCAACTGAAGCAGATGCAGAAAAAATTAAAGAATTTAACCCCGATCTGGTTGTTCTGGCTGTAGGGTCAAAAGCAATTAAATTAGCTGTTCCAGGAGCGAAAAAAAGCAAAATAGCAGTTGAAAAAATTCTCGATGGAGCAAATGATATTGGTCAAAATGTTTGCATCATTGGAGGAAGTGGAGTAGGGCTTGATACAGCAATGTTTTTAAGAGAGCAGAATAAAAATGTTACAGTTGTAGAAATGAAAGATAAAATTGCTGAAGAACTTAGTCCAATGCTCGGTACTCATTTAAGAGAATTAGTTGCCGAAAATAATATAGAAATATTGACTTCACATAGGGTGAAAAAAATAAAAGATAATTCAGTTGTTGTCGAAAATAATGGAGTTGAAAAAGAGATTGAATGTGATGATGTTTTAAGTGCAGTTGGATTTAAAAGACTTGAAACTTCAAAACTCAGAGATCAATTAGAAGCTCAAGGAAGTAAAGTTATTATTTTAGGAAAAGGAAATGGGTGTGGTCACATAATGGAAGCTACAAGAGCTGGTTATTGGACTGCCAAAGAATTAAATTATTATTTATAGTTAAAAATAGTTAAAAAATATGAGTTAAATAATCAATTAGAATTCGAAAAAGTTCTTAAAATGCAAAAGCATTAAAAAATTATATTATGGAGGTAATAAAATGATTAAAAGAGGTAGAGATGATGTTGAACAGGTATATATTGAGACTTTAGGTGGTAAGGGAAAAATGTATATTACTCAATTTATGGGCAAAGATGAAGCTTTACCAGATGTTGATGGATTTCCAGATGATTTTGAATCATCACTGCACTTTTTACACGAATTAATTTTAGAGCCAGGAACACAAATTGGAGAACATACACATGATGGAAGTGAGGAAATATACTTTATGGTTGAAGGTAGTGGGGAAATGACAGTTGATGGTGAACTGGTAAAAATGAAAGCAGGAGATGCAGTATTAACTGGAAACAAAAGCACACACTCCTTTGTTGTAACTAGTGATAAACCTGCTAAACTTTTTGTAGTAGAAGCTGGAGTAGAATAAAAAAATTTAACCTGCCTTCGGGCAGGTTTTTCTGTTATAACAATAAGTATAAAAATTCACAAATACTATTTATGAAAAACTTTAAAAAATTTTTTGACAAATCAGACTTATTCAAGTATACTATAAATATGAAATATTAACTGTTAACAATTAACATAATTAATCGAGTTTTTAAAATAATTTGATAATATGTTATAATAATTTTGTTGTGTTGATTATTTTTAAAAATAAAATTGCTTATAATTTTATAATTTAAATTTTTTGAATCTCTATTTTATTTAAGAAAATACAAAATAGAGTAAACTGGGGGTTGTATAATGAGCACTATTGATATTGATCAAATTAATGAAAATATAAGTGAACTCATGGAAGATAAAAATGAGTTTTCAAATAAAATTGGCGAAGATTATAAAAATCTTGGTGAACAGGTATATAGTGAATTAAAGAAAATGATTATTTTTCATGAAATAGAGCCTGGAGAAAGAATTATTGATAAACATTTAGCTGAAGACATGGGTGTCAGCAGAAGTTTAGTAAGACAGGCATTTACTATTCTGGAAAAAGAAGAATTGATTAAATCTGTTCCCAGATCTGGATTTTATGTCAAAGAAATATCTGTTAAAGATATTGAAGAAATATATGACATCAGAAAAGTTTTAGAAAAGGCAGCTACTGAGATGGCTGTTGCTGAAATACCTGAAAAAGAGATAGAAGAAATAAATGAAATTTTTGACCTTGCAAGAGAAGATTTAGATAAAGATCATGTAAAAATGTTTGTTAAAGCAGATACTGAACTCCACAAAATGATAGTAAATAATTGTGGTAACAAAAGGCTGATAAAGCTTATAAACAGCTATAATGATCGTTTTGTATATTATCGAATAGTAGATTTATCAAGGGTAAAGCGTGCAAAAAACGCATATTTTGAACATCTTGAAATATTTGAAGCTGTGAAAAATAGAGAAGTAGAGAGAGCAGTAGATCTAATGGGTGAACATATTGAACATGCCAAAGAAATAATAATCTCGAACTTTAAAGATTATAATAATTTATAATAATTATATCGATATAATTATTAAGTATAATGCTGAAATAAGCATTTATTTAAAGACTATATTGTTTAAAGATTAAATTTTAATAAAAAATATTTTGACAAATCAGAATCATTGCAATATACTATAGGTGGTCATGATAAATTAAATATTATTTAAAATTATTAAATTTTATTAAAATAAGTTGAGCTTATTAAGCTAGATAAAGCTTCATTTTATTTTTTCAAAAAAACTGTTAACAGTTACCATATTAAAATATTTTTAATTAAATGATATATGATTGTTTTTTTAAAGATAACTGTTAACAGTTAATAATTTAATTAATTTTTATTAATTTAAAATATTAAAAATTTTATAAAAAGAATCTTATTAAAAAACAAATTTTAATAAACTAGGAGGTTATTTTAGTGGATAAATCAAAAGATATTTTATTGGAAATGTATGAAAAAATGCAAAAGATAAGACTGTTTGAAGATAATGCAATCAAATTATTTAACCAAGGTCTGGTAAGAGGTCCAATGCATGTCTACACTGGGGAAGAAGCAGTTGCAGTTGGAGCTTGTACAAATTTAAATGATGAAGATTACATAACTTCAACTCACCGCGGCCACGGTCACTGTATTGCTAAAGGTGGTAAAGTTGATAAAATGGCTGCAGAATTACTTGGACGAGGTACTGGATATTGTAAAGGTAAAGGTGGCTCGATGCATATAGCCGATCCTGAGATTGGGATTCTTGGCGCAAATGGAATAGTAGCAGGAGGTATGGGCATAGCAGCTGGAGCAGGACTTTCCGCCAAAATGAGAGGTACAGATCAAGTAGCAATTTGTTTTTTTGGTGATGGGGCTACAAACGAAGGTGCTTTTCATGAAGCATTGAATATGGCAGCTATCTGGGATTTGCCAGTTGTATTTGTTTGTGAAAATAACTTATATGGACTTACAGGCCCTGCAGACGAAATGCTTTCTGTTAAAGATGTAGCAGCGAGAGCTACAAGCTATGATATTCCAGGTGTAGTAGTAGATGGAAATGATGTTTTAGATGTTTATGAAGCAGTTGGAGAAGCAGTAAAAAGAGCAAGACAGGGTGGGGGTCCAAGCTTAATAGAAGCTAAAACATATCGCTTAAAAGGACACTTTGTTGGTGATCCATGTGTTTATAGAGATGATGAAGAAGTAGAAATGTGGAGAAAAAAAGAGCCGTTAAAGAGGTTTAAAAAACATCTTGTAGAAACAGAAGGTATAGATGAAGAAGTAATTGCAGAAATAGATAAAAAAATTGAAGAAGAATTAAAAGCAGCAGTTAAATTTGCTAAAGAAAGTCCAGACCCTGAAATAGAAGTAGTATTTGAAGATGTCTTTTCTGACTAAACTATATGGAAGGAGAGTAGATAATGAGAACAATAACCGTTAAAGATGCTTTGCAAGAAGCAATAATAGAAGAAATGGATAGAGATGAAAATGTATTTGTAATGGGTGAAGATATTGCTGAACACGGCGGTATTTATGGAGTAACCCAGGGTTTATTAGAGAAATATGGAAAAGAAAGAATCAGAAACACTCCGATATCAGAATCAGCCTTGATCGGGAGTGCGTTAGGAGCAGCTATTACTGGTATGCGGCCAATTGCAGAGCTGATGTACATAGATTTTACTGCAGTAGCTATGGATCAAATAGTAAACCAGGCAGCAAAAATGAGGTATATGTTTGGGGGAAAAGTTGATGTACCTTTAGTAATCAGAACCCAAGGGGGAGGGGGACGAGGTAGTGCTGCTCAGCACTCTCAAAGTTTAGAAGCATGGTTTATGCATGTGCCAGGTTTAAAAGTTGTAATGCCTTCCACACCTTATGATGCAAAGGGACTTTTGAAAACAGCGATTAGAGATGATAATCCAGTAATGTTTATTGAACATAAAATGGCATACAGTTTTAAAGGAGAAGTTCCTGAAGAAGAATACACAATTCCATTTGGAAAAGCAGATATTAAAAGAGCAGGAACTGATGTAACCTTAATTGCAAATTCATTTCTACTGCCGAGAGCATTAGAAGCAGCAGAAAGAATGGAAAAAGAGGAAGGGATCAGCACTGAAGTTATAGATCCACTTACTTTAGTACCATTTGATGAAGAAACAATAATCAAATCTGTATCTAAAACAGGAAGGTTAGTTGTGACACATGAAGCTGTAAAACGTGGTGGATTTGGTGCAGAAATAGCAGCAAAAATTTATGAAAGTGATGCATTCTACTATTTAGATGCACCACTGCAGAGAGTCGCAGGTTTAGAAGTACCTACACCATACAGTGCAAAATTAGAGAACTTTGCAATGCCTGATGCAGATAAAATTGCAGATGCGATCAAAAAAGCCTGTTATGTTAAATAATAAATTAATAATAGAGGTGATTTAGTTGGCTTATGAAGTGAAAATGCCTAAATTTGGCGAAACAATGACAGAAGGAACAATTTTTAACTGGATAGCAAAAGAGGGTGATCAGGTTGAGGTTGGAGATCCCTTATTTGAGATAGAAACTGATAAAGCAAGTCTTGAGGTAGAAGCAGAAGAATCAGGTATTTTAGCAAAAATTCTGGTAAAGGAAAATGAGTCTGCACCGATTGGAGACTTAGTAGCGGTAATAGCAGAAGAGGGCGAAGATATTGATTCACTTGATTTTGATTCAATGAGCAGTGAAGAAGCTCCTTCAGAAGAAAGTTCAGAAGAAAAAGAAAAAGAAGCTAAAAAAGTTAAAAAAGCAACCCGGGCAGAAGGCGAAAAAATTAAAGCTTCACCAGCAGCAAAGAGATTGGCAAAAGAAAAAGATATTGAGATTAAAGATCTTCAGCCAGGTGAAGGTAGAGAAGCGATTATTGAGGCTGATGTTAGAGATTACATAAACAAAAATCTCCCCTCAGCAACACCGACTGCCGAGAAGAAAGCAGCAGCAAAGGGAATAGATTTAAGCAGTTTAGAGGGAACAGGTGCTGGTGGAAGAATACAAAGCAGTGATGTTGAAAGTTATGCTGTAGAAGATACTGAAGCAGACCAGGAGATTCCATTTACCGGATTGAGAAAAGTTATTTCAAGGCGCATGTCTCAGAGTTTTCAGGAAGTTCCACAGGTAACTACAACCGTAAAAGTTGATATGAAAGAAATTAAAGAGTTAAGAGAAGAGATAAAACAACTTTCAGAAGAACATATATCGTACACAGATATTCTGGTATTAGTAGTTTCAAGAATGCTGAAAAAATATCCGATGATTAATTCTCATATCAGTCAGGACAGCATGATAGTAAAAAGCAGTATAAATATTGGGATTGCAGTAGATGTACCAGATGGATTAGTTGTACCTGTAATTAAAAATGTAGGCAGAAAAGATTTAGAAGAGATTGCAAAAGCAAGAAAAGTTTTAGTTGAAAAAGCTAGAGAAGGTAGATTAAACAATGATGATCTTAGTGGTGGAACCTTTACAATTACAAATCTTGGTGGTTTTGAAACTGAGATATTTACACCAATTGTAAATCAACCAGAAGCAGCAATTTTAGGAGTTGGTCAGATTTCAGATGAAGTAGTTCCAGTTGATGGAGAAGTAGTTATCAGACCAATGCTTTGGCTGAGTATGGCATATGATCATCGAGCAGTTGATGGAGCACCAGCTGCAGAATTTTTACAGAAGATTAAAAGTGCTTTAGAAAATCCAATAAGCTTATTATTATCATAATTATATAAATTATTATAAGAATAATAAGATTGGGCTGTGGATATTTAATTAAGTGATGTCTTCTCCTTATATTATTAAAATCTTACTACTTCCTTAGGAATACGTGGTTAATCTCCAAATTAATTAAAGATTGATAATATAAATATTCACAGCTTATATAATTTTGAAAATTAAATAGATTTAAAACAGGTTAAAAATATTTAAAATTTTTTGAAATAGGGGGACAAGGTATGAGTTTGGGCAAAATAGATAAAGCAAAGTTTCTCGAAATAGTAAAAAATCAGGGCATACTTATTTTCTTTGCTTTATTATTAATTAGTGTATCACTGGTATCAGACAAATTTTTATCAGTAAGAAATATTATTTTAGTTCTCAGACAGGTATCAATAACTGGAGTATTGGCTTGTGGGATAACGTTTATATTGATCAGTGGTAATTTCGATTTATCAATTGGTTCTCTTTTATCATTGACAACTGTTATAGTTATTAACTTACATGATAAAATAGGACCTATTCCAGCAATGCTTATTGCATTAGCTGTTGGGGTAGTTGTTGGTATGATTAATGGAGCTTTAATAGGTTATCTTAAACTTAATTCGATGATAGTTACATTAGGTATGCTGCCTGCAATACAGGCTGTGACATTGATTTACACAGGTGGTAGTTATTCAGCTATTGCAAAACCTGATGAAGCTTGGTTTAGCTTTTTGGGCAGAGGATTTATTTTTGGTATTCCAACACCAGTAATTATTTTTGGAATATTTGTAGCAGTATTCACGATTATACTGAAGAAAACGGTTTATGGAAAATATTTGTTTGCACTTGGTGGTAATAGAACTGCAAGCTTATATACTGGTATTAAAGACAACTATATAACTTTTCTTACATATATAGTGACTGGAGTTACTACAGCAGTCGGGGGAATTATGATGGGTTCAAGAATGATGTCAGCCCAAAACTATATAGGAGAAGGTTATGAATTTACAGTACTTACAGCGGTTGTTCTAGGTGGTACGAGTCTTTTTGGAGGCTCAGGAAGTGTAATAAAGACATTAATTGGTGTTTTAATTTTAGGATTTCTCAACAATGCATTTATCATGCTGGGATTCCCATATTATACACAGTGGTTGGTACAGTGGGTAATTATCATCGCAGCAGTCTGGATGGATGTTGCCTCTAAAAGGGGGAAACTATGGGCATGAAAAATAATATATTAGAATTTGTAAAAACTCAATCAATCTGGATTATACTGCTTTTTACAGTAATATTTTTTGGAATTATGGCACCAAACTTCTTATCATTCTTTAATTTCCAGAATATATTACTGCAGACTTCAATAAATGGAATAATGGCAATTGGAATGACCTATATAATAATAAATGGAAATATTGATCTCTCAATTGGTATGATAATGGCTCTATGTGCGGCAGTAGTTATCAGTTTGCAGCCATATGGTTTAATTGTAGCTGTACTTGCTTCTTTAGCAACTGGAGTATTAATTGGGGCCATAAATGGAATATTTGTTGCGAAAGCTCAGGTCAATGCATTTATAGTTACACTTGCAGCAATGATAGGTGTTAAAGGACTACTCTTTGTTTATACAGGAGAAAGAGCAATTATAGGTACAAATATGGCATTTACTTATTTAGCTTCTTCAAGTATTGGGCCAATACCAGTACCAGCTGTATTATTTATTATCCTCCTTATATTAGGAGAGTATGTTCTTCGAAATACAACACATGGAAGAGATGCTTATGCAGTAGGAGGAAATATGGATGCTGCTGAAAAAGCAGGAATTAAAGTAAAAAAACACATAATAATAAACTTCATGTTAAGTGGAGGACTTGCTGCCCTAGCAGGAATAGTATCTGCATCAAGAATAAATACAGCAACTCCAACTTTAGGTAGAATGAATCATCTCTGGGTTATAATCGCAGTAGTTTTAGGTGGTACAAACCTTGATGGAGGATATGGTAATCTTGTGAGGACACTTGGAGGTATATTTGTAATTGGTATTTTAAACAACGGTTTAAATTTAATGAATGTTCATACATTCTATAATATGCTCTTAATGGGTGTCATACTGATCTTAGTAATTTACATCAGTAAGAAATTTAAACCGGCTGAATAATAAAGTTTGCTAAATTAATCACTCTAAATACATTATTTTGTCACTATTTATTAGTGAGGAGGTGATAAAATAAAGCGGTAAGTAGTTTTATAGAAAAGAAAGTTAAGTTTATATTTTAGCTGTTGGGTAAGAAGATATTGAATAAGATTTACCAAAAGAAAAAGGGGGCAATTTAATTGAGAAAATTATTTGTTGTATTAACACTCAGTTTGATTTTAATGGTAACTAGTGGCATGGTAATGGCACAGGATAATAGTGATATCACTATCGGAGTAACCAATAACAATACCGGTGTTGATAGTTATCAGACACTTCATGATGAAGCACTAAGAGCAAAAGCAGAAGAGATGGGCGTAGAAACTATTATTTTAGATGCTCGTGGAGAACCTATGAAACAGGTTAATCAAATCCAGGATTTAATGACAAGAAATGTTGATGTTATTATTGTATGGCCTGTATCAGGAAAAGCAATTGTACCAGTTTTAAGACAGGTACAGCAGCGTGGGATTCCTGTATTGATTGCTAACTCCAAAATTGATGAAAGTGGATTTGAATTAGTGGAAGGATTTGCTGGACCAGATAACATTACACAGGGTAAATATGCTGCTCAGATGATGGCTGAAGCTCTAGATGGAGAAGGAAAAATAGTAGAGATAATGGGTACACCTGGATATATTACTGCAGAAGAAAGATCAGCTGGTTTCCACCAGGAAGTTGAAGCAAACTATCCAGGCTTAGAAATTATTGAAACTCAGCCTGCAAACTGGAACAGAGAAAAAGCGCAGGAAGTAATGGAAAATTATCTGACCAAATATGATGAAGGCGAAATCGATGGTGTTTATGTTGGTGATGACAACATGGGTATGGGTGCTATCAATGCAATTAAGTCTGCTGGTAGAGGTGAAGGACTTAAAATGACAAGTGCAACCATGTTTGCTGATGGTTATGATGAGATGATCAAAGGAGATATCCTTTATGGTACACTTTATCAGTCACCAATTGATGATGCTGAATATACAGTTGAAGCAGCTGTGAAGTTAGCTAAAGGTATGGATATTGATTTCTTCCAGTATTTTGAAACTCCAAAAGTAACAGATGAAAATATAGATGAATTCGATAGACCTACCTGGTAAAAAATTCATTGATGTAAAAAATAATCTGTGGAAGGGAATTTCCCTTCTGCAGATTAATAAGATATCAAAATATTACAGCAGCAGTATTGTTGTAGAAAGAAGGTGATTTTCCATGAGTGATAATAAAGAGAAGATTTTAGAACTAAAAAATATAACAAAGATTTTTCCTGGAGTTAAAGCTTGTGATAATGTTTCTTTTAATGTAAATGCAGGTGAGGTCCATTCCTTAGTTGGTGAAAATGGAGCCGGAAAATCAACTCTGATGAAGGTTATGGCAGGAATTTATACTCCAGAAGAAGGGCAAATAATTTATAAGGGTGAGGAAGTAAAGTTTACAAATCCACTTGATGCTAAAGAAAAAGGAATTATCCTGATTCACCAGGAGCTATCTTTAGTACCACAAATGACTGTGGCAGAAAATATTCTTTTAGGAAGTTTGCCGACTAAAGGAGCCGGTAGAGTTGATTGGAAAGATTTAAATGATAGAGCCAATGAAGCTATAAAAAAATTGGGCTGCCAATTTAAGCCATCAGATTTGATTAGTGATCTTACAATAGCACACCAGCAGATGGTAGAGATTGCAAGAGCTATTTCTTATGATGCAAATGTTGTTATTTTTGATGAGCCTACTGCTTCACTTACTCAAGAAGAGGTACAGGTTTTATATAAAAACATAGAGTGGTTGAAAGAACAGGGCATAGGAATTATTTATATTTCACATAAATTAAATGAGATTTTTGAGGTATCAGATACCATTACAGTATTAAGAGATGGACAGAAAATTGACACTTTAAATGCAGATGAGACTGATGAACCTGAAATAACCAAAAAAATGATTGGTAGAGATATTACAGATTATTTCACATCTAAAAAGATAAGTAAATATGGTGATGAGGTAATCAAACTTGAAAATGTAAGTAGAGAAAATGAATTTGAAAACATCAATTTTAGCATCAGAGAAGGTGAAGTATTAGGTCTTTATGGACTATTAGGAGCTGGAAGAACAGAGATTGCCGAAACAATCTTTGGTATTAATCAACCTGATTCTGGTCAAATCTATTTTGAAGGAAAAGCAGTTGATATTGATCATTCAAAAAAAGCAGTTGAAATGGGTATCGGACTTATTCCAGAAAGCAGAAAAGAACAGGGTCTTGTACTTGGAATGAGCAATTTAGATAATATGAGTTTAGCTAAAATACCTTATCTACAAAAAGCTGGATTTATTAAAGAAAAAGAGATAAGAGATATTTTTGATGAATATAAGGATAAGTTATCTATTAGTTTAACAGGTCCAAATCAAAAAGTTATGAATCTCAGTGGAGGTAATCAGCAGAAAGTAGTTATAGGTAAATGGCTTTCCTTAAATCCAAAATTATTAATTCTTGATGAACCTACCAGAGGTATCGATGTTGGTTCTAAGGCAGAGATACATAATTTAATTGGTGAACTTGCACAAAAAGGTCTTGCTGTTTTAGTTATATCTTCTGAGATCCCAGAAATCTTAGGTGTAAGTCACAGAATTATAACTATGCATCAAGGAGAACAGACTGGTGAATTTACAGATGAAGAAGTAACTGAAAATAAATTGATTCAGTCAATTACCAGTCATGCTGATAAAGTTTGTTCAGTTTAAATTATAATAATGAAAAGAGGTAATAAAGCATATGAAAGAAGTATTTAGCACAGATAAAAAAAGAGTGAGAATGGCTGTTTTAGGTATGGGTAGACAGGGACAGATTCATTCTAAAAATATTGCATATAAAATACCTGAAGCAGAACTGGTTTGTGTTTCTGATATATCAATTGAAAGAGCAGAAAAAGTAGGTATTGAAGGTGTAGAGTTATATGATGATTATAAAGAAATTCTCAAACGTGATGATATTGATGCTGTAGTTATCGCTACTTCTACAGATACACATGAACAGATAATAAAAGAAACAGCTGAAGCAGGAAAAGATATGTTCTGTGAAAAACCGATTGCTTTAACCCTTGATGATATCGATGAAGTTTTAGATATTGTAGATAAAGCGGGAGTTAAATTCATGGTTGGTTTTAACAGACGTTTTGATCCAACTTTTATGCGTGTAAAAGAACATGTTATTGATGGAAATGTTGGTGAACCACATATCGTGAACATTACAAGTAGAGATCCTAAACCACCACATCTTGAATATTTAAAAGTGTGTGGAGGAATTTTCTTCGATACTTCTGTACATGATTTTGATATGGCAAGATTTTTAGCTGAAGATGAGATAGTAGAAGTATATGCAACAGGAAGTGTTCTAGTTGATGAACGAATTGGAGAACTTGGTGATTTAGATACAACAATGATTAGTTTTAAATTTGCTAATGGTGCAGTTGGTTCTATCAATAATTCTAGAAAAACTGGCTACAGCTATGACCAGAGAGTAGAAATATTTGGCTCAAATGGCTGTGCAATTGCCAAAAATGAAAGACCTAATCAGGTAGAGTTAACAAATCCAGAAGGTACTCACAAAGATGTTCCCCTTTATTTTAATATAGAAAGATATCCGGAAGCATTTTTTGGAGAAGTAAAAGCATTTGTAGAGTCTGTTTATAATGATGAAGAACCTCCAGTTACAGGTGAAGATGGTAGAAAAGCGGTTGTTTTATCCATAGCTGCTAAAAAATCTTATGAAGAAAACAGACCTGTAAAAGTTTCAGAAATTGAATAATAATTTTTAAAGGCAGGTGATTAATTTGGATAATAAGATTGGAATTTGTCATTGGTCACTTCCAATGGAAGGCCCATATGGCTGTAAATTAGCATCTGAGATAGGCTTAGATGGTATACAGCTGGATATTGGTCATAGTTCAAGAGGGTTTTTACTTTCAAATGATTTTGTTCAGGATGCCTATCTTGTGCTTGCTGAAAAGTATGGGATTTCATTTCCTTCAATAACTATTAGAGAATTAGATGAAGTAGCAATGACAAAACCAGAGGGAACTGAAGAAAGAGATCTTATGAACAAAGCACTAGTTAAAACAATTGATGCAGCAGAAGCTATGAATATTCCAATGGTTATGATACCCAGCTTTGTTGAAAGTGAGATTACAAATGAAGATGAATTTCAGGAAGCGGTAAGTTATCTGCAATTTGGATGTGATTATGCAGATGGTAAAGGGATAACAATTGCAACAGAAAACACCCTTTCAGTTTCTGAAATTAAAAGATTAATTGAAGAAGTGAATAGACCAAATATAAAATTGTATTTTGATTCTCAAAACCACTTTTTACATAAAGATTATAATATTGCAGAAATATTAGATGAATTAATCGAATATGTCTGCCAGGTACATGTAAAAGATGGTAAGAACAAAGATTTAAGTGGAGCTTTATTGGGTGAGGGAGATACTGGTTTTTACGATACAATAGAAGTACTAAAGAAACATGATTATTCAGGATGGATAGTATTTGAAAACTATTATGATCGCGAACCTCTAAGTCTGCAAAATGATAATCCTGTTGAACTAATAAAAAAGGATTTAAAGACAGTAAAAGAGGTTTAACATAAATGCTAAATGTGTAAAATAAAAAATACAAATTAATTAAAAATCTAAAGGAGTGAATCAAATGAGTGAATTTACAAGTGTAGAAGGTAAGGTTGCAATTATTAATGGTTGTGCACAAGGTATAGGTGCTGGTGCTGCAAGAAAACTGGCAGAAGAAGGATGTATTGTTGTTATGGGAGATATCAAACCTAAGGTTAAGGATACTTTTGAAGAAATAAAAAAAGATAATCCTGGACTTAAAGGTTTTGCTAAAATTGTTGACGTATCTAAAGAAGAAGATGTAAAAGCTATAGTTGAAGAAACTGTAGAAAAGTATGGTAGATTGGATATAATGTACAACAATGCAGGAATTCATATCGAAACTGGTAATGTATATGAAACTCCAGAAGAAACAATTGATAAAATATTAGCAGTTAACTTTAAAGGTATGTTCTTTGGCTGTAAACATGCTGCAAAACAGATGAAGAAGCAGGAAAGTGGAACTATTGTTAATACTGGTTCTTTCTTTGGTAAAGTAGGACATGCTGAATCAGCAACCTATGGTGCTTCTAAAGGTGCAGTTCACACAATGACTCAAGCACTAGCTTTAGAAATGGCTCCATATAATGTGAATGTTAATGCTTTATGTCCAGGATTAGCTGCTTCCGAAATGCACTGGGCATTTGTTGAAGCAGATGCTGAAAAGAGAGGCATAACATTTGAAGAGATGAAGGATCTTGAATTAGAAGAAATTCCATTAAGCAGATATGGATATGGTAAAGACATGGCTGGAGCAGTTGTCTGGTTGTCAAGTCAGGCAGGAGAATATGTAACTGGACAGCTTATCAATGTAAATGGTGGCCTTGACTTTTCATAGACCTAAATATTATTTAGAAAACAGTCAATAAGTTTTAATAACACTTAATTTCAAATAATCTGTATAAAATTAAGTTAAAATTATAATAGGAGGAAAAAATATGACATATGGAACAATGGGTGTAGACCATGAGATGAGAGTGGATTATGCTAAACTAAGAAAAGATAGACTTCGCAAAACAAGAGAACAGATGGAAAAAGATGGCGTAGGAGCAATGCTCGTATATGATCCAGATAACATAAGATATATTACAAGTACTAAAGTAGGTGAATGGGCAAGAGATAAATTAGGTAGATATGCATTATTACCTAAAGGACAGGAACCAATTCTGTTTGAGATCGGTAGTGCAGTTCCAACTAAAAAATTAATGACTCCCTGGTTAAAAAATGAAAATATCAGACCTGCAGTAGGAGATATGAGAGGTACAATTCCTGGTGGTGGAGCAGAAGCAGGAATTAAAGAAGTCTATGAAATTCTAAAAGATTTTGGTCTTGAAAAAGAACCTGTTGGAGTAGATGTACTAACAGTACCATTAATGCAGGCTTTCATGAAGTTTAATATGAATATTGTTGATGGTCAGCAGACAATGCTTGATGCTCAAACCATCAAAACTAAAGAAGAACTACAGTTAATTGAAATGTCAGCTGCAATGGTTGATGGTGCTTATGCAGATATCGTAGAATTCTGCAAACCAGGAGTTAAAGAAAATGAACTGGTTGCCTTAATGAGATATCGCCTGCATGAACTTGGTGCAGAAAATGTGCTTAATGTTAATGCAATCTCTGGTGACAGAGCTTTCCCACATCCACATGATGCATCAGATAGAATTATCAGACCTGGTGATTTAGTATTTATGGATGTAGTTAATGACTTTAATGGCTATAAAACATGTTACTACAGAACATTCTCCTGTGGAGAGCCTACAGAACAGCAGAAAGAAATTTATCAAAAGTGTTCTGATCTTGTTAACTGTGCGATTGATAAGATTAAGCCGGGAGCAACAACAGATGAGGTTGCTAAGTGCTGGCCAGACTGGGAAGAAATGGGTCTTGATAGCAAGCATGAAGGATTAGCTTTACAGTTAGGTCATGGTATTGGTATTTCTCACTGGTCAAAACCTACAATTACAGTTGGACATTCTCATGAAAATCCTGTAGAAATCAAGGAAAACATGCACTTTGCAGTTGAAACTTATTATGGTGAAGCAGGTAATGCTGCAAGAATAGAAGAACAGGTTATCGTAACAGAAGATGGATGTAAAGTAATTACTAAATTCCCATCTGATAGATTAATTAACTGCTGGGATTACTAGAATTGTCTATCTTAAGTTAATTATATAAAAATCTCCTTAAGCTTGAAAATATATTAATTTTAGTAGTAGGGCTTAAGGAGCTTTATCATTAAACTGTTAACAGTTAACAGTTTATAACTATTGAGGGATTTTATTACTAGTTTTATTTATATGACAGTTATTCGATGATTTAAAAATATTATTTTATTTGATTCAACGAAAGGGGTATATTTTATGAGTACAGATATTCAAACTATGATTGCTAAATCAAAAAAGGCACAAAAAGAATTTGAGAAAAATTTCGGGCAGGAAGAAGTAGATCAGATAATTAAAGAGATAACTAAATTAGTTTATGATCGGGCAGAAGAATTTGCAAAAATGATTTATGAAGAAACTGGTATGGGTATTTATGAAGATAAGGTGAAAAAGCATTTAGGTAAAGCCAAGATAATGTGGAAGGGTTTACAGGGCAGAAAATCCATGGGCATTATAGATAGAGATGAAGAAAAAGGAATTGTAACATTTGCTAAACCAGTTGGTGTGGTAGCTTCCCTTACACCAGTTACTAACCCTATAGTTACAGCAATGAACAATATTGTAAATGCAATTAAAGGGAAAAATTCAATTATTGTTTCACCTCACCCTGCTTCTAAAGAATGTATAGATTATTCAATTACACTATTTAATGAAATTTTAAGCGGATATAATGCACCTGAAAATTTAGTACAAAATATTAAAGAACCTACTAAAGATTTAACCAATGAGTTAATGGCAGCTGCAGATGTAGTAGTTGCTACTGGTGGACATGCCATGGTTAAGGCAGCTTACAGCAGTGGAAGACCTTCTTATGGTGTTGGTCAGGGTAATGTGCAGTGTATAGTAGACAGAGATGCTGATCTTAATGAAGCAATTCCAACAATTATTACTGGAAGAACTTTTGATAATGGTATTATCTGTTCTGGAGAGCAGACTTCCATTCTTCCAGAAGAAATGTATGATGAAGCAATTGAAATATTTAAGGCTAACAATGTTTATTATGTTGAAGATGATGAAGATAAAGCAAAATTAGCTGAACTATTATTCCCGGATGGACATATCAATAAAGCTATGGTTGGTCAACCGGCTCCTAAAATTGCAGCTGAAGTTGATATAGATGTTCCAGAAGATACAGTAATGCTTTTAATTAAGGGAGATAAAGAAAATAAGACAGAAGTATTTAGAAAAGAAAAGATTTTCCCTGTTAATACTGCATATGCTTATGGTGAACTTGATGAGGCAATTGATATTGCTCAGACAAATCTCAATATTGAAGGTACAGGTCACAGTATAGCTGTTCACTCTCACACAGAAGAGAATATAGAAAAAATTGCAGAAGCAATTACTGTTTCTAGAGTTATTGTAAATGCAGCATGTTCACTTACAGTCGGTGGAAGTTTAACAAACGGTTTAGAACCTACAACAACATTAGGTTGTGGAACATGGGGTAATAACAGTATATCTGAGAATTTCTATTTCAAGCATTTACTAAACACAACAAAAATAGCATATTTATTAGATGATGTTGAAGTACCAACAGATGAAGAATTCTGGGCATAACATATAAAATAGAAGGGAAGTGTTAGATTGAAGCTTTTAGAATATAAATCACAGGAATTGTTCTATGATTATGATATTCCTTCAAACAAGGGTTTTGTTATAGATTCTCTTGAAGATTTAGGTAATACAGCACAGGATGATGAACCAACTCGAGGCGATGGTATTATTGCAAAAGTTGAAAATTATCCTGTAGTTGTAAAGGCTCAGGTACAGACCGGTGGCCGAGGTAAAGCTGGAGGAATTAAATTTGCAGAAAATGATGAAGAATTAATAGAGATAAGTCGAGATTTACTTGGTAAAGAAATTAAAGGTTTAGAAATCAAAAAACTTCTAGTTGTAGATATGATTGATGTGAAAAAAGAATGGTATTTAAGTGTTACACTTGATCGTAAAACCAAAACTCCTCTTTTGATTTTCAGTACTGAGGGTGGAGTTGATATCGAAGAGACCGCACACGAAACACCAGAAAAAATAGCTAAAGTA
The DNA here is from genome assembly GCA_964649895.1 of uncultured Halanaerobium sp. Classification (GTDB taxonomy): domain Bacteria; phylum Bacillota; class Halanaerobiia; order Halanaerobiales; family Halanaerobiaceae; genus Halanaerobium. The sequence continues at coordinate 18,872 of CAZYRX010000031.1, forward strand.
CCAATAAATCCAATGATGGGTATTAAGCCATATATGGTAAGATATTTAGTTAACTACTTCGATATTGATCCAGATTATTTAAAACCACTCTATGAGATAGTAGAGAATCTCTATAGATTATTTAAAGAATATGACTGTCTGCTGACCGAAATCAATCCTCTTGTTATAGATGGTGAGGGAGATTTGATAGCAGTAGATGGTAAAATTGATATTGACGATAATTCATTATTCAGACATGATGATATTTTGAAGTTTAGAGATGCACTAACTGAAGATGAAAAAGTTATTGAAGCAAGAAAATATGACTTCCTCTATATACCAATCAGAGATGAGGGTAATATAGGAGTTATCAGTAATGGATCAGGAATGATCATGTCTTCTATTGACCTTATCACAAAAAAAGGTATGGAAGTAAGCTGTGCTCTTGACTTAGGTGGAGGAGCAACTGCAGAGAGGGTAAAAGAAGCAATTAAAATAATACTCGAAAATGATGATGTAGAACTGCTGCTTATAAATATTTTTGGCGGTATTACCCGCTGTGATGAAATTGCAAAAGGTCTAGAGATGGCATCTGATGCAGTTGGAGATAAAACAGTAATAATCAGAGTTGAAGGTACTAACAAAGAAGCAGGACTTGAAATAATTCATAATATGAAAGATACAGTTGTTTCTGTAGATAGTATTCTGGAAGGAGTGGATGCATTATATGAGCATTTTAGTGGATGATAATACGAGATTAATAGTACAGGGTATTACGGGAAGAGAAGGAAAATTCCACACCGAGCAGATGCTTGAATATGGAACAAATGTTGTAGCAGGTGTAACACCAGGTCGAGGTGGTCAGGAAGTTCTTGGAGTACCTGTATATGATACAGTTGCAGAAGCAGTTGAAAAACATGATGCAAATGCAACAGTATTATTTGTACCTCCGAGATTTACCAAAGAAGGTGCTTTTGAAGCAATGGATGCAGGATTAAAATTAATCATGACAATTGCTGAAGGTGTACCAGTACATGATATGTTAGAAGTGTACCACCACTCTAAAAAGTATGGTGCTACAGTTATCGGACCAAATTCATTTGGTGTGATTTCTCCTGGTAAATCAAAAGCTGGATTTATGGCTCATAGAATTTTCTCACCTGGGAAAGTAGCCGTTCTTTCAAGAAGTGCAACCAACTGTTATGAGACAGTATTCATGATGAGTAATAGAGGTATTGGTCAGTCCACTGCAATAGGTATTGGTGGAGATATGATACCTGGTTCACCGTTTGTTGAGATGCTGCCTCTACTTGAAGATGATCCAGAAACAGAGGCTATTGTTCTGATTGGCGAAATTGGTGGTAGTGATGAAGAAATTGCTGCAGAATATATAAAAGAAAATGTCAGCAAACCAGTAGTTGCCCTTATTGCAGGCAAAAATGCTCCTAAAGATACAAGTATGGGGCATGCAGGTGCAATTGTTGCTCCTGATGGAACTGGAAGTGCAGAGAACAAAGAAAAAGTACTCAAAGAAGCTGGTGCATATATAGCTGAAAGTACTGAAGGTATTGTTGATATCTTAGAAGAAATTCTTTAAGAATCATATAAATTAGTAAATCGAAGAAATACTAAGCTTTCAATAAGCTCTAAATTTGGCTTGATTGATAATGCTGGAGGTTAAAGATAATGGAAAAATATGATATAGGAATAATAGGAGGTGGACCCGGCGGATATGTTGCTGCAATAAGAGCTGCTCAGTTAGGGCTCAAAACTGCAGTTATTGAAAAAGATGTTGTCGGTGGCACCTGTTTAAATCGGGGCTGTATTCCCACAAAAACTTATCTGAAACATACAGAATTAATACATGAACTTAAAAGAATGGATGAGTTTGGAATAATGGTAGAAGGTTACAGCTTAGATTGGAAGAAGATGAGAGAACGCAAAAACAAAGTAGTAAACAAATTAACTGGTGGAATAAGGGGCCTATTCAAAAAGAACGGTGTAGATTTAATCAAAGGCATGGCAGAAGTAATAAATGAGCATGAAATAAATATATCTGCTGATAAAAATGAGAAGATATGGGCTGAAAATATTATAATAGCAACGGGTTCAGCCCCAATCATGCCTGGATTAAAAGGGATGGATCTTCCTGGTGTGATAAGCAGTAAAGAAGCCCTTGATTTAGATGAACTTCCAGAAAGAATAGTAATTATTGGGGGAGGAGTTATTGGAGTTGAAATGGCTTCAATCTATTCCAGTCTGGAAGTAGAAGTTACTATAGTTGAAATTCTCGATGATATTTTAGTTAATTTCGATAAAGAAATGGTCAATATTCTCAAGAAAAACTTGAAAAAACATGGAGTAAAATTACTGACCAGTTCTAAAGTAACTGAAATTGTTGAGAAAGATGATGAGCTTATAGTTAAAATTGAATCAGAAAAAACAGATCAGATTATTACAGATAAGGTGCTGGCAGCAGTTGGACGTAAACCTGTATTCTCTGGTATAGAAAACTTAGGCTTAGAAATGGAAAATGGTTTTATTAAAGTAGATTCACATATGGAGACAAGTATAGCTGGTATATACGCAGTTGGAGATGTAACTGGAGGAATGCTCTTAGCTCATGAGGCTTCTGCAGAGGGGATTGCAGCAGTCAAGAATATTAAAGGTGATTATGAACTAAGAGATAATTTAATTCCAAACTGTGTTTATTCACTACCAGAAATAGCCAGTGTCGGAATGACTGAAGAAGAGGCAGAAGATGAAGGCTATCAAGTAAATGTCGGCCGCTTTCCTTTTAAGGCCAGCGGAAAAGCAATTGCAGCAGGTCATGAAGAAGGATTTGTAAAAATCATTTCTGATAAAAAATGGGATCAAATATTAGGAGCTCAGATAATTGGTCCTCATGCAACAGATCTAATTGCTGAAGCAGCTATTGCAATTAAGTTAGAATCTACTTCAGAGGTGCTTGCTAATACAATTCATGCTCATCCAACTTTATCTGAGTCTGTTAAAGAAGCAGCAGAAGATGTGCATAATATGGCAGTACATTTTTAAAGAATAAAGCTTAATAAGAGAAGTTATTATAAATGGTTTAAAGAGAATCGTGAGGAGATGGTAAATAGATGAATTTAAAAGAAGAAGCACTAAAAATGCATAAGGATAACCAGGGTAAGC
>CAZYRX010000032.1:0-21886 GCA_964649895.1 uncultured Halanaerobium sp.
AAAATATGCCCTTCTAAAGTCCGGTGAAGGAAAAATGGAAGAAAGCTATCAAAACAATGCTAGCTAAAATTTTAATTTAATTTTAAGATTCATATTATACAATGGGGTGTAAGAATTGAAAATGGAGCAGTTAATAAAAATTTCAAAATAAATTTATTTTGAAAGGAGAAAATATGTTAGATAAAATTTTGAACAAATTTAGCAAAAAAATTGCAATAGACTTAGGAACAGCAACAGTAATAATATATGAAGAAAATAAAGGGATAGTATTACAGGAGCCCTCTTTCGTGGCTTTAGATTCAGATACACATGAAGTAATAGCGGTTGGGGAAGAGGCCAGAAGGATGCTCGGAAGAACACCAAAGAATATTAAGGTGGTTCGCCCACTTAAAGATGGTGTAATTGCAAATTTTGAGATAGCAGAACTAATGTTAAAGAGTTTTCTTAAAAAAGTGGGAGTAAAAAGCAGATTCATCAAACCATTAATAATGGTCTGTATCCCTGTAGGTGTAACCGGAGTGGAAAGCAGGGCTGTACTTGAAGCAGCAGTACAGGTTGGAGCAAGAAAGGCATTTCTAATTGAAGAGCCGGTAGCAGCTGCTATAGGTGCCGGACTGCAGATAGAAAAAGCAGAAGGCAATATGGTAATCGATATCGGTGGTGGTACTACAGAAATTGCAGTGCTTTCACTTGGAGGTATAGTTGCAGGAGAATCAATTAGAGTCGGTGGAGATAAATTTGATGAATCACTTGTCAGATTTGTAAGAGAACATTATAATCTTGTCATTGGTGAGTCAACCGCAGAAGAGATCAAGGTTAATATTGGCTGTGCAAATAATGAGAGTCAGGCTGTATATGAGGTAAGAGGTAGAGATTTGATGACAGGACTGCCCAGACATGTAGAAATTTCTGCAGCAGAAACACATAAAGCTTTTAAGGAACTGCTTGATAACATTGCTCAGGCTGCGCGCAGAGTTCTGGAGAGAACACCACCTGAATTATCATCAGATATTATGGAAAAAGGAATTATCCTAACAGGTGGAGGCTCACTTCTAAAGGATATAGATAGATTTATCAGTGAACAGACAGAGGTTGGAGCTTATGTTACCGATGCTCCCTTAACCTGTGTAGCAGAAGGAACTGGACATGCTTTAAATGAGATAAACAAGATTTCTAATGTTTTAAGCACAGGTGAGCAGAGTTATTCATCTTAAAGTTAGGCTGGAAAGGATGATATTTTGAGAAAATATAAAATTAAGCATTTATTATTGGCTTTAATTTTAATAATACTGATTTTTTCTCAGGCTGCTTCAGCTCAGGACTTCATGTTTTTAGAAGACGTTGAGGCCGGGATGAGCGGTTATGGTAAAACGGTATTTTCGGGAACAGAGGTAGAAGAGTTTCCGGTTGAAATAATAAGTGTAATGAGAGATAGAAGTTTAAATGAGGACTTAATATTGATCAAAGTCGGCGGAGAAAAAATGGAACAACATGGTGGTATAGCAGCCGGAATGAGCGGCAGCCCTATCTATGTTGATGACAAACTTATCGGAGCAATTGGTTATGGCTGGAATTATAGTGACCACCGCTATGGGCTTGTTACCCCTATTGGAAGAATGCTGGAATTATTGGAATACAAAAACCTTCTAAATAATGGAATTGAAAATGATTTAATTGAAGACGAAGAAATTGAAGATAAAGAGTTAGAAAATAATGAGGTCGAAGATATTTCTCTCGGAAAAAAAATAGTGAGAGCTAACAGTCCAATAATGGTTAGTGGTATAAGAGGTAGAGCTTTAAAAAGACTTGAGAATAATCTTGAAGATTTAAATTTAGATGTAATCACAAGTCCGGGGATTAGAGAAGAAGATAAAATTGAAAGCTCTCCTAAAGCCGGAGATTCGATAGCCGTACAGCTGGTAAGAGGGGATATATCTGTAGCCTCAATTGGCACCTTAACATATGTAGATCAGGGAGAATTTTTAGCCTTTGGTCATCCATTTACAAATCGAGGTGAAGTGGATTACCTGTTGAGTAGAGCCTATATAAATGGAGTGATTCCCAGCTCACAGCAGCCCTTTAAACTGGGTTCTCCCTATGATCGCCTGATAGGATCTGTATCTCAGGATAGAGGTGCAGGTATTGCAGGAAGAATAGATAATTATCCGAGAATTACGCCCTTATATATTTCTATTTCCGAAGATGGTGAACTTAAAAAAGAAGTAACCTTACAGATAATCAATGATAAATATCTATTTAATTCTCTGGCAAATAGTACTGCACTTCAGGCAGTAGATTCAGCTCTGGATAGAATCGGACCGGGATCAGCCAGGTCAACATTGAGGATCATGGGGCGTGGACTACCCAAGCTTCATGTAGAATCTACAAATATGTATTACAGTCAAAATGACATTGGGAGTATGTCACTATATGATTTTTCTCAACTTTTAGATCTGATTACAACTAATCCATTTAAAGAGGTTAACCTGATAGATATCAGGCTGGAACTTGACTTCGAAAAAACCGATAGTGTTGCTTTGGTCCAGGAGGCAAAGGTTTTGAATGAAGAAATCTATCCTGGTGATGAATTGAATGTAGAGGTAACACTGCATAAATATAGAGATGGAACAAAAACCAAAGAACTTAAACTCAAACTTCCTGAAGATGTTGAACCTGGATTAGCAACCCTTTTTGTTGATGGAGGTTATACTGGGGAAACAGTTAGAGCAGAGAGTAATGGACAAACCCAGAGTGATGGTGGTTTAAATGAAGCAGAGATAGCCGGATATAAGAATTTCGAATCAATGCTGGAAGATTATTTGGATTCACCTGATAATAATGATCTTATTCTTCAGCTTTATCCTTCTTATGGTGGTGGCGAATATTTAGAAAGCAGTCAAGAAGCACCTGAGGATATGCCGCCTACTGAAGATGAAACACCGATAAAAGATAGAGAAGAAAGTAATCCTAGACAAGATAAAGGTGCTGAACCAGCTCAAGAAGCTCAAAAAGATAAAGAAGAAATAAAAGAAAGATATGAAACAGATTATGTGCTGGAAGGCAGCTTGAATCTGGATTTAGAAATATTAGAAAAATCAGGAGATGAGTCTGTTGAGCAAGAAACAGAAGCTGAAGGAAATATAGAAAATGAAGATAGTGAAGGCTCAGCTGCTGGGAACTAAAAATCTTCAGAATAGAGAATAGAAGAGCTGCTGATGAAACTAAAATATCAATTAGAACTAATACTTAACTACAGATCCTGCTTAGTGGAGGTTTTTTAATGGATAAGCAAATAAAATATCTAATCGGGGTTCTGGTGATATTAATAATTACAGCTTATTTTCTAAGCCTGTTATCAGGACTTCCCAATTTTATCAAAGATGATATTATTGCTTTTCTGGAAAGAGAAACAGGCGGAGAAATCAGCCTGGATAAAGTCTCCTTATGGCCTCTTAACAGGATAAATGTTAAAAACTTTAAATTTAAAGATAAACTTGGCAATGCCTTTGCGGCAGATGAGCTTAATCTTGATTATAGTTTGAACTTGATGCAGGATAATAATATTATTTTATTTGACTTTGTTGAGCTGAAAAATGCAGATATAGAGATAAACAATTTAAATTTTGGAAAACAAACTAAAACTTTGGATATTGATCAATTGAATGGAAAAGATATCGAACAGTTAAATAAAGAAACTTCTGCTGCTGATTCTGAGAATAGTGCTGCCGCATTCTTCTCAGAACTTAAACTACCTGATTATTTAGCAGATTTAAATATGAATATCAGAGATGCAGCTGTAGAAGTAAAACTTGAAGACTATCATTTTAGCGTTCAAAATCTGCAGTTAGGTATGAAGGTTGGCGAAGTAGATAACTTTGAAGTTAATTTTTCTTCTGCTTTGAGTATTGACCGGTTAAAATTGGCTGAAGGTCAAATAATTGAAGATTTAAGTCTTGATAATTTGGATTTCCAGTTAAAAAAGAGTGGTAGTAATACCGAACTGTATTTTGATACAGCTGAAATCGAGCTCTCAAGATTTTATAAATATTTGCCGCAGAAAAATTTTAATTATAATTCTTTAAATATAGATGCAGCTGATTTTAGTGGGCGAGCTGCAGTAAGAGGAGAAGCAGTTTTTAATGCAGCTAAGATTTCTTCTTACAGGGCAGAGATTAATCTGAATAATTTAGTTGGTAGTGCAGCATATATTTTTCAGCAAGAAGAGTCAGAAACCATAAATATAGAACTACCTCAAGCACTGATTGTGCTTGAAGGACCTGAATTTGAAGCAGCACTTGAACAGACAGAATTTAATATTGATCAGAATAGTCTGCAGTTTGGTTTTAAATTTGCTGAAAATGCTAAGTTAGAAATCTCTGCAGAAGCAGAAAACTTTGTTTATGATTATAATTTCTTAAGTCCCCACCTTAAAGAAAGCAGATTTGACTTTCAATTCAGCTTAGAACGTGATAGAGATGGTCTGCTGGTGGGAGAGTTAACTGCTGATGTTAAAAAGTTAAAAGCTTTAGATTTTGACTTTGAAGATAGTGAATTCGAGCTCAGACTTGCAGAGAACGAAGTCTACTTAGATAGAGCCAATCTAAATTTCGTTGATGGCGGTCAGTTCAATTTAAAAGCAAGCTATAACCTTGCCAGCGAAAATTATATCTTAAGAGCTGAAGGTAATGATCTAGAGCTAAATAACAGCATAGAAAAAATCATTAATAATTTTGAACTTGAAGAGAATAGAGATTATCTGGATAGATTCACAGAAATAGCAGATGAAAATGTGAATTTCTTAATTGATGCTGCAGGAATTTATGGTTTGAATAATCAGTTCTCTGCTGCAGGAGAATTTCAATTTGATTTTAATTTAGAAGAGGATAATAGTGACTGTGGTATCGATTCTTCTTTCTGGTTTTATGAAAATAATTTGACTTTAAGTTCTTTTAAATTTGAATCTGAATATCTGCGTCTGGATCTTAGTGGTGATATCGATTTTAATAACAAAGACATGCAGCTTCGCTATGCAGGTAGTAGATTTAATCCCCTGCTGATAAATAGAGTTTTAGCTGAAGATATTGCTCAATTAAATGAGTTGAATTCAGTTGTTGAACATCTAGAAGGTTCTATTGCTGGAAGTTTCAGCAGTCCTTCAGTGAGCCTCACAGCTGAGATACCTTATTTAAGCTATCAGAACTTCAATTTAAGCAGCTTGAGAGTAAAAAGCAGTTTTGAAAATGGAAATCTGGAACTACAGAATTTACAGGCAGATTTAGCTCAGGGAACACTAAGAGCATCAGGAATGGCTGATAATCTTTTGAGTACTTCAGCTAGCTCTATAGACCTGCAGTTTCAAACAGAGAATGTATATTTTGATGATATATCTGAAGCGATCAATAGAGAATTACCACTTACAGGTGAGGTACAGGTTAGACTTTTGCTTAGTGGAAAAACTTTTAATCCAGAACTGAACCTTAAGATAATGGCAGATAATACAGTCCTGGCTGTTGATGGGAATGAATATGAATTTACAAGTTTAAATGCGGCAGTAAAAAGGGATAATGGCAGATTTGAACTAAGCAGTTTATCAGCAGTACAGCAGGATTTAGAGATAAATGCAGATGGTTATTACATACCTGCAGAAGGGCTTGATTTAAATCTAAAACTTAGTGGTTTTGAAACAGAAAAATATCTGGCAGAATATATTCCTGAAGACGATACACTAAGTGGTGAGCTTAACCTGGAAGGTAATCTGCGGGGAGAAATTAGCTCTCCCGAGCTGCAGTTTAAGCTTTTTTCTGATTCTTTAAAATATAATAATCTTAATATAAAATTTTTGGATAATGATTTCCTCTACCAGCCTAATCAGGACAGATTATATCTGAACAGCTTTAATTTTAAAGTAGATGATGGTGATTATGCACTTGAAGGAGAACTTGATCAGCTGAGCACTAACTTAACTGCTGATCTTCAACTTCAACTGAATAATGTGCCTGTTAAAAATACTTTGAATCAATTTGTACCTTTTTACCCATTTGCTGAGGATTTGATTGTATCTGGGCCGGTGGAAGTAAAGGGTAATTTAGATCAACCCAGTGCAGTTATTGATCTGGAAGCTGTTACTGCAGAAAGTCAAGATGATGTTTTATCACTGAGTGGTAAGGTAGCTAAGAATTTAGACTTAATTTTCAGTTCAAGTGTTCTGCCAATTGATTTTATGACTGATCAATTTGGTTTTAATTTAAATCTAAAAAGCAAACTGGATATGGATGGAAGTATTAGAGGTAATATAAATTCACCTATATTAAAAATTGAACACCAGCTTAGTGAAATAAGTTTAAATGAGACTAAAATAAAGTCGCTTAATGGTAAAATTAATTTAGAAGACAGAACAAATTTTTCTTTAGAACAGCAGCTTCAGTTTAGCGGTGGAGGTACCTTCAATTTAAATGGAGATTATTCATTTGAAAGCCAGGAGATAAATTTAAACTCTGATTTAGATTCACTGCCACTCGGATTTTTACTCTCATTTATAGGAGATGAGCTGACTGCAGACGGGAATCTTAATGGAAATGCTGTTATTAGAGGTAATATTAACAGCCCAGATTTAGATGGAGAAATAAGGGTTTCTGGAAGCAATCTGGAGGTGGGGTTATCTGACCCGATTGAAGATTACAGCGGTCTTATCAAATTAAACAACAGTGGTTTTAGAGTAGAGGATTTAAAAGGTAAACTTGCCGATGGTAACTTTACAATCAATGGTAATTTCAATCCTTTTTCAGCTGAAGATGCCTGGAACTTGAGTTTAACAGGTAATAAACTCTATTTTCTTTACGGCTCACTTGATGGAGAATTTGATGCAGAATTAGAATTTGTAGGTCCACTTGCTGATCCTGTTCTCAGGGGTGATTTAAGGGCATACAATTTTAAAATAAGTATACCCTGGGAATGGCCGATGCCGGAGGGAGAAAGCGAGAATGGATTTGCACCGGAAATCGATTTAAATATTGTTAGCGGGCGCAATGTGAGAGTTGTTAACCCGAATATGAATATTTATGTCGAAGAAGGTAATTTGAATCTGAAATTTAATGATGAGCTGGAAGACCCACTGACAATGCAGGGCCGTTTTAGAAGTACCCGCGGTAATTTTACTTATTATAATTCCCGTTTCAGCCTGCTTAATGGTGAGGTTGTTTTTACTCCTGTTGATGAAAATGATATACCAACAATAAGTGCTAATGCGCGTACTTATGCTGGAGGTAGAGAAATTACCATCAGTGTTAATGGACCCGCAAATGATATGCGGACAACACTTTCTTCCAACCCAGAAATGACTGAGGATGAGATATTAAACTTATTAACAACCCAGGGGGCACTCGGGTCTGCGATTATAGGTGATGAAGATATAGGTATAGAAGCGATAATTACTCAAGAGCTGATCAGGATGATCAATGCATTTCTGCAGAGAGATGTGATTAATCCTCTTGAATCAGATTTTCAATCAGCACTTGCTCTTGATAGAATAGAAATTGATACATCTCAGTATGGACTGGAAAGGGAATTTGCACTTTATTTAGGGAAAAATATTACAAATAAATTTTATATAGAATATGCAAGCTTTTTTACAGAAGAAGAAAGCTCAGGAGAAATATCTTTTCAATATAGATTGACCGACCGGACAGTATTAAAAGGAACATATTTTGGTGATGAAGAATATCAGTTTAGTATAGAAACTGGTATAGATTTTTAAAAATATACAAATCAAATTTTTAGGAGGAAAATTATGAACTTAGGATCTTATTCTAAAACGACTATCTTATTCTTAACGTTAATTCTGCTTTTTTCAGCAGCTGTTAATGCACAAAATGTTCCAATTGATGAAATAACAAAAATATCTGTTGAAGGTAATGATTATGTAAGTGATTTTGAGATATTATCTAAAGTAAGTACTGAAGTAGGTGAGCAGACAGATCAGGAAGCACTGCGGCAGGATCTTCAGGCAGTCTATGATATGGGATATTTTTCGGATGTAAATATTGTATTTGAAAACTATGAGCAGGGTTTAAATGTTATTTTTCAGGTTGTAGAAAATCCCGTTTTAAAAGGTATTAATGTTAAAGGTAATCAGGGTATATATTCTGAGGAAAAAATCAAAGAAATACTTGATCTTAAGATGGAGTATGTACTTAATGCCAAAAAGATGAATGAAAACTTAAAAAAACTGCAGGAAAAAATGCAGGATGATGGCTATATACTTGCCCGCTACAGGCAGGTAAATGTAAGTGATGAGGGTATACTCAATATAGAGATTGTTCCCGGAACCCTTGATTCCATAGAAATTGTTGGGAATGATAAAACAGATGCCGAAGTTATCTTACGAGAAATGCCAATTGAAGCTGGAGATTTAGTAAATATCAAAAAAATACAGAAGGGCTATCGTAATTTATTCAGACTTGAATATTTTAATAATATCAATCCAGAGCTGGAAAGAGTAAATGCAGAAGAAAATACAGCTAAATTGATTATTAACCTAGAAGAAGGAAAAACCGGCCGCCTCAACTTTGGTGGTGGATACAGTTCAACAGATGGTCTTTTAGGATTTATAGATGTAAGTGAGAAAAACTTATTTGGTAATGGTCAGAATATCCAGGCTAAATGGCAGTTTGGTGATACAACTACTTATTCACTTAACTTTTATGAACCTTATCTCTGGGACAGCAATTATTCTTTTGGGTTTAGTATTTATGACAGCACAACAGAAGAGGAAAATGCTGATGGTCAGACCTATGAAGAATCAAAAACAGGTGGAAGCATCACTTTAGGTCATCCCCTGCCAAAGGACTGGAGAACTTCTCTTAAATATAGATTGGAAGATGCAGAGACCGTCTGGGAAGATGATATAGTAACAGAAGATACTGAACTTCGCTCATTAACACTGGGTTTCAGCAGAGATTCTACAGATAATAGATTTCATCCCCGCAGCGGCTCGATCAATAACTTCAGTACTGAACATGCGGGAGACTTCCTCGGTGGAACTGCTGATTTTACAAAATTTAATATAGACAGCAGAAGGTATTTCCCTGCATTTAAAGATCATGCACTGGCATTTAGGGTTAAAGCAGGAATTTCTTATCCAAGAACTGAACTGCCGAGCACGGAAGAATATAATCTAGGTGGCTCAAACAGTCTGCGTGGTTATGAGCGCAGTGATTTCGATTTTACTGACAGACAGAATAACAATCTGCTTTTATTAAATCTTGAATACAGAATACCTTTTAATGACAGTTTTACAGGTGTTCTCTTTACAGATGCAGGTAATGTCTGGGAAGACAGAGACCAAATTGCACTGAATGATCTCTACTATGGTTATGGACTCGGCCTGAGGATGAATACCCCTGTTGGTCAGCTGAGGCTTGATTATGGCTGGGATGAAGATCAAGATGGCCAGTTCCACTTTAGTATCGGAAATGCGTTTTAATAGATAAATTAAGCATTAGAAATTTAATCCAATAATTTTGGAGGAATTGAAATTATGAATTGGAGTGATAGGAAGTTTCAGATTTCTGTTATTCTGCTGCTTATCGCTTTAACTGCAGCTGTAATGGGACTTGAGGTTTTCAGTGAAGATAAGACTACTGATAGTGTTGCTTATGTAAACCTCGAAAGAGTATTTGCAGAACATCCAGCCAGAACTGCAGCAGAACAGACCTTAAATAAGAAGGCGGCCGAATACACCAGACAGCTTGAAGAAGAAGCAGCCGATTTGTCAGGGGTCGAACAGAAAGCACTGCTGAAAAAGTATCAGGGACAGCTGCATGAACTTGAAGAGGAACTGCTGGTCCAGGTTACTAAAGAGGTAGAAAATATAATTATCGAAACAGCAGAAGAAAAGAATGTTAAATTTGTTTTAGAAGAAGACTATGTGATTTATGGCGGCTATGATATGACAGAGGAAGTGCTTGCTAAAGTTGCTCAAAGCTGGCAGCAGGCTTCAGAATAATCCATTAAAAAATATTAGCGGCTGCAAATATCAAGCAAAAAATACAAATGAGCAATAAGAAAGGAGGAGAGCAGTGGATAATTCCGGACATCACCTGGTAGCTATTAAATTTTTAACTTCGATTATCATGGGGCTGGCCTTTGCTTTCCTTCTTGTCTTTGTATTTACACCTGAAAAGAGAGATTTTTACCCTGCTTATGAGTTAGAAAAGAGCGAACTAAGCTCAATTGAAAATATCACTATAATAGGAAGTGGTGAACTTTCTTTTGCAGGAGAGCTGCAGGAAAGCAAACAGTTCAAATCTGAGGTAAGAAATAGAAGTGCTTCTCTGATGGAAGCGGCAAAAGCTGCTTCTCTTGCTGTAATTACAGCAGATAGTATGGACAGGGTAGATGGTTTAAGAGATAATATCATGTCAGAACTGGAAAATCTTAAGGATAGATTAAATGCAGAAGAAAAAGAACTACTTGCAGAGAAAAGAAGTGAGTTGGAAGCTGAGCTTTCTAAAAAGTTAGAGGAAATACGCAGTGAAATCAAAAAAAAATATGCTGATTACAATCAAAAAGAAATAAGGGATAATTATTTACAAATACTAAACCTGCAGACAGCTGTGGAAGTTGTTGCACAAAATTCAGAAGAAAGAAAAAAATATCAAGAAAAGCTGGACCAAGTAAAAGCAGAACAAAAAGAGCTGCTCGCAGAAAAAGAACAGCAGGAAAATATGGATATTGCTTCTCGCACACAGGAAGTTATTGTTGAATTTAACAGGGAATTTTCTGAATATAGACAGAAAATCCGTTCAGAACATCAGGCTATAATTTCGGAAAAAGAAGAAAAACTGCTTGCAGAATTAGAGAAGGCAAGAGAAGAAATCAGGGCAGAGATGCTTAAAAAGCGAGAAGCAGAAGCGGTAAAAATAGAAGCTAAAATTGCAGAAATTTTGAACAAATACTACTGATCTGGAGGATTTTTGTAAATGAACTACTATCGAAAAACAGCTGCAGTTTTTATAATAATTATGGCTTTAATACTGCCGGTTTTTTTGGAAAAAGAAGAATTTACCGGAGTTGTTGAAGTAAATAGGGTTTATGAGGAAAGCAGATATATTAATAACTTGATTGATAAAAAGCTTGATTCAGCAGATAATCTAAGCGAAAAAGAGCGAAAGGACCTTGAGGAAGAAGTGATTGATCTGATCAAAGGTGCTGCTTCAGCAGCTGCAGAGGAGAAAAATTACACAGCCGTTATCTTTAAAAATCCTTTATACAGAGGTGGAGAGGATATAACAGGTACTATTATTGAATATATAGATCAGGATTACAATTAAAAGAAATAAAATTAAATTGTCAGGTTGAGGGAGGAAAATCTACATTGTCTGAAAAGAGAAGAGAAAATAAAAAAGAAAATAAAATCGAGATGAAGGTTTCTGAGCTTGCAGAAAAAACCGATGCCGAAGTGATTGGTGATCCAGAAATGCTCGTTGATTCTGCCAGTGGTATAGATGAAAGCAGAAAAGGAAGCGTAACCTTTGCTGATAAAGAAGAGTATTTTAAAGAGGCGGTTAATTCAGCTGCATCCGTAATTGTAACAAAAAGCGATTTTCAGATTGAAACAGAAAAAACGCTGCTGATTACTGATCATCCGCGGCGTGTATATGCTCAAATAGCCGAACTTTTAACAAAAAGACCCTATTATAGTGGGGTTATTTCAGATAAAGCAGTAATCGATGAATCGGTAGAGTTAGGTTCCAATCTTTCTATTCATGCTGGTGTTGTGATTGCGGAAAATGTCAAGATTGCGGATAATAGTATTCTGGCCCCGGGAGTTATTATAGGACCGGATGTGGAAATCGGTGAGGGAACACTTCTTCATCCTGGTGTGATTATTGAGAGAAACTCAGTGATTGGAGATCATGTCATAATTCAATCCGGTGCTGTAATTGGTTCTGATGGCTTTGGTTTTGCTACTGACGAAAATGGGCATCATAAAATACCACAACAGGGTAATGTGATTATCGAATCTGAGGTAGAAATTGGTGCAAATGTTACAATAGACCGTGGTGCCAGTGGGCCGACAGTTATCGGAAGAGGAAGCAAACTGGATAATTTAATTCAAATAGCTCATAATGTAGAAGTTGGAGAAGAATCACTACTTGTGGCACTTTCCGGTATAGCAGGGAGCACAAAACTTGGCCGCAGGGTTACACTTGGTGGTCAGGCAGGTGTTGTCGGCCATATTAAGCTTGCAGCTCATACAACTGCTGCAGCAAGGGCAATGGTAACCTCTCCCACAAAAGAAGGAGATTTTATTTCAGGGGCTCCTGCCCGTGACCACAGAGATGCACTTAAAGAACAGGCTTCTCTGCGCAGACTTCCTAAATATTTAAAGAAAATTAGGAAGCTGGAAAAAGAAGTTGAGCAGAAGTTGGCCGAGCTGGAAAATTTAAAAGAAAAATAAAGTCCTGTAAAGTGCTTAATTTTTAATTGAAACCAAAAACTAGCAAAATAAATTAAAAATTTACCTTATTTATCTAATATTTAACAAAAAATAAATATTTTTTAGCCAAGCAAATATTTTCCTTGAATTCCTGAGTCAATAAATATATAATAAACTATTGAAAGGCTTTTAGGAAGGAATGACTTATTTGTATATAGAAAAAGGAAGTCAACATACAATAAAAAAAGAGATAGTTGTTGAAGGGATTTCTCTCCATACTGGAGAGGATGCACGTATAACTTTGAAACCAGCTGCACCTGATACAGGTATTGTGCTGTATCGTTCTGACTTAGATGAAACAATCAAAATACCAGCAGAGCCTTTTTCTGTTGTTAACCTCGTTCGTAATACCACGATAGGCAGCAGTGAAAATGAGAATGCCAGGATCAATACGATCGAACATCTGATGGCAGCACTCTGGGGAGCTGGGATAGATAATCTGGAAGTTGAGGTTTCTGGACCAGAAATACCGGTTATAGATGGCAGTGCTTATCCATATTATCAAAAGATAATGGATGCAGGCCTTGAAAAACAGCAGGCAAAAAGACGCTTTTTCAAAATAGAAGAGGCTCTTTTTGAGAGAGAAGAGTCTTCATATATAACAATCCTGCCTTATCAGGGTTTTAAGATATCTTATACACTTGATTATGATCATCCTGTAGTGGGGACAAGTTTTTTTGAATTTGAAGAGAGTGAGGATGACTTTGCAGCAGAAATCAGTAAGGCCAGAACCTTTGGTTTTGCCTCAGAAGTAGAAAAACTTCATGAACAGGGGCTTGCTCTGGGGGGCAGTCTTGATAATGCTGTATTAATAGATAAAGATAAAACAGTTAATCCACTCAGATTTGATAATGAATTCGTCAGACATAAAATCCTTGATGTTATAGGAGATATGGCTTTAAATGGGAGAATCCAAGGTCACATAATTGCTGTAAAATCAGGACACAGGCTGCATGTAAAATTGGCCAGAAAAATTAGAGAAAAAATGCTTGAGGAGGAAAATTAATTTGAGTGAATTAAATAATATAATTGATATTAACAAAATAAGGTCTATACTACCTCACAGATATCCACTACTCCTGGTAGATAGAATTGAGGAAATAGAAAAGGGAAAATCAATTCAAGGTATTAAAAATGTAACAATAAATGAGGAGTTTTTTCTGGGCCATTTTCCAGATCATCCGATTATGCCCGGAGTATTAATCATAGAAGCGATGGCACAGGTTGCAGGAATTTTGGTATATTACAGCTTTGATGAACTTGAAGATAAACTGCCCATTTTTACCAGTATTGATAAGGCAAAGTTCAGGACACCTGTACAGCCCGGTGACCAGCTTAAAATAAAAGTTAAGATTGTAAGATTACGGAAAAGAATATCGAAAGTAAAAGCTGAAGCTTATGTGGATGAAAATCTTGCTGCAGAAGCACAGCTAATGTTTGCATATGAGGATAAATAAGGAAGGGGAATGATAGTCTTGGCAGCAGACAAAAAGGGAAAAGTGCTCCATATGGGTAATATCCACGAAACAGCTGTGGTAGCTCCAGGAGCCAAATTAGGAAAAAATGTAGAAATAGGACCTTATTCGATTATTGGTGAAAATGTTGAAATCGGAGAAGGCACAAGAGTTGGTCCACATGTAGTTATTAAAGGCTGGACCACAATTGGTAAAAATAATGAAATATTCCATGGGGCATCTATAGGTTTTGAGCCTCAAGATTTAAAGTTTGATGGAGAAAAAAGTTATCTCTTTATAGGTGATAATAATACAATTAGAGAAAATGTAACTATACACCGGGGGACCGCTGAAGGCGGTGGGGAGACAAGAATTGGAAATGATAATTTACTTATGGCCTACTGTCATGTAGCACATGACTGTCAGCTGGGCAGCCATATTATAATGTCCAATGCGACAAATTTAGCAGGTCATGTTGTTATAGAAGATAGTGCAGTTATCTCCGGAATGGTTGGAATCCATCAGTTTGTCAGAGTTGGAAAGATGAGTATGGTAGGTGCTCATTCTAAGGTCGTTAAGGATGTACCTCCATATATACTGGTAGATGGTCATCCAGCTGGAGTAAATGGCATTAATGTAGTTGGACTGCGCCGTAATGGTGTTTCTCCAGAAATGAGAAAAGAAATTAAAATAGCATATAAAACTCTATATAGATCAAAGCTAAATATTGATGAAGCAATAGAAAAAATGGATCAGGAACTTGATGCAAGTGAAGAAATAGAGCACTTCCTGCGCTTTTTAAGAAATGCCAGCCGCGGAATCTGCCGGTAGGTGGATAAGTGATGGCAAAAAAAGCTTTAATTGCAGGCTGGGGTGAACTACCTAGAATTTGGGCGGAAAAAGCTTTGGCTGAAGGTGAAGATTTCATCTTGATTAAAATAGCTGAAGAAATCACGGCAGATTTTTCTGAGCTTGAGCTAGAGGAATATACAATTAATCTGGCCCAGCTGAATAAAATGATCGAGCTCTTAAAGAAAAAAAGAGTAGAGGAGATTATTTTGCTCGGCAAAGTACAGAAATACCACATCTTTAAGGATTTTGAACCTGATCTTCGTTTAACAAAATTACTGGGAGCACTGCCGAACTTAAATGATGATACAATTCTTTCAGCTCTTGTTAATGAATTTATAGAGAGTGGAATCGAAGTTTTACCACAGACATATCTGCTTGATGACCTCCTATTAGAAGAAGGAGTCTTTACAGGTGAACTTTATCCGGATCTTAAAAAAGATCTAAAATTCGCCTTTAAAACCGCATATAATCTCGGTAGATTTGATATCGGTCAGACAGCACTTGTCAAAAACAGAGCAGTTATGGCCTTAGAGGCAGTTGAGGGTACAGATCAAGCGATTAAAAGAGCAGCTGAATATGGTGGTCAGGGTGTTGTAATGGGTAAATGCAGCAAAAAAGAGCAGGATATCCGCTTTGATGTTCCGGCTGTGGGCTTAAAAACACTGGAGCATTTAATAGAAAACAAGGCTGCAGGTTTAATTATCGAGGCAGGCAGGACATTTGTTATAAATAAAGAGCAGTTCTGCCGCAGGGCAGAGCAAGCAGGTTTGGTTACTGCAGCTGCATCTTTTAATGATAAAGGAGAAATGATTTTACCTTGGCAAAATTAATGATATCTGCAGGAGAAGTATCGGGAGATATGCATGCTGCTGCAGTTATAAGAAAATTGAAGAAAAAAACTGTAGATTTGGAGGTTTTTGGGATGGGCTCATCTGCTCTCAAAAAAACAGGTGCAGAAATAATCATTGACCCAACCGAAATCAGCACAATCGGCTATATTGAAGCATTAAAAAATATCAGACAGCACTTCAAACATCTCAAAAAGATGAAAATGCTTTTAAAAGAAAGAAAACCTGATCTGGTATTTTTGGTTGATTATTCTGCTTTTAATATGAAGCTTGCCAAAGAATGCAGTAAGCAGGGAATTAAAGCGGTAAATTATTTTCCCCCTTCAGCCTGGGTATATAATAAAAAAAGAGCAGCTAAGATGGCAGATTATGGTACACACATAGCTGCAGTTTTTCCGATGGAAAGAGATGTATATCGAGAAGCAGGTGCAGATGTTACTTTTGTTGGACATCCACTGCTCGATATTGTAAAAGTAGAGGAAGATAAGTTAGAAATAAAAAAAGATTTTAAGATCAAAGCAAAGAAAAAAATTATCGGCTTATTTCCAGGCAGCCGCCGGGGAGAAATCGAAGCGATGCTGCCCGAATTTCTAAAGGCAGCAGAAAAGCTGGATCAGAAATATTCAGATTTAAAATTCGTGCTCGCGGCAGCTGAAGGTATAAGTAATGATTTTTTAGATCAATTTATTTCAGATGTCGATCTGGAGATAAAGATTGTGAGAGAAAATAACTACAGGCTGATGGAAGCAGCCCACTTTTTGATAACTGCCTCAGGGACTACATCACTGGAGGCAGCTATTTTAACTACACCACATATAATTTGCTATAAGGCAGCACTGAGCACATATCTACTAGCTAAATATGTTTTCAAACTTAAATTTGTAGGTCTGCCGAACATCATCGCAGATAAAGAAATAGTGCCAGAACTGCTGCAGAAAGAGATGACTGCAGAGAATATCTACACGGCAGCTGCAGAATGGCTGGATTATAGGGCTCTGCTCAAAGATGTAGAAAACAAACTTTACTTTGTCAGAGAAAAACTCGGTGGTGGCGGAGCGGTTGAAAAAACAGCAGAATTATTGATTGAACAGGGAGGGCTCAAAAGGGATGGATAGAAAACTTATTTTTGTGGCGCTCCTTTTTTTAATTGTAATAGCTATTTCTCTTTACTTTACACTTGAGGAAAATCCACTTGCTCCTCAGCCGGAACCGGCTGATGAGCAGGGGCCGGAAGAGAAATTGAAGGATGTAAGTTTCAGCATCTATAATCGAAATCAGGAGCATGAATTGATATTAGAGAGTAAAAAGGTAGATAATTATCAGAACGAAAATCGAATGGAGCTCGAGCCAGTTGAGGTCAGGGTCTATGCAGCTGATACAGAGGAGCTTCTTTATACACTTAACGGAGATTTCGGTGTTTATCACAGTGACAGTGAATATATAGAGCTGATCGGAAATGTAGTTTTAAACAGTGATGACTATTATGCAGAAGCAGAAAAGCTCGACTATTATATCCAGGATAATTACCTTGAAGGAAGGGGTAATGTTATTATCGAAGGCAGTCGGTTTGAAGCTGAAGCAGAAAAATTCACTTCAGATTTGAATCTCAAAGATTTAAAACTATTTAAGGCTGAAGATGACGAAAGAGCAGCAGTCTTTTTTGAGGAGAAAAATAATGACTAAAAAAATTTTACTAATTTTATTAATTACAATATTTGTTTTTATAGCTGGAGCAGTTCAGGCAGAAAGACAGCTGACAGGGGATGAGCTTGATTTTCTCCAGACAGAAGCGGGGAGGGTGTTCTCAGCAGCAGGTAATGTCGAACTGATCTATGATGAGATAAGGGTTACCGCTCGCTTGGAAGGTATTTACCGCCGCTATAACGGAGAAATAGAGTTCAGAGATAATGTAGAGATTTTTTATAATGATTATACTGCCCGAGCTGATGAGCTGACAGGTAATATTGAAGAAGAATTTTATAAATTAAAGGGTAATGCGGCTATTGAAGGTGCAGAGTCCCATATCGAGGCAGATCTCATCGAGCTTTATCAGAGTGAGCAGCGGGTGGAAGCCGAAGGCAGTGTTTATCTCAAATATCAGGATTTTTGGGCTGAAGCCGACCAGGCCGTATTTTATCTAGAGCGTGAGTTTGTTGAGCTAAGAGGTAATGTAAAAGGAGAGAGAAATGGAGAAAAATTCTCTTCTGATTCGGCTGAGATAAATCAGAAAACAGAAGAAATAATACTTAAGGGCCAGGCTAAATTATCGCTGCCCGCGGAGGAAGATCAGGATGACAATTAAGGCAGAAGGCCTTATTAAAAAATATAATAACGAAAGAGTAGTAGATGAAGTGGATCTGAACGTGGAGCGTGGTCAGATAGTCGGTCTGCTGGGACCTAATGGTGCTGGTAAAACTACTACTTTCTACATGATTTTGGGATTGATTAATCCAGATGGTGGAGAGATATTTTTCGATGAGCACAATATCTCAAACCTGCCTGTTTATAAGCGGGCTAGACTCGGTATCGGTTATCTGCCTCAGGAAGCTTCTATTTTTAGAAAACTTACTGTTGGCGAAAATATTAAGGCAATATTAGAAAACAGAGATTTAGAAGAAAATGAAATGCAAATTATTATTAGAGAATTATTAGAGGAATTTCATATAGAAAATTTGAGAGACCGCAAAGGCTTTCAGCTATCTGGGGGAGAAAGACGGCGGGTCGAGATTGCCAGGGCCCTAGCAGCTGATCCGGCCTTTATTCTGCTCGATGAACCCTTTGCCGGGGTTGATCCGATTGCGGTTAATGATATACAGGATATTATACGCTATCTTAAGAAAAGAGGGCTCGGAGTTTTGATCACAGATCACAGTGTGCGGGAGACGCTTTCGATCACAGATCGAGCCTATATTATGCATGAGGGCAAAATATTATTATCGGGGACTTCAGAAGAAATTGCGGAAAACGAGCTGGCCCGCAGATTTTATCTCGGCGATAAGTTCAAAATATAGTGGGGTGCAGATATTGAAGATCATCAATAAGTATATTTATAAAGAATTAATTGCACCTTTTTTATTTGGTGTGGCAGCTTTTACCGGTATTTTTGTCGGAACAGATTTAATTTTTGAGATGACAGAATATTATACAGAGTGGGGAGTAGAAGCGCTTACCTTAGTCAGACTCTTTTTCTTGAGTCTGCCGGAAATTATAGTTCTGACATTTCCCATGGCATCACTGCTGGGAACCATCATGGCCTATAATAGGCTTTCTGGAGACAGTGAGATAACCGCCATGCGCGCAGGTGGTATATCGATTCTATCACTTGTATTACCTGCCCTGATAATGGGGTTTGTTACAAGTGGGGTTACAATTGCAATCACAGAATTTCTAGTACCTGGAGCAAACCATCAGGCCGAACAGATAATTTATCAGTTCAAACACGGTGAGCAGAGGCCTGATACTCAGTATGACCTCTTTTTAAACCCACTTGACAGCAGAACAAGCAGACCTGATTATATGCTTTACGCAAAAAGTTTCAATGCAGAAAGTGGGAAAATGGAAGGTGTAGTTGTACAGAGTTTTGAGGACGGTAGTCCATCACGTGTGCTTGAAGCGGAAAGTGCAGAGTGGTTGTCTGACGGCTGGCACTTTTATAATGGCACAGTTTACTTTCTCGACAGAGAAAACCGCTCACCAGCTTTAGAATTCAGCAGTTACCGTTCTCGAGAGAGTATCCATTCACCATCTCAGGCCGGTAAACTGGGTAAAGAAATAGATGAGATGAATATCAGAGAACTACAGGACCATATTGCTCTGCTCGAGGAGCAGGGGAGAACAGCCTATGAAGAGAAGGTTGAACTGCATCACCGTTTTTCAATTCCCCTGGCCAGCTTTATTTTTGCACTGCTGGCAGCACCGCTTGGTATTAAACCACAGCGCTCGGCAGGTTCGGCAACAGGTTTTGGGATAAGTATTATCATCATTTTTATATATTATATATTGATGACTGTTGGAGATGCACTCGGTAGTCAGGGGAGTATAGCACCCTGGTTTGGTGCCTGGCTGCAGAATATAGTTATTTTTATAGTTGGGGCAGGACTACTATATCGGACAGCAAAACATTAAAAAATTCATGGGGAGGTGGAGATTATCAACGCATTTTTGATTATTGGAGTAGTGGTATTTTTAAGTGGATTAATTGCCTATCTTGGTGATAGAATCGGGATGAAAATGGGAAAAAAGCGAGTCTCACTTTTTGGTCTCCGCCCCCGTTATTCTTCGATTATTATTACTATTATTACAGGTGTTTTAATCGCTGTTTTATCTATCACAGTACTCTTAGGTGTTTATTCGGAATTAAGACAGGCCTTATTTAATATTAATGATGTACTCTACAGACTGGAATATTTAAATAAAGAACTTTCAGAGCGTGATAAAGAACTGACCAATCTCCAGGAACAGATTTCAGCAAGAGAGGAAGAGATCGCCGCTAAAGAAGAAACCATTGCCGAAAAAGATGAGCAGATCGCCCAGAAAGATCAGGAAATCGCAGAAACAGAGGCAGAACTCAAAGAACTCTCTAAAAATAGGGAAGAACTACAGCAGCGGGTTGAAGAGTTGAGTGAGCAGCGGAAAAATCTCGAAAGCCAGGTTTCAGAACTGCAGGATCAAATTGCAGCTTTAGAGGCCGATTATGATGACTTAAGGGAACTTGCCAATCAGCTCCAGGCTGGAGTAATCTACTACATGGGTGAGGATATCGTCTATCAAAAAGGTGATGTGATCTACAGTGATGTTTTAGAAGGTGGACAGAGTGAGCAGAAAACAATTTCGGAATTGAATCAATTCTTACAGGAAGCAAATAAGGTTGCACTTAAAAAAGAAATTGAAGTTAATGAGGAAACAGGGATGGCTCTTCGTCTGCAGACAGAAGATATACTAAATGCAGCCCAGATTATCTATAATATGGAGCCGGGAAGTAGAGTTATTGTTTCTTTGATTGCGAGGGTAAATGTACCCAAAAACGACTGGCTTTATGCAAACTTCCAGCTCAATGAAGACTTCATTGTCTTCGAAAAAGATGAACTGATTACTTCTGGAGAGATCAATGCAGAAAATTCAAGTCAGGCAATTGAGGATGAAATGGAATCTCTGCTTCAGGAAATTAACGAAAAAGCGATCAGTCAGGGACTGCTGCCGGATAATTCAGGTCAGGTAGGAAGTATTAACTTCAGCCAGTTCTATGATATAATAAATAGGATAAAAGCCGCCCGAGGTACTATTCGGGTAAATATCTATGCTGCCGAAAATATCTGGAGAGAAGACAGGCTGACAAATAATTTGAGGTTTGAACTTAAGGAGCTAAATAATAATGAATAAAGATATACTTTCTTTAGATCCCGGCAGAGATAAAGTTGGAGCTGCAGTTTTAAGCCAAAATGCAGAAGAAAAAGAAAAAACCATAATTAAAAGAGAAGAAATAGTTAAACATTTAACAGAGGTCTTCGATAAATATGATATAAATATAATAGTGTTCGGCAGTGGTACAGGTTCTGAAGAGCTTATTGAAGAAATAAAAGAAAATATAGATATTGAGGACAAAAAAATAAAGATGATCGATGAGCAGTATACTACAGAAGAGGCTCAGGCCCGCTATTTAGCGGAAAAACCGATGTCCAGATATGAAAAATTTCTTAGAAAGTTTATTAACTGGAAGGTTAATAAACCTCTGGATGATTATGCTGCCCTTATCATTGCAGAAAAATATTTAAAAAAACTTGACAAAAAGGATAAAGAGTTTTAAAATTGAAATAGATTGAGATAATTTTCTTTTGATTTGCAAAAGCCTTAAATAGGTGTTATAATTTAATTTAGCAGATTGAACTGCTGTGAACATTGACATGTAACTCAAATACGCTTATACTCTCGACGCTAAAATGCGGTGGAAAGGAGGTGCCCCCCGAAGCTGCGCAGTGGTAGAGATATAGGAGTTCTAAAATACTTATCTAAAATCGGAAGGACAGATGAAGAGGAAACTAGGAAACTCGCTCGGATGTCCTCTGTGATTGTATAGGTTATTAGAACTTATATAAATTAGAAACGTAAACAATCAAGGGGGATTTTAAAAAATGAAGAAAATTACAATAATGATGGTTTTAATGTTAGTTTTAGCATTAAGTGTTCCAACTTTCGCTGCAGGACATGGTTCTTTCTCAGATGTTCCTAGCGATCAC